>JBFFMM010000050.1:0-15574 GCA_041554075.1 Draconibacterium sp. | reverse complement strand
GTTAATATACTTAGAAGTGGTACACAAGAACCTGTTGATGTTACCTTCAATAATGTCCGTTTTAAAGAAGAACTTGCAGGAAAAGTAAGTAAATACATTAAAGCCGATTCTCTGTCGGTTTTAAATTTATTTTCGGATGAAAAACAAATAACTGAATGGGGATTTGACACCGAAACATTCCGTGCAATGTTTATACCGAATACCTACGAAATGTACTGGACAACCTCGGCAAAAGATTTTGCAGAACGGATGCATGTTGAATACCAGAAATTTTGGAACAAGGAACGTATGGAGAAAGCCGAACTTTTAAATATTTCTCCGGCTGAAGTTTCTATTATTGCTTCGATTGTACAATCGGAAACCATAAAAAAAGACGAACTACCAAAAGTTGCAGGATTGTATATAAATCGTTTAAAAAGAGGAATACCCTTACAAGCCGACCCGACCGTTAAATATGCAGTTGGCGATTTTTCTATAAAAAGGGTACTAAACAAACATCTCGAAATTGAATCTCCCTACAACACCTACAAACATGCAGGACTTCCACCGGGTCCAATTTGTTTTCCTTCTATTCAGACCATCGATGCGGTGTTGAACTACGAAAATCATCAGTATATTTATATGTGTGCCAAAGAAGATTTTTCGGGCTACCACAATTTTGCAAAAACCCTGCGACAACACAACAAAAACGCAGAAATTTACAGGCAAGCTTTAAACGACAGGAAGATATTCAAATAGAAAATAAATTGTTATACCATTTTAGGTGTTAATTTACCCAGCAAATAACGTGGTATAATACCGATAGATATTTGAAAGTCAATAAAGAACGAAGTGAATTTATTGAGTAAATTCAAATACAAATCGGTATTATTCATGCAAAAGAAGTAATCCTCAAATATGTGATGTGATTCGCTCTTTCGTGGAAATGACAAAATCATTAAATACAGTTTACTTCGCGTTCCAACTCAATACCAAATTTTTCAAATACCGATTGTTTGATTTTCTCCGAAAAATTGTAGATATCTTTTCCACTTGCATTTCCGTAATTTACCAAAACCAATGCTTGCTGGTTGTGCGCGCCTGCGTCACCCTCACGTTTTCCTTTCCAGCCACTTTGCTCAATTAGCCATCCGGCTGCCAGTTTCGATTTTCCACCATTGCCTGGGTAAACAGGAATTCCGTCAAACTCTTTTTGCAATTTTTCGCCAACTGCCGCCGACACAACAGGGTTTTTAAAGAAGCTTCCCGCACTACCCAAATCCTTTACATCGGGCAATTTCGAGGAGCGTATTTCAATTACCGACTCACGAATAGTATGTAAATTTATGTCGCCTTTTTCTTTTACTCGTTCTTCCAGTTGCCCATATTTCAAATTGTATTCGGGAAATTTATCGAGTTTAAAAATTACGGAAGTAATGATAAATTTATTTTTTAAATAACTTTTAAAAATACTGTTCCGATACTCGAACTGACAGGCATTACCAGTGTACTCTTCTATTGTCCTTTTTTCAAGGTTGTAGCCTTTCACTTTTTCAATCAGGCCACAAACTTCCTGACCATAAGCACCGATATTCTGAACCGGTGCTGCTCCAACCATTCCCGGAATAAGCGAAAGATTTTCTACTCCACCCAACTGGTATGCAACTGCATATTGCACAAAATCGTCCCAAACTTCACCCGCTCCAACTTCAAACCATTCATTTTGGCGATCTTCATAAACCGATGTTATTCCCGGTACTGCCGGATGAATCACAAGTCCGTCAAAATCATCAAGAAAAAGAATATTACTTCCCTCTCCCAGCACAATCAACCTTTCGTTTAACCAGCTTTCGTTTGAGTTCAAAAAAACATCTAAATCTTCGGCTTCAGTAAATTCAAAAAAGTATTTGGCTTTGGCATCAACACCAAAAGTATTGTGTTGTTTTAACGAATAATTTTCACGAAAACGAATCATATAAATCAATTTTGCGCAAAGATAAGACGTGAAATGATTATTGATTAATGAATAAGGATTAAATCTTCATTTGTAAAATAATTCTCCAATCCAAAAGTTTATATTTACAACAAAATCAAAAGACCAATTTGAAAAAAAGCAATAAAAGAATTATCGTTTCGGTTACCAACGACTTGGTTTCGGACAACCGGGTGCATAAAGTTTGTACTTCGCTGCAAAACATGGGTTTTCGGGTTTTGTTATTAGGACGAAAGCTTCCAGGAAGCCAATCGATAAATCGTACTTACAAAACCAAACGATTTTTACTGCTGTTTAAAAAAGGGGCTTGTTTTTATGCTGAGTACAATTTCAGGTTATTTCTGTTTTTACTTTTTGCAAAAGCCGACGTACTACTTTCCAACGATTTAGACTCGCTAACTGCCAACTTTTTGGCAGCAAAAATAAGGCGAAAAGAATTGGTTTACGACAGCCACGAATATTTCACCGAAGTTCCTGAATTAATCCACCGTCCGCGCGTGCAAAAGATATGGGAGTGGCTCGAACAAAATATGTTGCCAAAAGTAAAATCGGCCTACACTGTTTGTGATTCAATTGCCAATGTTTACAATAAAAAATATGGTGTTGATTTTAAAGTTGTTCGTAACATTCCAGTGGCTAGAAATTTCAATTCAAAAAAAACGGGAAAGGATAAAAAGATCATTCTTTATCAGGGAGCAGTAAACATTGGCCGGGGCCTGGAACAAGCGATATTGGCCGTGCAATTTATAGAAGGTGCAAAACTTGTAATCGCCGGAGACGGAGATATTAAATCCGAATTAGAAGAACTGGTAAAAAAAGAAAACTTAGTCGACAAGGTTGAATTCACCGGACGGCTTTCCTTGGAAGAACTGGCGAAACTTACGCCACAAGCCGATCTGGGGCTTTCGATTGAAGAAGACCTTGGATTAAATTACCGCTTTGCATTGCCCAATAAATTGTTCGATTATATACAAGCGCAAGTTCCGGTATTGGTTACCAATCTGCCCGAAATGGCCGCAATTGTAAAAAAATATGAGGTTGGAGAGATTACAAGTTCGCTGAATCCGAAAGACCTTGCAGAAAAAATAAACGACACTTTAAGTAATACTACCAAAAGAAAAATCTGGAAAGCAAACCTAAAAACGGCAGCCACAGAACTCACCTGGGAGAATGAAGAAAAGGTGCTATACGAAATTTATTCGAAGTTTTTAGTCTAAACATTCGACTCCAGCAAACTTTCAAATTCAATCTCCTCTTTAATCTTATCCGAATCTGAAAGTTTTCCATCGGCACAAACCAAAGTACGTGCAGGTTTTTTGGCGATAACCGCATAATCGTGCGTGGCCATTAAAACGGTTTTACCTTCGTCGTTTAAACGAATAAATAGATCAAGGATTTCTTCCGATGTTTCCGGATCAAGATTTCCGGTAGGTTCGTCGGCAATAATAATTTCCGGATTATTGAGAATGGCGCGGGCAATTACAACACGCTGTTGTTCTCCCCCACTCAATTCATGAGGCATTTTATCAATTTTATGCGTCATACCCACAACCTCAAGCACCTCATTTACACGGTCTTTTATTTTGGTTTTATCTTTCCAGCCGGTGGCCGTTAATACAAAAGCCAGGTTTTGATTTACATTTCTGTCGCTCAACAAACGAAAATCCTGAAAAACCACACCCAGTTTTCGACGCAACTCCGCTATTTCGCGACGTTTTATTTCCGGAAGTTTGTGCCCCAATACCATACCGTCTCCAGTATAAAGTGGCAACTCGGCATTCAGCGTTTTTATCAGACTGGTTTTTCCGGTTCCTACTTTTCCAATCACATAAATAAACTCTCCCGCATTCACCTCAAGATTTACCTCTGCCAGAATGTGGTTTTCACGTTGAAAAATCTCGGCATTTGCCAACTGTATCACTTTTTTCTTGTCCATAATATGCAATTACATGCTAATGTAGTTTGAAAATAATTGTCATCAGATATAATAAACGAAAGAAATAAACAGTTTCTTGTTAAGAATTACAACAATTTGAAACGAATCAGCAAAACGATTATACCTAATTTAGGATTTTGTTTAAAATCCGGCTTAACAAGAATCCCGGAAATTTTTATTTCGACTATTAATTCACTAATAATGAGATAGTACTAACATGAAAACAATTCGAATTTTTATATCCTTTTTACTTCTATTTCTTTTTTACAACGAAATAAAGGCACAACAAACTGTTTATTTCGAAAATGTTCGGAAAGATATTGATATTGCTAAAGAACTCTACAACAAGGGAAAGTATGTTGCAACTTTCAGGCAATTCGAAAAAATACAGAAAAACCTCGACAAGAAATCGGAGCTTTATTCTGAAGCCGAATATTACAAATCGGTATCAGCTTTGCACGCGGGATACAATTCAGGCAGCCAACTAATGCGCACCTTTATCGCATCACATCCTGAAAGTCCGTACATCAATCCGGCATGGTTTAACCTCGGTAAAAACCAGTTTGAGAAAAAGCAGTTCACTTCGGTAATACGAAGTTTTCAGAACGTGGACAGAAATGATCTTTCGGAAAAAGACAGGATTGAACTGCAATACCAAAATGGTTATGCAAACATGATGGAAGATAACATCGATGAAGCTTTTGTTGAGTTTAATGCCATCAAAAACACCAATAATTTATACAGCAAACCGGCCACATACTATTGTGCTCACATTCTGTATTTAAAGGAAGATTATCAGGCTGCTTTAGAAGGATTCACCAAACTTAACAACGATCCGGCTTATTCGCAGGTAATTCCGATGTATGTCAGTCATATATATTACAAACAACAAAAATACAACGAGGTAGTTAATTACACTGCTCCTATCATTAACGATGTAGCAGAAGAGCATCGTGCTGAACTTTCGAAAATCGTTGGTGACTCTTATTTTCACTTACGTCAGTACGAAAAAGCAATTCCTTATCTGGAAACTTATTTTGAAGGATCAGGTCTGAAAACAAAAGAAGAAAACTACATTCTTGGTTTTTGTTATTACAATTCAGGGAAATATGCTGAAGCGGCTCCACTTTTAGAGAAAGCAACAATTGGCGAGGACGAAATGACACAAAATGCCTATTATCATTTGGCCGATTGTTTTATAAAGTTAAACGACAAAGAAAAAGCCAAAACGGCTTACAACGCAGCTTCCGAATTTGATTTTAATCCGGAGATAAAAGAAGATGCATTGTTTAGTTATGCCAAACTAACCTACGAACTTTCATACTCACCATTTAACGAAACCATTAAAGCCTTCGATCGCTACATTGCCGAATATCCAAATTCGTCAAAAAATGCAGAAGCCTATCGAATTTTAGTTGAAGTTTATATGGTCACCAAAAATTACAACGATGCCATTGCATCCATCGAAAAAATTCAGAATAAAACACCTGACATTTTAAAAGCCTACCAACGTGTAACTTTTTATCGTGGATTGGAGCTTTTTAATAGCATGGCTTACAACCAGGCAATTGATCTTTTTGATTTATCGCTTGAAAACGGAAGTTATAACCGTGAAATAAAAGCCAAAGCATTGTACTGGAAATCGGAAGCTTTGTACCGCGTTGGCGACTATAATAGTTCCATTACATCGTACAACCAATTTATGCAAAACGCAGGGGCGGCAAAAACAGAAGCTGGCAATGCTGAATATAATTTGGGGTATGCTTACTTGAAAATGGACGACAAAGAAACAGCTTTTACACATTTTAAAAAATATGTAAATACCATGCAAGGCAATCGCAGCCCTAAACTAGCGGATGCCTACAACCGGGTGGGCGACTATTATTTTCTGAAAACAAATTACAATCTGGCTGAAGAAAACTACCAACAAGCCTACAACATGAAAATGCACGAAGCAGACTATGCGCTGCTTCAAATTGCTTTTTGTGAAGGTTTACAGAGAAAACAAAATGAAAAAATCAGCAGCCTAACCCGCTTACTGGCTGATTTCCCAGAGTCGGAATACCGCGATGATGCATTATTCGAATTAGGTCGCGCCAACGAAAGAATTGGTAAAAATTACGATGCCGTTCAGCAATATCAGGAAATTGTTAGTCAACATCCGAATAGTAATTATTACCGAAAAGCACTTCTTCAGCTTGGGTTGGTCAACTACAACAATGGCGATTTCAACAAAGCGCTCGTTCAATACAAAGAAGTTGCTGAAAATTTCAAAGGTACACCGGAAGCAAACTCTGCTCTATCAGGTATAAAAAACTGCTACGTTGAACTAAACAATGTGGATGCCTATTTCGCCTACGTGCAACGTTTGGGAGGCGAAACAAATGTTACAGCTTCAGAGCAAGATCAGCTTACCTACATGGCAGCCGAACGAATGTATATGTCGGGAAAAGAAGGCGCAAAAACACAACTCGAACAATACTTACGCCAGTTCCCAACAGGAGCGTATGCTTTAAATGCTCACTTTTATCTGGCTGAATCGCTTTACAAAGAAGGCGAATACACTTCAGCAAATGATCATTACACCTACGTTGCTACGCAGCCAACCAATATCTTTAGCGAGCCGGCACTTTCCAAATCTTCAGAAATGACATTCGCCGCCGAAAACTACAGTGAGGCACTTCAACTCTTCATCGCATTGGAACAGGTTTCCAACAGCAAATGGAATTTCCTGAAAGCTTACACGGGGCAAATGCGCTGTTATATGATTGACAAAAACTACCAGCAAACTCTTGTTGCTGCTGCCAAAGTAAAAAAATCGGAAGTGGTAACCGATGCATTAAAAAAAGAAGCTGATTTTGCTGAAGGAAAATCAAATTACGAATTAGGGAATCTGAGTTCGGCCATTAGCCCACTGCGCGATGCCGCCAGTGACACAAAACTGGAACAGGGAGCCGAAGCAAAATACCTGTTGGCTGAAATCTATTACCGCGACAATAAAAAGCCAAAAGCAGAAGAAGAAATAGTTGATTTTATTGAAAAAGGAACTCCTTATACATACTGGTTAGGAAAAGCATTTTTACTTCTTGCCAATATTTACGAAGATAATGGAGACCAATTTCAGGCAAAACACACCTTAAAAAGTTTAGCAGAAAACTACAACAACGATACAGACGGAGTTAAAGCAGAAGCGCAGGCACGACTGGATAAAATTTTGGCAGCAGAAGCTCAGCAACAACAAAATGCAGTTGACAGTTCGTTTCAAATGGAAATTAAACAAAACTAAAATTCGAGATCATGTTTAAACAAATAAAATATATTTTCCTGATTATTTTTGCGGCCTCCTTTTCTGTGGCACAAGCACAGCGCGATACGCTAACACAGGAAGTGGAAGTAACCAAAGCTTACAAGCCCACCATTGAGGATGCCAACAAACTTAATAGCATGCCCACCATTGAGGAAACAGAGCACAAAAAACCAACTTTTAACTACAACATAAACAGTGTTCCGGTCTTTAGTACCTTCTCGGTAAATCCGCTCAAAGCTGCCACTATTGAAACCTCAAAACCCAACACCAGTAAAGGTTATGGTTTAGTTCGTGCCGGTGTTGGCAGCTATTTCAAGCCTTATGGCGAGGTATTTTTCAACAATGTAAATTCAAAAAATTCGTTATTTGGAATTCATGCAAAACACCTTTCTTCGTTTGGTAACATCGAACTGGAAGGCGGTGATAAAGTAGATGCACCTTTTATGAAAAACGAGGTGGATCTGTTTGTAAAATACATGTTTCAAAATTCAGTTTTATCGGTTAACCTCGACTATAAAAACGATGCATTCAACTATTATGGCTACCCACTTGATCCTGTCCCCTCTTTTCTTTTGGAAGACGATCAGACAATTAATTATTTTGGAACAAAGCAGGCTTTCAACAAAGGTGGTTTTAATATCTCACTAACAAATCCAACAGCAGAAATGGACGAAGCCGTATTTGGTTTTAATTTCGACTACCATTACTTTGGCACCAAAACCGACCAGCGCGAACATTTTGCCAATTTTACTGCCAATGTCAGACAACCACTACAAACCGGCGTTGGCTTGCTCGATGCCGGGGCTCAATATATTATGGCCGATGCTATAACACCCCGCGGCGATTCGCTGGTTGGCGATAAAAGTCAAACCTGGCTGTTCGCTAAACCGGCCTGGTACATTGGCAACGAAACTGCTAACCTGAAAATAGGTGTAAATACCTGGTTTGTTATGGAAACTGATGAAGATACCCAAGCTAAAATAACGCCAAACATTCGTGCAAACTGGGCGCCAGTTAAAGAAATTATTAATATTTATGCCGGAATTGATGGCAATTACCAAAGTAATTACTATTCAAAAATTGCTTACGAAAATCCATTTGTAAACCCGGACCATGATGTAAAAAATTCGTTCGAAAAAATTCGTTTTTATGGCGGGTTTGACGGTAAGTTTTCGAAAAAGACCAACTTTAAAATTTCGGCCGAATACTCCATTATCGATGATCAGGCTTTTTATTACTTAAATGAAAGCTATTATTTAGATCCGGCATACAACCCGGCGCCATTGGTAGTCGACAATACTTTTTCCGTTCTATATGATAATATGAATCGTTTAAAATTAAATGCTGAAGTATTTCACGCCTCATCAGATAAACTTGATCTTATGGCATCAGTTAACTATTACACGTATAAATTAGATGAGCAAACAGAAGCCTGGAACATGCCTGCCTGGGATGCAAACTTTTCAATTGGCTACAAAGTGAACGAACAACTAAGTCTCTCTGCTGATTTCTTTTTAATAGGGCAACGAAAAGCGTTGATAATTGAAGACATAAACCCTTTCATTATTACTTTGGTCGCCCAAACCCCAACCTACAAATCGAATAACCTTGACACAGCTTTCGACCTAAACGTAAAAGGCAATTACCAAATAACCAGCAAGTTTTCGGTATTTGCACAACTGAATAATTTTGGGTTCCAAAAATACCAGCTATGGTTTGGTTACCCTGTACAAAGTTTTAATTTTTTAGCTGGAATCAGTTATGCATTCTAGCTAAAACAAATCAATCAACTCGGACAAAAAAGGAGGCTAAACAGCTTCCTTTTTTTTGTTTCTAAAAGTACCTCTACAATCCCTCATTTTCATCTCATAAAAATAAAAATTCATCAAAAGTATTCAATGGAACTCGCCATGCATAATCCCTTCTTTTACATCATGTTTTACACGCTCGTTTCAAGTTAATATCTTGTTGAAAAATATGCGCAGGAATACATCAAAACAAAGTAGTTTTGTCATCAATTTTTCTATCTTTGTGACGTGATTTTTAGATCGTTTTTAAAGCAGCATAAAAACTTGTAAATCAACTAGTTTCCTTTTAAAAGCTTTTGAGCTTTTTTACAAGGGGAACTATTTTATTTTAAAGGAATTAAATTTAAGAGACAGAGATGAGTGAAATAGAACAAGAAAGCAGATCGAACGCAGGTAACGGCAACTATTCAGCAGATAGTATTCAGGTACTTGAAGGATTAGAAGCAGTTAGGAAACGTCCGTCGATGTACATTGGCGACACCAACGAAAAAGGATTACACCATTTGGTTTATGAGGTAGTCGACAACTCGATTGATGAAGCGCTTGCCGGGTATTGTAACAATATCGACGTAATTATTCATGAAAACAATTCCATTACGGTTAAAGACGACGGTCGTGGAATTCCAACAGAAAAACACACAAAGGAAAACAAATCGGCACTGGAAGTTGTAATGACTGTACTTCACGCCGGTGGTAAATTCGATAAAGACTCGTATAAAGTTTCGGGGGGGCTTCACGGAGTTGGGGTTTCGTGCGTTAACGCATTGTCGTCTGACCTGAGAGCTGAAATACATCGCGAAGGACAAATATGGGTTCAGGAATATAAAATAGGGAAACCACAATACGAAGCCAAAATCGTTGGCGAAACTGACATTACCGGAACAATCGTAACTTTCCAACCCGATGCCTCGATATTTTTAACCACAAAATACAAATACGAAATACTGGCTGCACGATTACGTGAGTTGGCATTTCTAAATGCAGGAATTAAACTTTCGATCATCGACGAACGCGAAACAGATGAGGATGGAAACTTCAAAAAAGAAAACTTTTATTCGGAAGAAGGATTAAAGGAATTTGTTGAATACCTCGATGAAACTCGTGTTAAACTGATTCAGGATACCATTCACGTTACTTCTGAAAAAAATGGCATTCCTGTTGAAATTGCACTTCAGTACAATTCGTCGTTTGCTGAAAATATTCATTCGTATGTAAACAACATTAACACCATTGAAGGTGGAACGCATTTAACAGGTTTTAGGCGAGGCTTAACTCGTACCTTGAAAAACTATGCCGACCAGTCGGGAATGCTCTCAAAACTAAAATTCGACATCAGTGGCGATGACTTTCGCGAAGGTTTAACAGCCGTAGTTTCGGTAAAAGTACAAGAGCCTCAGTTTGAAGGTCAGACCAAAACCAAATTAGGAAACTCTGAAGTTAGTCTTTCGGTTGACCAGGCTGTTAGCGACATGCTTAAGAATTACCTGGAAGAAAACCCAAAGGATGCAAAAACAATTGTGCAGAAAGTTATTCTTGCAGCGCAGGCGCGCCATGCAGCGCGGAAAGCCCGCGAAATGGTGCAACGCAAAAGTGCACTTAGCGGAGGTGGACTTCCCGGAAAATTAACCGATTGCTCGGAAAAAGATCCTGCTTTGTGCGAAATATTCCTTGTCGAGGGAGATTCGGCAGGTGGAACTGCCAAACAAGGCCGTAATCGCAGAACACAGGCAATCCTTCCATTGCGTGGTAAAATCCTGAATGTGGAAAAAGCCATGCAGCACAAAATTTTTGAAAGCGAAGAAATCAAAAATATTTTTACGGCTCTCGGAGTAACCATCGGAACCGAGGAAGACTCGAAAGCCTTAAACATGGTAAAAATACGCTATCATAAAGTAGTAATTATGACGGATGCCGATGTGGATGGTAGCCACATTGCAACTTTGATTATGACCTTCTTTTTCCGTTACATGAACGACTTGATTCAGAAAGGTTATTTGTACATTGCTGCACCTCCTCTTTTTCTGATAAAAAAAGGGAAAAAAGAATCGTATGCATGGACAGAACAACAACGCCTGCAATTAATTAATGAATGGGCCGACGGTAACGAAAGCGCAGTTCACACACAACGTTACAAAGGTTTGGGAGAGATGAATGCCGAGCAACTTTGGCAAACCACTATGAATCCTGAAAAACGGACATTGCAACAAGTAACCATTGAAAATGCTGCTGAAGCGGATCATATTTTCTCGATGCTAATGGGTGATGATGTTCCGCCCCGAAGAAAATTTATTGAAGACCATGCCACTTACGCGAATATTGATGCGTAAGATAGACATGAGGTTGTGAGTATTAAGTATTGAGATCAGACACAAACTTATTTTCTCACTCCTATTGAAGATTAAAATTCAACTCTATAAATCAAAAAATCCGGGTAAATCCCGGATTTTTTCTCACCAAGAATTACTCACTACTCATATCTTTTAATCATGAACATCTGTGTTTTCTGCTCATCGAGCAACGCCATTAACGACATCTATTTTAACGAAGCAAAAAAATTAGGTGAACTAATCGGCAAAGGAGGCCACACATTAATAAATGGTGGTGCCAATGTTGGGTTAATGGAATCTATAACAGTTGCAGCAAGTAAGGCAGGAGGTAAAACAATTGGAATTATTCCTGAACAAATGATTGGGCGCTCACTGGCTTCTGACAATTCGCACGAAGTTATTGTAACTCCCGACATGATGACCAGAAAAGAAAAAATGCGCGAAATGTCGGATGCATTTATCGCACTTCCAGGTGGTTTTGGCACCCTCGAAGAAATATTAGAAGTAATGACTTTGCGCCAACTCTCTTACCACACAAAACCCATTGTTTTTATCAACACCAATAATTTTTTTGATCATCTCTTTAAACAATTTGAGCTTTCATACGTCCAACAATTTGCAAAGGAAGTTTATCGTAAACTATATTTCGAGGCAAAAGATTCGTCGGAGGCATTCGACTACATTTTAAATTACAAAGAAGTTGTTCTAGATACAAAATGGTTTAAGGTCCCTGAAAAATAGTCCAATAAAAAAACTGACAGAATTGCATACAATCAAAAAAACAGTTTAGTCTTTTTAACAAAATACGACTTGGCTTGTTAAAGATTGCAAAATAAGGCATTTGCAGGTTGGAATGCGAGAACACTGGCAATAAATTTGCGTTTCATCAAAAACAATTTTGAAAAAAAGGAAACGTAAAATTTAAATTTTTATAATCATGAAAAAAATAGGAAGAATATCACTGACATTTTTACTTGTTATAGTAGGTGCTTTTGTTGCCGTATGGACTTATAGTAATTTTTTCGATAAGCCTGAAGTAATTACCGTTAAAGACGAACAAGCAGCCCGATATATTGACTACCCGGCAGACAGCCAGCAACAATTACCGGACTTAACGTTTGCTGCTGAAAAATCGATTCATACTGTTGTACATATTGCCACTCAATCGGTACGTACCGGACAATGGTCAAGCGGAAATCCATTTCTAGATGAATTTTTTGGATTTCAAAAAAGTCAGCCTCAAATTTCGCAAGGTTTTGGTTCAGGTGTAATTTTATCGAAAGATGGATACATTGTTACCAACAACCATGTTATTGAAAATGCACAGAATATAAAAGTTATTCTAAACGACAAACGAGAATTTGAAGCGCGATTGGTTGGAACAGATCCATCCACCGACATTGCTTTATTAAAAATCGACGCCAAAGATTTAGCTTTCCTTACCTATGGCAACTCGGAAAACCTCAAACTTGGCGAGTGGGTTTTGGCAGTAGGGAACCCATTTAATTTAACCTCTACCGTTACTGCCGGTATCGTAAGTGCACGTGCCCGGAATTTGGGAATAAATCAAAATGCAGCTTCCATTGAATCATTTATTCAAACTGATGCAGCAGTAAATCCGGGAAATAGTGGTGGAGCGTTGGTTAACCAACAAGGAAATTTAGTAGGAATAAATACTGCCATTGCTTCTCGAACAGGTTCCTACACAGGTTATTCATTTGCTGTTCCGGTTACTATCGTAAAAAAGGTTGTCGAAGATTTAAAGGAATTTGGCGAGGTGCAACGTGCTTTACTCGGAGTTAATATTGGTGATATAAATGCTGATTTAGCAGAAAAACTGGAGCTAGATAAAGTGGAAGGAGTTTATGTTGGTGGCGTTACGGACAACAGTGCAGCAAAAGAAGCCGGAATAAAAGAAGGAGATGTAATTATTTTTGTTGAAGGAGAGAAAACAAAAACATCGGCAGAGTTACAGGAAAAAATTAGCCAGTATCGTCCGGGCGATGATGTAAAAGTAATTGTATTAAGAGACAATGAAAAGAAACAATTTACCGTTACATTACGTAACAGACACGGCGACACGGAAATTGTTAGGGACAATATTACTGTTTTAGGTGCCGAATTTGAATCAGTAAATGAAAGTGTCAAACAAGATTTGGAGATTAATCATGGAATTATGATTTCAAATCTTAAGAAAGGAAAACTAAAAGACGCAGGTTTGGAAAAAGGGTTTATCATTACAAGTGTCAACAAAAAACCTATATACGAAGTCAGCGATTTTAAGAGAGAAGTTGGAAATGCGAGAGGAGGAATATTAGTTGAAGGAATTTACCCAAATGGTGAACCTGCCTATTTTGTTTTTGGGGTTGGAAAATAACATTCCTTAAAAAAAAGCTTTAACTTTGTATTAATTACAATCATACATTGTATTTTCTCCTTGACCGTTATATATTAATGTTCTATATTTGCACGATTTTTAAGAAAAGTATATGAGACAGCTAAAGATCACCAAGTCAATTACTAACCGTGAAAGTGCCTCATTAGATAAGTATTTGCAGGAAATTGGAAAGGAAGAACTAATTACTGTAGAGGAAGAAGTTGAATTAGCACAGCGGATTAAAAAGGGCGATCAAGCTGCTTTAGAGAAATTAACAAGAGCAAACCTGCGTTTTGTTGTTTCGGTTGCAAAACAGTACCAAAACCAGGGACTGAGCTTACCGGATTTAATAAACGAAGGAAACCTTGGATTGATTAAAGCAGCTGAAAAGTTCGATGAAACCCGCGGTTTTAAATTCATTTCCTATGCTGTATGGTGGATTCGCCAATCAATTCTTCAAGCGCTTGCAGAGCAATCGCGTATCGTTCGTTTGCCATTGAACCAGGTAGGTTCGTTGAACAAAATCAACAAAGCTTTTTCAAAGTTTGAGCAAGAACACGAACGCAAGCCCTCGCCAGAAGAATTAGCGGAATCTTTGGAATTACCTGCTGATAAGGTTGCCGATACTCTTAGAGTATCAGGAAGACATGTTTCTGTTGACGCCCCATTTGTGGATGGCGAAGACAACAGTCTTTTGGATGTTTTGGTAAATAATGATTCACCAAACGCCGACCGTGCCCTTATCATGGAATCACTTGCTAAGGAGATACACCGTGCGTTAGCAACATTGACAGAGCGTGAAAGCGACATTATTCGACTGTTTTTTGGCATAGGGTGTCAGGAAATGACATTGGAGGAAATCGGTGAACGATTTGGATTAACCCGAGAAAGGGTACGACAGATAAAAGAAAAGGCTATCAGACGATTGAGACATACATCGCGAAGCAAATTATTAAAATCATATCTGGGATAAAAAAACAGAAAAGGTTGTCACTTAGAAATGGCAACCTTTTTTTAGCTCAAAACTTTTGTCTCAACAAATAACAATTCTTTGAAAACAAAACGAGCTGCATTCGATAAAAATGCAGCTCGTTTGATAAAATAACGCATTCTATTAATTTGCTCTTTGTGCTTTCATCAGCCAATATAAACCTTTAACTCCACGTTTAATATCATCAAGCCGGAAAAGTACCAGTGTTTTTTCAATGTATGCAACTACTCCCCAGGCAATGGCCAGGTAATAAAACCAATTATAAAACCCGAAAACAAACAAAACAAAAAAGAAAATACTTTGCACGTAACCTGCTGAAACCGCAGAATACAAATGCAAGCCGGGTATTTTTCCAAATCGTGCAAAGGCAACAATATAGCTTAACACAAAAACACCAAAAAACAAATACAATATCCATGCATGTGGTTCTATTTCTGTCCATTTAAAAACAAACAAACCTAGAACAGCCACTGCATAAGTGCACATATCAGCCAAATTATCGAGCGCTGCTCCAAATTTAGTTTGGAGATTAAACCTACGTGCAATACTACCATCTAAAGCATCGCTAATTAAACTTATACATAACAATACAACATAAGGCTCCTGTCTATCGGTAAGAGCCATGAATAAAATTACCGGGAAGACCAAAAGCCGGTAAAGACTCAGTGCATTGGGAACATTAAGTACATTTTCTCCTTTAACTATAATTTTTTTCATCGTAATCTTTTTAAATATACAAGTTAAATAATTTCCAACTGCTTGAGATTTCTCTTTAAAATGAAGTTAAAATACTCTGAAAAGTTCTTCTGTACTTTTATCCTGCATTCTGAAATATGTTTTTTCGTTCATTTCCATT
>JBFFMM010000049.1:0-15781 GCA_041554075.1 Draconibacterium sp. | reverse complement strand
TGCAGGCGTTTGTCTACCAGCTCGTCAATGCGGTCGCGAAGTGGTTCCAGTTTAATTTCTTTTACTACTTCGTGCGCAAAAGCATTCATCATCATTAAACGCGCTTTGTCTTCGTTAATTCCGCGGGCACGCATATAAAATAAAGCTTCCTCGTCAATTTGCCCAACTGTTGCTCCATGACTACACTTTACATCGTCAGCATCAATAATCAGCTGAGGTTTGGTTTGAATGTTGGCCGTATCTGAAAGTAACAGATTGTTATTGCGTTGGAAGGCATTTGTTTTTTGTGCATCGCGAATTACATGGATCCTTCCTGAAAATGCAGCGGAAGAAGTATCGTCCAATACATTTTTATATACCTGATTGCTTTCGCAATGTGGTTTGGCATGAATTACCTGTGTGAAATTATCGACATGTTGTTTTTTATCCATAAACGCCATGCCGTACAAATTGGCCTCAGCATTTTCTCCGTTAAGGATAAACTTCAGGTTGTTACGAATAAGTCCGCCGTGCAATGTTACGGTGTGTGTTGTAACCCTTGAATCTCTTTTCTGTTCAATAAAAATTGAATTCAGATTTGTAGCTCCGTTGTGCTGATTTTGTAATGTGTAAAATTCAACTTCAGCATTATCTTCAGCAAAAATTTCAGTTACCGAATTGCTCAAATACTGATTTAAATTCAATGTATGATCACATAAAAGCACCTGTACTTTTGCACCTTCTTCTACCAGAATAAAATTTCGTTGTGTTGAAAAAATATCCTTTTCGCTCTGTAGCAAATTTATAATCTGAATTGGGCTTTTAACTACTACATTTTTAGGTACATAAAGGAAAAATCCATCTTTGGCGTAAGCGGTATTTAACGCAACCAATGGATCTTCATCGGTTTTTGCAAGACTGGCATATTTTTCCAGAAGTTCTGGTCTTTCTTTTGAAACGCTATCCAAACTATCCAGAATTACTCCTTCGGGAAGATCGCCTTTTTCGTTTTCGTTTTTGTAAAACCAACCATTAAAGACCAACGCCAAGTTGGTATTTAGCTGTGGAACATCGCAACGGAATATTTCAGAAAAATCTGCTTTTCTTTCTTCCTTCTTATGAACGAACTGAAAATTAGGAAGAAATGCCGGATTGAGGTTGGTGTATTTATAATCTTCATTTTTTCGCGTGGGAATACCCTGCATCACAAAATCCTGAAACGCTTTGGTTCGTTGATCGTTCAGAATCTCAGAAGAACCTTCGAAAAGCTGCTCTTTTACCTGAGTGTAATGTGCCGTGTATTTTAGCGATAAATCTGCTTTGTCAACTAAAACGCTCATTCTAATTCTCTTTATCTGATTTAATCCAGTCGTATCCTTTTTCTTCCAACTCCATTGCCAATTCTTTTCCTGCGGTTTTTACAATTTTCCCTTTGTAAAGAATGTGCACATAATCGGGTACTATGTAATCTAATAAACGCTGGTAGTGGGTTACTACGATTGCAGCAGTTTCGGGTGATTTTAATGCGTTAACACCGTTGGCAACAACCCTGAGTGCATCAATGTCAAGTCCCGAGTCGGTTTCGTCTAATATGGCCAGCTTTGGTTCAAGCATTGCCATCTGGAAAATTTCGTTTTTCTTTTTCTCTCCACCCGAAAAACCTTCGTTAACCATGCGGTTCGTTAGTTTGGTATGCATGTCAACCATATCCATTTTTTCGCGCATTAGTTTCAGAAATTCTCCAGCGGTAAGTTCTTTTAATCCATTGTGTTTTCGGTGCTCGTTTAGCGAAGTTTTCAGGAAGTTTACCATCGGTACTCCGGGGATTTCAACCGGATACTGAAAGCTAAGAAACAATCCTTCTTTGGCACGATCTTCAGGCGATTTATCCAGAAGATTTTCTCCCATAAAAGTCACTTCTCCTTGAGTAACTTCGTATTCTTCTTTGCCGGCTAAAACACTTGCCAGGGTACTTTTCCCGGAACCGTTCGGCCCCATAATTGCATGAACTTCGCCAGGTTTAATTTCCAAGTTGATTCCTTTTAGGATTTCCATTCCTTCAACAGAAGCATATAAATTTTTAATTGATAACATGTTAAGTACTGATATTGTGAGTAGTGAGATTCAACTACTCGTATTGTTGTTTACTATATATCTATCCTACACTGCCTTCAAGGCTGATTTGTAATAATTTCTGTGCTTCAACGGCAAATTCCATTGGGAGTTTATTTAGAACTTCTTTTGCATAACCGTTTACGATCATACCAATTGCTGTTTCTGTATCAATTCCACGTTGGTTGCAATAGAAAATCTGGTCCTCACCAATTTTTGAAGTGGTTGCTTCGTGCTCAACTACCGACGATTTATTTCCCACTTCAATGTAAGGGAATGTATGTGCTCCACAAGTGTCGTTTAATAAAAGCGAGTCGCATTGCGAGAAATTTCGTGACCCTGTTGCTTTTGGCATCACTTTTACCAATCCTCGATACGAATTGTCACTTTTACCGGCCGAAATACCTTTCGAAATAATTGTCGATTTGGTGTTTTTCCCAATGTGAATCATTTTCGAACCGGTATCGGCTTGCTGGTAATTGTTGGTAACCGCCACCGAATTAAATTCGCCAACCGAGTTATCGCCCATTAAAATGCAACTTGGGTATTTCCATGTAATTGCCGACCCTGTTTCAACCTGAGTCCAGCTGATTTTTGATGATTCGCCACGGCAAACTCCACGTTTTGTAACAAAGTTGTAAATTCCTCCTTTTCCGGTTTTATCACCCGGGTACCAGTTCTGTACTGTTGAGTATTTTACTTCAGCTCTGTCCATTGTGATAATTTCGACCACCGCCGCGTGCAATTGATTTTCGTCGCGCATGGGTGCTGTACAACCTTCGAGGTAACTTACGTAACTGTCGTCGTCAGCCACAATTAATGTACGTTCAAACTGACCGGTGTTTGCTGCATTAATTCTGAAATAGGTTGACAATTCCATAGGGCAACGCACTCCTTTTGGGATGTAACAAAACGATCCGTCGCTAAAAACAGCTGAATTTAATGCAGCAAAATAATTGTCGGCAACCGGAACAGCTTGTCCCAGGTATTTTTTTATCAATTCGGGATGTTCTTTTACAGCGTCACTAAACGAGCAGAAAACAATTCCTTTTTCAGCCAATGATTCTTTAAAGGTTGTTTTTACCGAAACACTATCAATTACTGCATCAACTGCAACTCCGGCCAAATGTTTTTGCTCATCCAATGGAATTCCAAGTTTATTAAACGTGTCAATCAATTCCGGATCAACTTCGTCCATGCTTTCGTATTTCGGTCCCTTTCTCGGAGCTGCATAATAGCTTATTGACTGCAAATCAATTGGAGGTATTTTTAAATATGCCCAATTTGGCATTTTCATTTTCTGCCACTTTTTAAAAGCATCTAACCTAAAATTCAACATAAACTCAGGTTCTTCCTTTTTGGCAGAAATCAGTCGAACAACGTCTTCGTTCAGCCCTTTGTCAATAATGTCGGTATCTATATCGGTAATAAATCCGTATTTATAATCGCCTTGCGTAACGTCATTCAATATTTTATCTTGCTCTCCCATTTTTTATTTCCTCAATTAACTAAACAATTTTTCTACAATTGATCTTGTAAATGTTGATTCTTTGATTTATCGGTGTAGAATGAGATTTAAGGTTGTTTTTTTATCTCAATGATTTCTTCCATCTCAACACTTTCTGCATCTGAAACAACTCTTTTGCCATTATAACAAAGCTTTCTTTGTCCTGTTCAAAATTAAAATTGTAAAGATATAAAACTATGGGTATTTTTGCCGAACAGTTAGTTTAATACATACTATTTTGTCTGAATTTAATAATGAGTAAAGAAAGAAAACAAACCAGTGTATCGGAGTTAGGTGAATTTGGCCTGATTGACCGATTAACAAAAGATGTTAAGCTTAAGAATGAAAGTACCGTTAAAGGTATTGGCGATGACGCAGCAGTGCTTGACTATAAGGAGAAACAGATTGTAGTTTCAACTGATTTATTGACCGAGGGAATACATTTTAACCTAATGTATGTGCCGTTAAAGCATTTGGGTTACAAAGCTGTGGTTGTTAATCTTTCTGATATTTATGCGATGAATGCTGTTCCAAAGCAGATAACTGTGAGTATTGCTGTTTCGGGCAAATTTTCGGTAGAAGCTTTGGATGATTTATATGCTGGAATTCATTTGGCTTGCGAGACATACAATGTTGATTTGGTAGGTGGAGACACGACCAGTTCGTTAACCGGATTAATAATAAGCATAACTGCAATAGGCGAAGGTGAAAAGGATTCAATTGTTAAACGAGAGGGAGCAAAACCAACCGACTTGTTGTGTGTTACCGGCGATTTGGGTGGGGCGTACATGGGACTTCAATTGCTGGAGCGAGAGAACGAAGTTTTTAAGGTAAATCCAAAAATGCAACCTCAGTTGGCGGGTTACGATTATATTTTAGAGCGTCAGTTGAAACCCGAAGCCCGTCAGGATGTTCCAGGAATATTTAAGAAACTCGGAATTGTACCGACTTCTATGATTGATATTTCAGACGGACTTTCATCTGAAATTATGCATCTCTGCAAAAATTCGGGTGTGGGTTGTAGTTTGTTTGAAGATAAAGTGCCGATGGATAATCAGACGAAACAAATGGCTGAGGAATTTAGTATTAATCCGATTGTAGCTGCGTTAAATGGTGGCGAGGATTACGAATTGCTTTTTACCATTTCGTTAGATGATTACGAGAAAATTAAAAACGACCCGGACTTTACCATTATCGGTCATATGACTGAAGCTGTTGAAGGAATTAATCTGGTTACAAATGCCGGATCAGCAATTCCGCTGGAGGCACAGGGCTGGAATTTGGAGAAGTAAGAGAAAAAATAGATTCAAAAAAGAAAGCCACTTTGATTTTTCAAAGTGGCTTTCTTGCTTTATTTTATGAGTAGAAATTAATCGGGGAAATAACCACGAATAATTCCACGTTTTGAGTCTTTTACAAAAAGCAATACTTCGTCTCGCTCAGGTGTTGCAGCCATTTCAGCTTCAATTATTTCAACTGCCTGTGCTGTATTTAATCCTTTTTGGTATATGTAACGATAAATGTCTTGTACCTCGCGGATTTTTTCGTTATTAAACTGGCGACGACGCAAGCCAATAGAGTTTATTCCAACATATGAAAGTGGTTCGCGACCTGCTTTAATAAATGGAGGAACATCTTTGCGTACCAATGAACCGCCCGAAATCATTACGTGCGATCCGATACGAACAAATTGATGAATGGCAGACATGCCGCCAATAATTGCCCAATCGTCGATACAAACTTCGCCAGCCAATTGGGTACTGTTTACCAATATTACATTGTTTCCAACCACACAATCGTGAGCAATGTGTACATAGGCCATAATTAGGCAATTACTACCCACTACTGTTTTTCCTTTTGCAGAAGTACCACGGTTAATGGTAACATATTCACGGATTACGTTATTGTCTCCTATCTCAACGGTTGAATACTCGCCTTTAAATTTTAAATCTTGCGGAACAGCACCGATTACAGCTCCCGGAAAAATATTACAGTTTTTACCGATTCTGGTTCCAGGTAAAATAGTAACGCTCGATCCAATCCGGGTTCCTTCTCCAATTTCTACATCGTGATCAATTGAAACAAAAGGCTCGATAACTACATTATCGGCAACTTTTGCGTCAGGATGGACGTATGCCAATGGTTGTTTCATATATAATCTAATTTATTTCTGTTTTACTATTTGGGCCATAAATTCACCCTCTGCAACAATTTTATCACCCACAAAAGTAACACCTTTCATGTTGGCAATTCCTCTTCGAATCGGCGAAGTTAAATTTAATTTAAAAATCAACGTATCACCCGGGACAACTTTTTTACGGAACTTAACATTGTCAATGCGAATAAAATAGGTGGAAAACTTACCCGTTTGTTGACTCAAAACCAATAAGCCCCCAGTTTGTGCCATGGCTTCAACCAGCAGCACCCCCGGCATTACTGGTTCGCTGGGGAAATGGCCCTGGAAAAATGGTTCGTTGACGCTTACGTTTTTTACACCAATTATTTCATTTTCGCTGCTACTAATTATTTTATCAACCAATAAAAATGGATAACGATGAGGCAGAAGTTCTTTGATCCGGTTAACATCCATTAATGGAACTTGGTTTGGATCGCATTTGGGAGCCGCGGCAGCTTCTTTTTTCCACTGTTTTTTTAGTGCCTTTGCAAAAATTGTATTTGGTCCGTGTCCCGGTTTCGACGCTATTATGCGTCCTTTTATATGTTTGCCACACAAAGCAAGGTCGCCAATAACATCGAGTAGTTTGTGACGCGCACACTCATTGTCAAAGTGTAAATCGAGATTATTTAATATGCCTTGTGGTTTTACAGTAACACGAGGGTGATTTGTTAAATCGGCCAAATGATCGAGTTCTTCCTGGCTAATTTCTTTGTCGATAATAACAATGGCATTGTTCAGGTCGCCACCTTTAATAAGGTTATGGCTTAACAAAAACTCAATTTCGCGCAAAAAAACAAAAGTGCGGCAATTGGCAATTTCGTCCTTAAAATCAGTAATTGAATCAAGCGTCGCATATTGATTATTTAGGACGTCTGATGGAAAGGATATCATCACATTCAAACTGTAATCATTATCAGGCAATGCCAGGATATGCGCACCTGATTTTTCATCGAAAATTTCAACCTTTTCGGTTATCTCAAAATAATCGCGTTCAGCATTTTGTTCAACAATACCTGCTTTTTCAATGGCCTCAACAAAGTATTTCGAGCTGCCATCAATAATTGGTGCCTCTTCATTATTTACTTCAATCAGCACATTATCCAGATCCATCCCAACTAATGCGGCAAGCGCATGTTCTATTGTACCAATTCGAGCTCCATCTTTTTCAAGAAGCGTACCTCGCGAAGTGTCAATAACTAAATTTACATCGGCATCAATAATGGGTTGGTTTTCTAAATCAACACGTTTGAATTTGAATCCGTGGTTAACCGGAGCTGGAAGAAAATTCATGGTCACGGTTACTCCTGTATGGAGCCCGATTCCTTCTATCTTGAATGAATTTCCAAGCGTTTTTTGCTTAACAACCATATAAAATATCTGCTTTTATTTATTTTCCTTTTTCGAGTTTAGCTCTTTTTTGAGTAAGAGAACCTCTTTTCTAATATCAGGAAGGTCTTTAATTAATCCGTAGGCACGTAATGCCTTTCGTATGTCGATGGCTGGGGACCCTAAGAGTTTTTCGTTGTCTTTCACATTGCTGTTAACACCGGCCTGAGCTCCAACCATTACATTGTTTCCAATAGTAATGTGCCCCGCAACTCCAACCTGTCCGCCAAACATACAATTGCTACCAATTTTTGACGATCCGGCAATCCCGGTATGTGCAGCAAAGACTGAATTTTCACCAATCTCAACGTTATGTGCCACCTGAACAAGATTGTCTAGTTTTACTCCTTTACGAAGAATGGTTGAACCCATAGTTCCACAATCGATAGTGGTATTGGCGCCAATTTCTATATCATCTTCAAGCACGACATTGCCTATTTGGTGTATTTTTTTGTACGATCCGTCTTTTTGAGGGGCAAAGCCAAATCCATCCGATCCAATTACTGCACCCGCATGAATAATACATCGATTGCCAATTTGGCAATCGTCGTAAATTTTTGCTCCTGCGTAAATGATGCAGTCATCGCCAACCGTAACGTTGTCGCCAATGTGAACCTGCGGGTATATTTTAACGTTGTTGCCTATTTTTGCAAACTTTCCGATGTAGGCAAAAGCACCAACATAGATATCTTCACCAATAGTTGCCTGATCAGCAATATAACTGGGTTGCTCAATTCCTTGTTTCGAATCTGCTTTTGATTGTACATATAAATCAAGTAAGGAGGCAAATGCTTCATAAGCATCATCAACTTTAATTAAAGTAGCTGAGATTTCTTCTTTAGGTTTAAAATCTCTATTTACTAAAACAGCTGAGGCTTTGGTTGAGTATATGTAATTCTCGTATTTTGTATTGGCAAGAAAAGCCAGAGTTCCCGGTTTTCCTTCTTCAATTTTCGAAACATTAGATACCTGAACATCTCCGTTTCCAACGATTTCACCGTTTAAAAAAGCGGCAATGTCTGTAGCTTTAAAATTCATTATCTGTTTTTTTGCGATGCAAATATAGCGTTTACCTAATAAATGTCCAATTCTTTAGGATAACACACAAAATACTTCTTTACTGTTTTGGTGAGAGCAGTAAGGTTAATGTCCGATGCATCGTTGATTTCTTTTGTTGATCCGTCTTTGTTTAGTACATATATGTTTTCGTGTAATTTGTCGTAGGCATTGTTTGCTATAACGCCGGTCATCAGGAAATATTTTGCCAGTTCGGGATCGGGTATAATTGTCTCTGTAATTCTATTTAGATATTTTTCTTTTGCAGTTGCCGAGAGTGGTTTTTCGCGTAATATAGTTCGTGGTAACTTTCTGTTGCTTATGCTTTTGGCAAGTAATGAAAGTACTTTGTCGGGATGATTTTGCCATTCTTTAATCGAAATCAGAATATCGTTGTCGTCCAATAACGTGTACCAGGTAAGAACATTTTTCCCATTAATTCCTAGGTTACTTCTGAAGTTTTCTGGCAAGATTTCGTTTTCTAAAAATACTTTTAAGGTAGGTGTTGTGAAAAGTACTTCTCCTTTACTTATAAGCTCTTTTGCACGTTTTAAAACGTTAATCAGTAAAAATTCAGCAGCAACAACTGTTTTGTGCAGATACACCTGCCAATACATCAATCGTCGCGAAATCAGAAATTTTTCGATGGAATAAATACCTTTTATATCAACCACAAGTTTATCGTCGTGAACATTTAACATTTTAATGATACGATCAATGCCAACGGTTCCTTCAGCTACTCCGGTAAAAAAACTGTCACGGCTCAAATAGTCCAGTCGATCCATGTCGAGCTGGCTGGCAACCAGTTGGTGCAGGAAATGTTTTTTGTACCGGTTGGTGAAAATTTTGATGGCGAGTTGGAGTTTTCCATCAAATTCGCGATTTAGTTCCTGCATTAACAGGAGCGAAATTTCTTCGTGCGAAATATTAACCAATGTATTTTCGAGCACGTGCGAAAATGGCGCATGTCCAATATCGTGTAATAAGATGGCAATGGTAACTGCCTCGGCTTCTTCATTACTTATCTCGTGTCCTTTAAGTCGTAAAACAGAAATGGCCTGGCGCATTAAATGGCTTGCACCAAGCGCATGTTCAAAGCGAGTATGGTTGGCGCCTGGAAAAACAAGGTACGACAAACCAAGCTGTTTTATTTGTCTTAATCGTTGAAAGAAAGGGTGTTCCAGTAGGTCGAAAACAACTTCAGATTGAAGATTGATAAAGCCAAAAACCGGATCGTTAATTATTTTCTTCTTATTTAATTGGAGCTGTTTCACAAAATAGGACTTGTTCGAAATGTTTTAAATACAATAAATTATGGGACTACAAATGAGCGAACTTTTACCCGAAAATAGTATTCCTATTGGACAAATTTAACTTTTTGGGCTCAAAGTTAAATGATTGTGTATTTTGCTCTTTAAAATCAGTGGTTTAAGAGTGCTTTGATATTTGTAAATGTTGGATATTATTCCTACTTTTGCGGAGAATTTTCTAAAAAATGAATTTTTAGGGGACCTCTGGTTCCCTATTTTGTTACATATAGTAGTAATGATTGCAAAGGAAGTTGTTGAAAAGTTGGTAAATGAGAGGCTTGACGATCAGATGTTTATCGTTGAAATCACAATAAGTGAGAACAATGATATTCGTGTGTATGTGGATGGTTTCGAAGGAATGACTATTGAGCAATGTATCAGCGTCAGCAGGAACGTGGAACACAATTTAGATAGAGAAGAAGAGGATTTCTCCTTGCAGGTTTCATCGCCGGGTTTAACACAAAGTTTTAAAGTTAAGCAGCAATACGAAAAATATACCGGTAGAGAAATTGAAGTGAAAACAGTTGAAGGTGTTGAGATGGAGGGCTTGCTAAAAGAATCGAATGAAGAAGGAATTGTGTTGGAAACTTCGAGCCGTGAAAAAGTTGAAGGCCACAAAAAGAAGCAACTGGTAGTGAAAGAACATATTTTGAAATACGACGAAATAAAAAGTGCGAAAGCGGTTATTTCATTTAAATAAGAAAGAACGATGGAAAATATTAACCTGATAGATACTTTTGCCGAGTTTAAAGAGCTAAAGAACATTGACCGGGCAACAATGATGAGTGTACTGGAAGAAGCATTCCGCAGTGTGCTTATCCGTCAGTATGAATCGGATGATAATTTCGATATCATTATTAATATAGATAAAGGTGACTTTGAAATTTGGCGAAATAGAACTGTTGTTGCCGACGATGAGTTGGAAGATCCAAATTTGCAGATTACTTTAACCGATGCGCTAAAAATTGATGAAGACTACGAAATTGGGGAGGAAGTTACCGATGAAGTAAAATTGATTGATTTTGGTCGTCGTGCAATTTTGAATTTGCGTCAGAACCTGGCGAGTAAGATTTTGGAATTGGAAAAAGACCATATTTATGGAAAGTACAAAAACAAAATTGGAGATATTGTTACAGGTGAAGTTTATCAGGTTTGGAAAAAGGAAATTCTTATTCTCGATGATGAAAACAACGAATTAATCCTTCCAAAATCGGAGCAAATTCCATCTGACTATTTTAGAAAGGGAGATAACGTAAGAGCCATTGTGTATAAAGTGGAGTTGAGAAACAACAATCCACTTATTATTCTTTCAAGAACAGCTCCGGCATTTCTTGAGAGACTATTCGAATTAGAAATTCCTGAAATTTTTGATGGTTTAATAACCATTAAAAAAATTGTACGTGTGCCGGGCGAAAGAGCAAAAGTTGCTGTCGAGTCTTACGACGAGAGAATCGATCCGGTTGGAGCATGTGTTGGAATGAAAGGATCAAGAATTCATGGTATTGTTCGTGAGTTAAGAAACGAAAATATCGATGTTATAAACTATTCAAGCAATCTTCAATTATTTATTAAGAGGGCATTAAATCCTGCAAAAATTAATTCTATTAAAATTATAGAAGATGACAAAAAAGCAGAGGTTTATTTGAAACCGGAAGAGGTTTCGTTGGCCATTGGTAAAGGAGGTTTGAATATTCGTTTGGCAAGCCAGTTAACAGGTTATGAAATTGACGTTTACCGCGAAATGGAGGAAGACGACGAAGATGTAAATCTGGATGAATTTGCCGATGAAATTGAAAGCTGGGTGATTGATGCATTAAAAGGCATTGGTTGCGATACAGCTAAAAACGTATTAAATATTCCGAGAGCAGAACTTATAAAACGTACCGATTTGGAAGACGAAACAATCGATGATGTACTGAAAGTTCTGAATTCAGAATTTGATTAAAACCCTGAATAAACACGGTCGAGAGATAGTTATTCGGGAATTAGGAAAAAGTAAAGAAAAAGAATTTATATGGTAGCAGGCAAATCAATTAGGCTTAGTAAACTTGCACGAGAATTCAATGTTGGTATTCATACCATCGTTGAGTTTCTGCATAAAAAGGGTTTTGAAATCGATTCTAATCCAAATACTAAAGTTACCTCAGAAGCCGTGTCACTTCTTGAAAAGGAGTATAAAATCGATATTTCGATTAAAAAGGAATCGGAGAAAATTAGTTTAAAGAGTCAGCGACCTAAAAAGGAAGTGATTTCGATTGATCCTGAAGAGAAAGGCGAAGAAGAGAAACTTGCTGAAGCAGAGCCTGTTGCTGAGGTGAAAAAAGAAAAGAAGACAGAAGCTCCTGTTGAACAAGTAATTCCTGAAAAAAAGGAGGAAAAGGTTAAGGTATTAGGAAAAATTGATCTGGATCAATTTAAAAAGCCTAAGAAGAAGGAAGAAAAACCGATTCAAGCAAAAGAACCTGTAAAAGAAGAAATTGTTGAAAAAGCTCCTGTTGAAATTAAAGAAAAACTAGTTGAAGAGAAGCCAATTGAGAAAAAGGCAGTTGAGGAAAAGCCAATTGAAGAAAAAACTGTAGAAAAAAAGGTTGAAAAGGAGTCGGTTGCCGATAAAAAAGTTGAAACACCTAAAGAAGCTAAGACACCAGCACCTGAAGAAATGATTGAAATGCAAGTGCCAAGAGTGGATGAAGTAAAGGTGGTTGGGAGAATCGATCTTAAAAATATAAATCAGAAAACCAGGCCGGCGAAAAAGTCGAAAGAGGAGAAGGATAAAGAACGAAAAGAAAGACAACGTCAAAAAGTTTCGGTTAAGAAAGCTGATGATACTCCTTTGGAGAAAGATAAAGACGGCAATGTAATTAGAGCCAAAGCAGATCGATTAAGTGGACCGACGGTATTGGGAAAAATTGATTTGCCAAATAGAAGGACCGAATCAAATGATAGTGCTAATCGCAAAAAACGCCGAAAAAGAATAAATAAAGAAACAGGTAAAGTCGCTGTTGATCGTCAGCAGCAACAGAAACCAGCTGGCGACAGGCCAAAAGGAAAATTTCAGGTAAACAAACAAGTACCTGGAGGTAAAAAAAGAAGACCTCTTAAGAAAGAGGTTAACGAAGTTGACGTTCAGAAGCAAATTAAAGATACACTGGCCCGATTGACCACAAAAGGAAAATCGAAAGGTTCAAAACACCGTCGCGATAAACGTGCAGCAGTCAGCGAAAGAATGCAGGCTGACATGGAGCAGCAAATTAAGGAGCAAGGTATTTTGAAAGTAACCGAGTTTGTATCGGTTGCCGAATTTGCTACCATGATGGATGTTAGTGTTACACAGGTTATTTCGTCGTGTATGAGCCTTGGTTTATTCGTGTCGATTAACCAACGTTTAGATGCTGAAACACTCTCGGTGGTTGCGGAAGAATTTGGCTTCAAAGTGGAGTTTGTGAGTGTTGAAATTCAAGAGGCAATTGAAGAGGAAGAGGATAGAGAGGAAGATTTAAAAGCTCGTCCGCCAATTGTAACCGTAATGGGACACGTTGACCATGGTAAAACTTCTTTGCTTGACCATATTCGTAGCACAAACGTAATTGCCGGAGAGGCCGGAGGTATTACTCAGCACATTGGAGCTTATCACGTAAGTCTTGAAGACGGTAGAGATATTACTTTCCTTGATACACCAGGTCACGAAGCATTTACTGCCATGCGTGCACGTGGTGCACAGGTTACCGATATTGCAATTATTATTGTTGCGGCTGACGACGATGTGATGCCACAAACCATTGAGGCAATTAATCACGCAGCAGCGGCAGGAGTTCCTATTGTTTTTGCAATTAACAAAATTGATAAACCGGGCGCAAGTCCTGAGAAAATAAAAGAACAACTGGCTAACATGAACTACCTTGTTGAAGAATGGGGTGGTAAATACCAGTCGCACGATATTTCGGCGAAAAACGGAATTGGTATCGAAGAATTATTGGAGAAGGTACTTCTTGAAGCAGAAATGTTGGAATTAAGAGCCAATGCAAACAAAAATGCTCAGGGTACCATTATTGAATCGGAGTTAGACAAAGGTCGAGGATTTGTTTCCACCTTATTGGTGCAGACTGGAACCTTAAAAGTAGGCGATATTATTATTGCTGGTCAGTATTTCGGACACGTAAAAGCCATGTTTAACGAACGTAATCAACGCATTGAAGAAGTTGGACCCGCACAACCCGCCATTGTTCTGGGATTGAACGGAGCGCCTCAGGCAGGTGATAAATTCAATGTAATGGAGAATGAGCGTGATGCACGTAATATTTCAAATAAACGTGAGCAGCTGGCTCGCGAACAAGGACTTCGAACTCAAAAACATATTACACTTGACGAAATTGGTAGAAGGATAGCAATTGGTAACTTCCAGGAGCTGAACCTGATTGTTAAAGGTGATGTAGATGGATCGATTGAAGCTCTTTCTGATTCGTTAATTAAATTGTCAACTGAAGAAATTCAGGTGAATATTAAACACAAAGCTGTTGGGCAAATTTCGGAATCGGATATTTTGTTAGCTGCGGCTTCGGAAGCAATTGTAATCGGTTTCCAGGTTCGTCCTTCTTTAAATGCACGTAAACTGGCAGAGAAGGAACAAATTGATGTTCGTATGTATTCGATTATTTACGATGCAATTAACGAGATTAAGGCTGCAATGGAAGGTATGTTGTCGCCTGAAATTAAGGAGGAAATTTTGGGTACCATGGAAGTAATGGAAGTGTTTAATATTACCAAAGTGGGTAACATTGCCGGTGGTATAGTTCGCGATGGTAAAATTGAAAGAAACGCCAAGATTCGTCTTATTCGCGATGGAATTGTAGTTTACACCGGTAGGCTAGGATCGTTAAAACGTTTTAAAGACGATGTAAAAGAAGTGAAGAATGGCTACGAGTGCGGATTGAATATCGAGAAGTATAATGATATTAAAGTGGGCGACCATGTGGAAGCTTACCACGAGATTGAAGTAGCAAAAACACTGTAAATATTAATCTAATATATTTCTGAGGCCGAATCATTGATTCGGCCTTTTTTCGTTCCGAGAAATACCTCCCAATATTTTAACTTTCAGTTCGTTTACTAGTTGTAGGGCTTGGCGATACATGTAATTATTAACAATTAATTTTTCATTATATAATTGAAAAAGATATGTTTTCGTGTTTGCTCTTATTACTTTTGAACAAAATTTATTAGGAATGAAGCGGAGCCTCATAATCATACTATCTGGCGTATTGGCCATTGTAGCGGGATTTATTTATTTTACCAAAGATAAAGTTGTTTTTTCAAAAGAGACATCGCTGTATAAAGCTGTGCCGGTTACCTCACCCGTATTTGTTGAGTTTAAGTCGCTAAATGTACTACAGTCCGAAAATGTAATTTTACAAGAATTGGCTGGAATTGAAGATATTGCCTGGTTTTTAAACAAGATCAAGGAGACCGATTCTGCAATTAAAAGTAACAAAGAAATTCAGAGTGTATTTGCTAAAAAGCCAATTGTTATAGCACTCGATTTTATTGGAGAGAATGTATTAAAACCAGTATTTATTACTGAACTAAGAAGTGCTGAACAATTAAAAGGATTTGAACTCTTGATTGGAAAGTTGTTAGGAGTTCCGGCAACTGCATTTCAAACCCGGAAATACGATGGCTCTCGAATTGTAGATATTAGTGTAGAAGGTAAAAAAAGCATGCATTATTCTGCGTTTGATGGCTTGTTGATTATTAGTCCTGATCCAATTTTGGTTGAAAAAAGTATTCGCCAGTTGAGCTCACAAAACATAACCGATATCAGTTATTTTAATAAAGTGAATAAAACTGTAACGGGGCAATCTGAAATATCGTGGTACATCAATCACAATAAGTTTCCTGATTTGTGGGCAAATTTTTTAAACGGAAATACACAAACTTCAGTTAACGAATTTGGTGAAACAGTAAAAACGAATTTCAAACGAGCTGTGCAAGGACTTCAGAATTATGCAAGCTGGAGCGAATTGGATATGTCATTTCATAAGGACAGAATTTCTTTAAATGGAATTACTGCTGCCGATGATTCATTAAATAATTTTTTGTCGGTGTTTGAGGGACAACAACCTGTAAGTTGCCAGGCAGATAGAATACTCCCCAAAAACACTTCGTTTTATTTGAGTTTTACGTTTACAGACCGGGAGTTGTTTTTTCAAAATCTGGAAAAATATTTTACCCATTCTAACTCGTATTTTGAGCGGG
>JBFFMM010000048.1:0-15997 GCA_041554075.1 Draconibacterium sp. | reverse complement strand
GCTTGTCGGGTTTTACCCATAAAGGCATACGGTTGCTTGGAAAATTATTTTCGCCGCTGTGCTCAATCAATCCTTTGGCATACTCCGTGTAGGATTCCATGCCACCGGCTACTTTGTTAAAACCTGCCCAAACACGTGCATCGCAAAAACGGGCACCTCCAAAATCAACCGGAGCATACACATCCGAAAAACTAAAATCTTTATTGGTGCCTTTGTACCATCCTTTTTCGCGGGCAAACGAAATTACATCTTTTGCATACAGGCAATTTTTTGAATCGTTTAAAGGGAAAGTAGTTATACGTGCCTGGTTGGCATGACCACTTATAAAACCATCGGGAATTCGCTGTGCTACCCAAACGGCACCTTTTTCGCCTTCACCTTTCCCGATCAATTCCAGAATCCAAACTTCTTCGGGATCCGAAATAGAGAACGATTCTCCTGAACTGTAATACCCAAATTCAGCAACCAGGTTGGTCATTACCTGAATGGCTTCGCGGGCAGTCTTTGCACGTTGTAGCGCCACATAAATCAAACTTCCATAATCCATAATCGCCCCACTTTGGCTACCCAACTCACTGCGACCGCCATACGTGGTTTCGCCAATTGCTACCTGAAATTCGTTCATATTTCCAACTACACCGTAGGTGTGTGCCGGCTGCGGAATTTCTCCCAGATACGTACCGGTGTCCCATTCGTAAATTTTGCGCATGGCACCTTCCGGGTGGTCTGCTGCCGGTTGAAAATACAATTCTCCATAAAGCGTATGCGAGTCGGCAGCATAGGTAATCATTGTAGAGCCATCAACAGTAGCTCCTTTTGTAATTAAAAAATTGGTACAGGCAATAGATACTTGCTGGTTTATAATCAGGAACGAAATAATTAACATTCCAAGCATGGAAATTCTCTTCATTGTACAGTTTGTTTTATTTTACGAAAGCAACAAAGATATATAAATCAATAAAGACCAATATGATTTTTATCGTTAGAAATTTTGTAATTCTTTGGCGGGTTTAACGGGCTGTTCGTTATAGTTGCTTTCTTGCGCTGGTGTTCACAGTCAAATGTGCAGAGCTTTCTTCGGCAGCCCGCCATTTGTCGTTCACCCATCAGCTCAAGTGCAGCAAGCTACCACTACCATCCCTACCCGGGTGTGCCGTGGTCTGTGCTTTAGTTTTTATTACAAACAACTCTTAATCTTCTCAAAAGTCTCTTTAATATCGTTATCCAACCCAACAGAAAACCGCACCAATCCATCCGATAAACCCATTTCTTTTTGAACTTCAATAGGAATTTCGGAAGAAGTACTGTGCCCGGAGCAGCTAAATAAAGTACGGAAATAACCCAACGAAACCGCCAGATAACCAACACCGGCTTCCTGCATTTTAAACATTATTTTATTGGCATCTTTTTCTGTTCCAAAATCGATGGCTAACATACCTCCATATCCAAATTGCTGGTTCATAAGATTGACGTGTAGTTCATGTTGTGGGTGGCTTTCCAGTCCCGGGTATTTTATCGAAAATCCCAGCTCTTCGAGTTTCTTTGCTACATATAGGGCATTCGAGCTATGTTGTTTCATGCGTAAATGCAAAGTATGTATATTTTTCAAAATACTTGACGAACGCAATGGATCAAGTACCGGCCCCAGCAACATGGCTGTTCCATCGTTTACATTCGAAAGTTGAGCAATAAATTCATTTGATCCGCAAATCGCACCGGCAACGCAGTCGTTTTTACCGTTTATAAACTTGGTCATGCTGTAAACTACAAAGTCGGCACCCAATTCGGCCGGCGAAAAAATCATGGGTGTAAAGGTGTTGTCAACCATTAATTTTGCTCCCTGTTTGTGTGCAATTTTTGCCAGCTCAGGAATATCCGAGACCTGGAGTAGGGGATTGGTAACGGTTTCGGTGTATATGACTTTGGTATTGGGCCGCATGGCATTTTCTACCTGCTGCAGATTGGTAATGTCAACAAACGAAACTTCGATGTTGTATTTTGGTAACCAGTTTTTCAGAAAAGCATAGGTTCCACCATAGGTTGTAACGCTGGTAATAATGTGGTCGCCCGAATGACAAACCTGTAACAAGGAGCAGGTAATTGCGGCCATCCCTGAAGAAGTGATCCATGCCGATTCTGTTTTTTCCATGGCTGCCAAAGCATCGGCCAGGTATTTATTACTCGGATTCCAATGGCGCGAGTACAAAAAACAACCTTCCATGTGGCCCAGAAACGTTTCTTCCATGGTTTCGCCTTCTAAAAATGTGTAGGTTGATGAGTCTGTTATCGAAGGGTTTACACCACCAAATTCTCCAAATTGTTGAATGTCGTAAATTCGTTTTGCCGGATCTGAGCTCATAGTTTTAGCTTTGATTGTTTTAGTCCCCGGCAAGTTAAGCTGAATGTAATAGTTGAAGAATGATATTTGCTTGGTATTGCAAACTTGATACTTGAAGCTTAATCTATCAAGGCAGAAAATCAGTTCCACCGCAGCTGTCTTTTTTTGCTCCCGTTACCGAGGCCAGGCAGTTAATCCTGTTTTTGATTCGTAATACGCCAAGAAAAGCAAAAATAATGGCTTCTTTAAAATCGATAATTTCTTTAGGAGGGATTACAATTTTAGCTGTTAATAAGGCTTTAATTCGTTCAATCAGAAAAGTATTAAAAGCACCTCCACCCGTAATCAACAGTTTCCCTATGTCGGTTATGGTATTTGTAATTTGAATGGCAATGTGCTCATAAACTGTTCTCATTTTGTCTGAATCCGCCATGTCGAATTGGTTTAAAACCGGAAAGAATTCCGTTTCAACCCATTCTCTTCCCAACGATTTAGGTGGAGTAGAATTATAAAATGGGATTTGATTAAGTCGATCAAGTAGTTTCACATCGATGTTTCCTTGTCGTCCCAAATCTCCATTTTTGTCGTATGCCAGGTTATGCTTTTCGGCAAAATAATTTAAAACAAAATTTACCGGACAAATATCAAAAGCCAGTCGTTTGCCTTCTCTTTCGAACGAAATATTGGCAAATCCTCCCAGGTTCAGGCAGTAGTTGTATTCTGAAAATAGGAGTTGGTCACCAATGGGAACCAAAGGTGCGCCTTGTCCGCCAAGTGCTACGTCACCTGTTCTGAAATCAGAAATAGTAAGCACCTTGGTTTTAGCCGCAATTGCAGCTCCGTTGCCAATTTGGAGCGTGTAACCTTTCTCTGGTCGATGAAAAACGGTGTGTCCGTGAGATGCTATCAAATCAGGAGCGAAGCTTGCATCTTGAATAGAAAGCGACACTTGTTCGCCTGTATATTTGCCATATTCTGAATGCAACGCTGTTAGTTCCTCTCCGGAAAGAGTCGGGGACTGTTTGAGTTTGTTTACCCAGTCTTCTGAGTATGAAATTGTTTTGGCTGATCGCAATTTAAAACTCCATTTCTCGTCAGTAACTTCAAACTCAACGGCAGCAATATCAAGCCCGTCCAACGAAGTTCCCGACATAACTCCAATGGCTTTAAACGCTGTTTTATTTTCTACTCCTTGATTCATTTTCTTAACTGTAAACTTTCTTCCGCCTTCGTGCTTCTTACTTTCTTCCTACTTCCAGAAACTGGCTTCGTAAACAGAACTATTTCCACGATAATCGGAAACCGTTAGTTCCAAAGTGTGGTGTTTATTCATTTCAAATCGGCTTTTATCAAAATAATGTGTAATTCTGCTTGATCTTGGATCATATTCGAACAAAGCCCATTTCCCATCAAGGAGTCCTTCAATTTCTTCAATTCCTGCCAAATCATCTTTGATTACAAAACGAATTCGGTTCGCTTCTGTTAATGTATTGTCCTTAATACTTAATGGTGAAATTGTTGGAGCAATCGTATCGACAGCCACGGCGTAAGTGCCAAAATTTCGGGTGTTGGTTTCTACCCAGCCATTTTTATAGATACCGCCATCCGCATAAAATTCGCCGGAAATTGTATCCACATTTACCATCACTACTTTTGTTTCCAGTTTTTTTGGAAGAGCTTTAGTTTTTAAACGAATGATAGCACTTTTTTGTAAGGGAATGGTGTTGTTATGAATGGAATGAAAGTCGCTATAAAATTCTTCAAATGCTGGATTTTGGATGTAAGTAAAGTTGAAATTATTGTATAACGCACCTTTGGGAATCAGCACTTCTACATCACTCGTTTTATATTTATTTTCCTGATTGTATTTGAATAGAGTGCTGTTCGTTTTTGCGGTTGAAGCCATTTCTTTAAAACTTCCGGTAATTGAAAAAGCAAGTGTGGAGGTGTTTCCATAACTATCCTGAAGCTCAATTTCAACTTGTTGTGTTTTATCTTTCTCCGGCGAAATAATTCCACGCGATCCGTTGTGGTTATAGATGGGAAGATTATTGCCGGGTTCTTGCCAGGTTCTCTGGAAACGGCGCTTCGATTTTATGTATTCGTCGTAAACAATATGACTGTTAATGTATCTTGAGTTATCGAAGGAAAATCGGTTCAGCTGAAACGTAAAATAGGTTTCACCGTCAATTGCCATTCGCAACAGGTTAATTCCACATTTGTTATAGGTTCCATCGAAATAATCGTTGGTTTGGACGGCAACTCCAATTTCTCCCCAAACCGGAATTACGGGGTTATTTTTTAAATGATATTTACCGTCGTAAAATACAACCGGATAACTGCGCTGAACAGTGCCGAAGTTTACCTGTGAATCATCAGAAAGAGGAACAATTAGCACAGAGAAAATTTTTGGGGCAATGTTATCGGTTACCGGGAAATGGTAGTTGAGTGGATTTAAAGGCTCTTCTGTTTTTGTGTCACGAATTTCGAAATGTAAATGCGGTCCACCCGAACTTCCGCTGTTTCCGCTTTTTGCAATTTCATCGTCCTGTTTTACCGAAAATATATAGGGTGGAATCTGCAAATCAATTCGAAATGATTTCAGTTCGTATTGTTTGTCTTTTACATATTTTGCAATGGCCGGGCTAAACTTTAACAGGTGCCCGTAAACCGATGTGGTTCCGTTGGGGTGATTAATGTACAAGGCATTGCCATATCCTGTTGGCGAAACTGCAACTCTTGAAACATATCCGTCGGCAACTGAATACACCGAAATCCCGGTGGTGCCTTGCGTTTTTATATCAATACCTGAATGAAAATGATTGCTTCGTAATTCGGCAAAACTACCGCTTAAAAACAGAGGTATTTTGACTGGATCGGTGTAATAACGCTCTTGTGCTGCGCTTACAATAGAAATGAGTAAAAATAGTGACAGAATTATTTTATGCATGTTTATTTTTTATGAGAGGACAAATTTACTGTTTTATACTATCATTCCTGGCTATAATCAAATCATTGGGTAAATATTTTACATGTTTTGGTATTTCTCAGGATGCAGTAAATAAGGCTTTTTAGTAAAAACGGAAATTTATTGAGAAATTACAATAACTCGGTTTAAATTCAATCAACAAGCTTGTGTTAGCATTATTTGCAGGCAATCGATTGGTTTTGCTTTTACAATAGGGAAAAAAAGTTAACTTTGTCCGTGAAATGCAGCTATTATGACTGAAGAAGATCACTTGCTTCTGAAAGATTTGAAGACTAATACGCAGCAATTGTTCAAAGGATTTAATGCGCTGGAGAACGAAAAGTGCTTGCTGGAGGAAAAGATTTTAAATCTAAAAAGTGAAATAAAAACGTTGGAGCAGGAAAAATCGGAATTAAGTCGCAAAAATGAGCAACTGAAAGTAGCTACCCAACTTTTATCGGAAAACGAGGAAAGGCAAGAGGCTAAACAGAAAATAAATTTTTTAGTACGGGAAATTGATAAGTGTATCGCATTACTAAATAAGTAATGAGTGAAAGATAAAGATTTTAGAATACATATTAAGATTGATGGAAGGGCATATCCTTTAAACATTAATCGTGTTGATGAAGAGAGATACAGAAGAGCTGCAAAGATTGTGAATGAAACGATTACTGAATTTAGAAAATTGTTTCAGGGCAATGACCAACAAGATATTATGGCGATGACCGCTTTTCAGGTAGCACTGAATTTTACAAAAGAGCAAGAACGCCACGAATATTCTCAATTCATTGATGATATAAAAGATTTGAACGACGATATTACTGATTTTTTAAAGGAAAAAGAGAAGCAATAACGTTACATAATATTTATCGAAGCCCGTATTAGATCCGTTCAAAAGAGAATGGGTTTATTACGGGTTTTTTAATAATAATAAAAATTGAAATATGGATATAAATTTGATAATAGGAGTAGCCGTGGGCTTTGTTGTTGGAGGTGCTTTAGCATACTTCATATGGGACAAAGCTTTGAAGGCGAAAAAGAATCGAATAATCAGCGAGGGAAATGCCCAGGCTGAAGTAGTAAAAAAGGATAAGATTTTGCAGGCAAAGGAGAAATTTTTGCAGCTAAAATCGGATCATGAAAAGTACATTAACGAAAAAAATTCAAGCTTGACTCATTTGGAGAACAAGCAAAAGCAGCGGGAAAATACGTTGAATCAACGTCGTGATGAAATCAATCGTAAAACGAAAGAATTTGAAAATGAAAGACGTGAAGTTGAAGTGATTCGTGAAAATCTGAATTCTCAATTACAACGTGTTGAACACAAAAGTGAAGAGCTGGATAAATTGCACAGACAGCATCTTGAAAAGCTGGAGCAAATTTCAGGTCTTTCAGCTGAAGATGCGAAAGCACAGTTGGTTGAATCTTTGCAGGAAGAGGCCAAAACGGATGCTGTTGCGTACATTAACGAAATAATGGAAGAAGCCAAACAAACAGCCAATAAGGAGGCTAAAAAAGTTGTGGTGAAATCGATTCAACGTGTGGCTACGGAGACTGCCATCGAAAACTCTGTAACTATTTTCCACATCGAAAGTGACGAAATTAAAGGACGTATTATCGGTCGTGAAGGTCGTAATATTCGTGCGTTAGAAGCAGCAACCGGTGTAGAGATTGTAGTTGATGATACTCCTGAAGCAATTGTTCTTTCTGCTTTTGATCCGGTTCGCCGGGAAATTGCTCGTTTAGCCTTGCACCAACTGGTAACGGACGGTAGGATTCATCCGGCACGTATTGAAGAAGTTGTTGGAAAAGTTAAAAAACAAGTTGAAGAAGAAATAATTGAAACCGGTAAACGCACCACAATCGACCTTGGAATTCACGGATTACATCCTGAGTTAATACGTTTGGTGGGTAAAATGAAATACCGTTCGTCATACGGACAGAACCTGTTGCAACACTCGCGCGAGGTAGCTAATTTATGTGCTACAATGGCATCGGAACTGGGCCTAAATCCGAAAAAAGCAAAACGTGCCGGATTGTTACACGATATTGGTAAAGTGCCTGATGATGAGCCGGAATTGCCACACGCAGTGCTCGGTATGAAATTGGCCGAGAAATACAAAGAGAAACCGGATATTTGTAATGCCATTGGTGCACACCACGACGAAGTAGAAATGCAATCGCTAATTGCTCCAATCGTACAGGTTTGTGATGCTATTTCCGGTGCACGTCCCGGAGCGCGTCGCGAAGTGGTTGAATCGTACATTAAACGCTTGAAAGACCTTGAAGATTTGGCTTTATCATATCCTGGAGTAATGAAAACTTATGCGATTCAGGCTGGTCGTGAATTACGTGTAATTGTTGGATCGGATAAAATGAGTGATCAGGAAACTGAACAATTGTCATACGATATCTCAAAACGTATTCAGGATGAAATGACGTATCCGGGGCAGATTAAAATTACTGTAATTCGTGAAACACGTGCAGTAAGCTACGCAAAGTAAAAAACCTAGATTAATATAGTGAACCTTCGTCCTTCGGGGCGGAGGTTTTTTTATGCCTTAAAAAGACGAAGTAATTCTTTTATTTTTTCTTCCTTTTCGGTAAAACCAACTGCTACATAAGACTCCTGCATTGACTCAAGCAGGCGTTGTATAAACAATACATCTGGTTTTGGTTCGGTGAATTCATGAAAAGGAGTGTAGTCGTTTCTTTTTAGATGGTATTCGATTTCTTTACGGCTTGTAATCGATCCTTTGTTCGAAGGATTAATGTAAAACAATACATCTGAATTTATTGATGATCCATGTACTTTTTGAGCTAAATCTGCATCGACAATGGCCACCAAAGGATTTTTGGGAAAGTCAACCAACTTAACCGGCAGCTCAAGTTGGCGGGCCATTATGGTGTAGAAAATACTCATGGAAATAGAATTGCCTTTTTTAGTATCGATTAATTGATTTAAAAAGCAATTTTGCGGCGAATGTGGATTGCTCAAATTAACGGAGTAACCATTCATGTTAAATAAAAAATGATTTAAGATGGTTGTTTTTTCGAGCAAGGTTAACGAGTTGTTTAGTTCCAGCCAAATCGATTTTCGAAGGTTTTCAATTTTAAGCTGAAGACTTAACAAATTTAAATCGGGGTATTGAAAACGATCGACAATGGAAAACCCATCGATTAAATTTTGATTCTCAGGTTTGAATGCAATCCAATGCTTTAGTTTGCTATAAGTTTTTTTAAACTGAAGGTTTTGGATTATATTCTCAATACGTTCCTGACAGTCTTCATCAAAACTTGACTCCCATTTTCTTTCCAATTCCGGAATAATTTCGTGGGTTTCTTTCAGTAGTTCTTGTTCAACCATCCCAAATACCATATTATCCGGGTCGTCTAATAATTCAATAAGCGCATTCAGTTTCCCTTTTTCCATAACTCGATTAGTTGGTTAAATTATCAAGTACCTTTTTTATTAGTCGTTTCATTTCGCTCCTGTAATTTTCGTTGGCAGTTAGGGTAACGCGGTTGGCAATTATTAAACATACTGTTAGTGCCTGGTGTCCCAACATTTTTGATAAGCCATAAATAGCCGAACTTTCCATTTCAAAATTCGTAATTCGCAACTTCTCATATCTAAACGATTCGATGAGTGAATTTAAATGAGGAAAGGCCAGTGGTAGTCTCAACTCTCTGCCTTGTGGAGCATAAAAGCCCGGCGCCGAAATGGTAACACCCATATTAAACTCATCCGATTGAAACTTAGCAAGCAATTCGTCGGAAGCGTTTACGGTGTATGGCGCTGCCAATAGTGGGCTCCAATTTGTATATGAGGTAAATGCTTTTTCAAATTCCATGTCACAAAATTGTTCGCGGTTGGCATAAAAGTTTAACAGTCCATCGAAACCAATTGATTTTTGCGAAACGACAAACGAATTCACCGGCAGATCGGTTTGTAAACCGCCCGAAGTACCTATTCTAACAATATTCAGTGCTTTGTGATCCTCCTTTTTTTCTCTACGTTTAAGATCGATGTTGGCTAATGCATCCAATTCATTTACTACAATATCAATATTGTCTGTCCCAATTCCAGTTGAGATAACACTCATTCTATGCTTGTTGTACCAGCCCGTAGTTGTCTTAAATTCACGGTTTTGGATCGTAAATTCAATTTTGTCGAAATAAGTAGAAATGGTGTCAACACGGGCAGGATCGCCAACAAGGATTATTTTATCTGAAATGTTTTCCGGTTTCAGATGTAAATGGAAAATAGATCCATCGTTGTTTAATATTAGTTCTGATTGTTTAATCATAATTTCACTTTTCAAACATTCCAAAACTATTCAAAATAAGACGAATAGACAATATTGACAGGTAAAACATATAAACAGCTAAGTATCCAATAAATTAGGAGGAGAGATATTTTGTTAAAAACAATACATATGTTAAATAGAATGGACCTTGTTCTTGTAATCTTAAATGATTCTTGAATTAAGGCAAGGAATAATCATTGAAATTTATATTTTTGATAATTATACGAATCTAATAACAAACCGATGTCATTTAAAATTTTCTCACTTCAACTAACAGGAAAAATAAAACCTGTAAGTACCATCGAAAAGCAACGAAAAGCATTAGCTGACGATTACGAAGAATTTATACGTACAGAAGCGTCAGAAGAGCTCAAAGCATTTCTTGAATTGGATAAGTGGATCAACTCTTCAGAGTTCAAGAAAATGAAAAAAGACGTGGAAAACCTTCAATTTAAAGGCAGTGAGGAAGATAATCAGATAAAAGAATTAAAACGATTAGAAAAATCAGCAAGGATTCGTAAGTATTTTAAGGTTGCCGATTCTTCAGACCTTACGAAATTTGAAAAGGAGAAAGAGTCGAAAAAAATGACCGATTATTATTCGCTTTTGGAATACATGAAAGATGGACAATTTGAGAAAGACAAAAAGGAAATTAAAAGTCAGATTTTTAAAGGATCGGTTGAAGAGAAACACTGGCTGGATTTTCGTAGGTTAGATAAGTCAGCGGCTCTTCGTGCTTATAATGAGTTGGAAGGTTCGGATAAATTGAAAAAACACAAGGCACTTGAACAAACTGAAAAGTTTAAAAAATACAATCAGCTAAAAAATGTTTCGGTGCAGGATAAAGAAACACGAAAAGCGTTTAAACAGTTACAAAAGGATGCCGAAATACGCGCCTATTTTCGGTTCGAAAAATCGAAAAAACTAAAGCTGTATCACGAGACAGTGGACAGCCACGATTTAAAGCGATACAAAGAATTGAAAGAATATGTAAATACTGCGGCATTTAAAAAACAAGAGGCATTTTTAAAAGATAAAAAGAAGTTTGAAAAAAGTGATGCCTATCAAAAACAACAAGAATTTAAAAAGTTGGCAGCGGATACAACGGTTAAATTTGTGTTGCGGTATGAAAAATCGGCTTTGTATAAAAACTATTTAGACGTTAAAGATTCTTTTGAATTGAAACGTTACTTTGAGTTGGAAAAAATTATTCAAACGGAAGAATTTAAACAAAAAAAGGCCTGGCTTGAAGATAAAAAACGCTGGGAAAAAACAGAAGAATATAAAAAAGAACAACAGTATCAGCTGGAAAAAGCAAAACCTGAATTTGTAAAATATTTCAGATACAAGGATTCTACAGATTTCGATTTTCTTAAAAACTGGGAAGTTATTTTTGAAGATAATTTTAGCGGCAAAGAATTAGATGCCGAAAAATGGAAGACATGCAGTTCGGTGGCCGAAAAAACATTGGGTGAGAATTATGCCATGCCCGGCGACTTAAATATTTTTACGCAGGGTAAAAATTTGAAAACCGGCAAGGGACTTAGTATTCAGGTTAAAAAAGAAAAATATACCGGTAAAGTCTGGCAAATGCCTGCCGGTTTTGTTCCTACCGAATTTGAATATACTTCCGGACTGATTTCATCCGGTTCTGCATTTTCGTTGGAAGACGGAATTGTGGAAGCCAAAATAAAATTTGATCCTGTTAAACAAGTTGCCAGTTCGTTTTATTTGTGTGGAAATGAAACTTCTCCACGTATAAACCTTATTGAAATGGGAACCAAAAATAATGTGGGTATTTCAACCGTAAATAATAAGGGCAAAATTGAAAATTCGGGTTTAGATATTTCCAACCTCAAAAGGGGTGATTATATTTTAAGTGTAGAAAAAAAGGGTGCTTCGTTTAGCTGGAAAATAAATGAAGTAGAGGTTTGGCAACAAAATAGCAATGAGTTAAATAAACCCTTGAAAATGAACGCTTCAAGTTTGGTAATTGAAGAACTTTCGGGTTCTCAAGTTCCCGTAAACTTCGAAATTGATTGGGTAAAATGTTACCGTAAAAAATGAAGCTAGACGGAGTTGATATTGATTGGACCGATGAATTTAATGGTGCGGTTACCATTTGCGACCGTGCAGGTATAATCGTTTATATGAACCTATTTTCGATTAAACAATTTGAAAAATACGGTGGAGAGAAACTGATGGGCACGAATTTGCTGGATTGCCATCCCGAACCCTCAAAAACAAAGCTGAAAAAAATGTTGGAAGTTCCTGTCGGAAATATGTACACAACTGAAAAAAATGGGGTAAAAAAAATCATACTTCAAACACCGTGGATGAGCAAAGGAGAATTTTCGGGTGTGGTTGAAATCTCTTTTAAGGTAGATGAAAACATACCACACTTTATTCGAAAATAAGCTCACAATTCAATTAACATTCCATCCAAACATAGAACTCCGGATTACAATCCTCTTTTATTAAAAAGAATATATCCAAAATTCAAAGTTAAGTAGATATCGGTGTTTTCTTTTTCGTAATAATTTAACGACAAACTTACTGGTCCGATTCCCGTTTGATATACCAATGAAGCCATGCCTTGTAAGTAATAATTATTAATCAACTCATTACTTTTTATTGCCGTTAAATCGTTATTGGGTAAAGTTTCGTATAGGGGAATAAATCCATAACCTTCAAAACGCAAATGCACTACCGGACTAAAATTATAGATGGCCTTTAGTCCTCCGGCAAAATAATTGTTGGCATGGAAATTACTAATAAACAGAGATTTGCTATGTGGTGTTGGTGCAAAACCAGGAGCCGACAACATGCTGGCTTTATAATTCCTGAATAGATCTTTATTACTTAATGCACCTTCAAGGTGGGTTCCCAGAGTAATGTTTTTTGTTAACTTGTAATAACGGATACTGTGCGCCTGCAATTGAAAATAGGAATGGTTTATTTCTGTTTTCGCCCGGGTTTCGGCAGTCGTTCCCGGGTGATGATTTTCCTGTCCAAGTATGTATTTACCATTTACCCGTCGATGAGCACCTTCTGTTGCATATTGTTTGTAGTTCAACGAGTTATTTTCAAGTCCAACCTCACTAACAAAAGCATTAAAAGTGGTTTTGTCAGGTATATCTTCCTTTTTAAAAACATCCGTCTGATAATATTCATCGGTGGCTCCTGAATAGGCTGTTCCTGCATAAAATTTACTGTGTAAACCCAACGGAAATCCTGTTTCGAGTCTAAAATTTGTTTCGTCTTGAATGATATAGGGAGGTCTTACGTCTTCGAAAAATAATTCGGTACTCGATGAAAAATAATCCCAACGATTCATGGTAAAATTGCCCGACAAATAAAAGGGAAGTCGAGTAGGGTAGTCAATTCTTCCTCCAAACTTAAATGAACTATAAAAACGACCAAAATACAAGTTTGAATTAATGGAATAAGCACGGCTATTGTAGGATCGGAAATTAAAACTGGCAAATCCCTGGTTAATAGGTTTTGTTGAAAGGTTTCCTCCAATACTGATGTCCACCTTTTTTTCCGGTTCTACTTTCAAATGTAAATCAAAATATCCCGTTTCCGTATTGTATCTGGTAATAGGTCTAATTGATTTTAAGTGTTGGTCAGCTATCAATTTAAAATACTCAGTTTTTAATGTCGACAACGAAACTACATTGTAGTTGTGCTTCATACTTTGTATTATAAATTTTCGTTGCATGGGGTCGCTAATTCCTTCTACCTGAATGTTTTGAAAAAATAATCCAGGCTTTTTCGAATTAAAACTATTCCGTTTTTCCTGTAGTTCAGTTGAGCTAACTCTTCTTTTAATCAGGGTTTTTATTTTTTCAATAGAGGCATTGGCTGTTTCTTCACCTCTACTCATTACTTCATTAATTTTCTGAAAATCCAATAAGCTAACGTCGTCGAATGTGGTTTCAAGCAAAATTCCGTCTTTGGGAGCTATCTCAAAATCAGTCGGACGCATAACCATATTTGTTATTTGTGACATCACATCGTCAGAATCAGCTTCTTTGGGACCATTGGCAACTTTATGTCCAATAATTATATCGGGTTTAAAAATTTCTTTCATTTCGCGGGTAGGAAAGTTGTTTAGTAATCCTCCGTCGAAAAGTAAGTTGCCATCAATTTTTATGGGTTTAAAATACAGGGGAACGGTCATTGAGGCGCGCATGGCACTGCCTAAGTCACCATTATGTAAAAGTACTGGTTTGCTTTTGTTTACATCGGCAGCAACACAAAAAAAAGGAACCATTAAATTATTAAAATCATAATTACAGGCAGCATTCGTTGTTGCAGTTAGTTCCATAAAAGCAAAATCCATGGGGCCGGCTGGTATAAGATTTGTTGGTGGTAGTACTTTTACTTTTTCTTTTTTCTTGGCTACACTAAGTTGTATCCAGGCAGGGGTTGCTTCCTCACGTTTAAAATAATAACGGTATTCGCGTTGTATTTTTCCGGTTGACCAAAAATAGAAATCATCCGACTTAAAAAGCTCTTCCATTTCGTCGGGTGTGTAACCTGCAGCATACAAACCGCCAATAATTGCTCCAATACTTGTTCCGGCAATATAATCAATGGGGATGTTGTTTTCTTCTAAAACCCTGATAACTGAAATATGAGCCATGCCTTTTGCCCCTCCACCGCTTAATACAAGTCCAACCGACTGTGCATTTAACTGGATGGAGACAATTAGTATAAAACTGGTAATAAGTAAGGAATGTTTCATAACCGGGTTGCAACTTTCTAAACGTTTTCAAATTTACAAAATTCAGAGATTGTTAAATATATAATTCCCAAAAAATCCAAGATAATCGGTTAATGGTCGATTTTGAACCTTTAACGAAGAAATGATATAAATGTTATGTTCTTTTAACTTTTGGTAATAGCAGAAAAATACAATTTGAATTAACATGCTAAACAGAATATTGATAGATTTGTACATCAAATTTAAAGTAACCTGAATCATGAAAAACATAACTCTTAGTTTTATTCTTCTACTTTGCAGCGCTGCGGCATATGCCCAACAAGGTAAGGTTTTCGAATCGCTTCAATTTAAAAGTAATAAAGTCGATTATCCGGTGGAATATTCTATTTATTTGCCACCTGATTATAATACATCGGAACGAAGCTATCCGGTAGTGTATCTTTTGCATGGCTATTCTGATGACGAAACCGGCTGGATTCAGTTTGGGGAAGCCAACACCATTGCAGACAAAGGAATAGCAAACGGCGATTTTTCGCCTTGTATCATTGTTATGCCCGATGGAAAAGTTTCGTGGTATATAAACAGTGCCGACGGAAAAGATCCGTGGGAAGATATGTTTATACAAGAGTTTATTCCGTTTATTGAAAAAGAGTATCGAATTCGTTCTAAAAAGGAATTCAGAGCTATTGCAGGGCTGTCGATGGGAGGAAATGGATCGCTGTTACTGGCCATGCGAAATCCCGATTTGTTTTCGTCGTGTGTGGCCATGAGTGCCGGTACCTTTACCGATGATGAAATTATTGCAAATAAACAATATGATAATTATTTCAAAAATATTTATGGCGAAAAACCTAAAAATGATGTAAGTGAACATTGGAAGGCCAACAGTCCCTTGTATTTGTTGGACAGTGTGGATCAGAAAAAATTAAAATCGATTAGATGGTATATCGACTGTGGTGACGATGATTTTTTGTACAAAGGTAATTCAGCCTTGCATGTAAAAATGCGCAATCTGGATATACCTCACGAATACCGTGTGCGCAATGGTGGGCACGAATGGAGTTACTGGCGTACCGGATTATTCGATGGTTTAAAATTTATTTCGAAAGATTTCCATCGTTAGATTGTATTTAATTTAGATTTAATCAGAATTTATACAGAAAATTGAAGCTATTTTTTTTATATAAATGCAAGCTCTTTCCTATTTGTAAACTCCTGGTAGACTTTACTCTTGGGAAGCACCGACAAAAGTTAACTAAAATTGCTTTCGCTTTTTTTGTGTTGTTTTATGGGACTGGAATATCAAAAGCACAAACTGAGCCCGATTTTACATGGGCAAATACATCGTACTTTAATTTGAACGTTGGAGAGTCAATAGAATATAATTCTGTAGAAATACAACTACTTGCACTTCATAACCATTTTAATAAAATTAAAGTTGGAAACGATACGCTTTTGGTAAAAGTAAGTCGTCGGAGTTTACCTGTAGTTAAAAATGGCATTCGATTGTTTGTTGCTGATAATAAAAATGTTAGGAGTTTGAACGATGATGAATCCTTACATGGATTATTGGAAAAAGATGCTTTAATTTGTCTTTCGGATATAAGTAGTAAAATGCTCGACCCCAATAAATATGTATTTCCAATAAG
>JBFFMM010000047.1:0-16134 GCA_041554075.1 Draconibacterium sp. | reverse complement strand
TGAGCAAAAAAGCTCAAAAAGCATAAGGAACCACCGAATTAATACGGTTGCCGGTTTGCCACTAATATAGCTGGCGCGGCAACCTTCCTTATTTTGGGTATTTAGGAAACATTCATAAAAAAAACAAAGTGCAGGGAGATAAAGATTCGTTTATAGTAAAAGCACACAAACACCTGTTTGCCGGAAAAGATGAATTGCCACAGGTATTCGACAAAAAAGAACAGGATGTTGTAATTCGTTACCGGGCCATTTTTACCAAGTGGATGGGCGAACCGCATTTGCGCGATATTCAGATGATTAATCACCTTACCGCAAATTACGATCTTAGCGAACGACAGGCTTACCGCGATTTATCGAATATAAAATCGCTGCTTGGAAATATCAGCAATGCCGGAAAAGAGTTTCAGCGTTATCGTGCATCTGAAATGATTTTGAAAGGATATGAATTTGCGAAGGAAGCAACCAACGGAACCGAAGTAAAACAGGCGATGGCAATGATCCGTGCCGGCGAAGCTTTGGTTAGGGTACACAAACTCGATAAAGACGAACTCGATAATATTCCGTGGGACGATATAATTCCGATTAACCTGGAACCCAGCACCGATGTTTCGGTATTGAGCAACCGCAAAAAAATTGATAACCTGGAAGAACTTCAGGCTAAACTCCGCAAAAAATATGGCGGTGCACCCATTGAAGACACCACCTTTACCGAAATAAAAAATGGCTGAAACTCGTAAAGCATATTTTAATAAGGGACAGATGTATGTTCACGAAATTTCGCCGAACAGCAAAACCATTGTCAGCTCGCGGCGTTTTGGTAAGTCGGATGGTATTGTTGGTCCCGATTTATTGTACGACGTGCAACACATGCCGCGTTCGGTTGGTTGGATTTATGGCGCTACCTATAAACAGTTATTAAGCAGAACGCTGCCTGCCACACTTGCCTTTGCTGAACGTTACGGTTACCGCGAAGATTATCATTATTTTGTTGGGCGTAAAGCTCCCGATTTTATGAAATTTAAACTCCCGATGATTCCGCCAACCGGAAGAGAAGGGTGGAAAAATTGTATTCACTGGTATAATGGTACCCTCACACATTTGCTGAGCCAGGATGTTCCGTTTAGTTCGAACTCGATTACAGCAGACTGGGGAAAAGTAGATGAAGGGCGATCGATTCGGAAAGAAAAAATGTATGAGGAAGCAATTCCAACACTTTCGGGCACCGATCCGGTTTTCGAGAGCTGCCACAAATGGAAAGGAATAACGATTGTTTCTGATATGCCAACCTCGAAACAAGGCCAGTGGGTAGTAGAAATGGAACAACAAATGGATCCGGAACTGATTGCAGCTATTGAAAGTACGATTGCACAAATAAATTGGATAAAAGATAAATACAATTACCTGCCCGAGCTACCTGCCAATGCAGTGCGAGAAATAGAAAAACAAAAGGCTGAATTGTTCTTTTTCCGCCAAAATGCCTTTTTGTACAAAGAATTCGACACCATCGAAAACATTGAAATAGTTGGAGAGAATTACATCCGCGACCAAAAACGTAATCTTCCGCCGGTTATTTTTCAGACATCGATAATGAACAAACGAATCAGGAAACTAACAGATGGCTTTTATCCGAACCTCGATCCTGATATTCATTATTATGATTCGTTCGATAATTCGTACATCGATAACCTGCGCACCGATAAAGGAACACTCGACCTGAAAAAAATAGCTGAAGACAATTGTTTAAGCGATGGCGACATTGATCCCGATGTGCCGTTGGCCATTGCACTCGACTATAATTCAAACATCAACTGGATTATTACCGGGCAGCGCATCGAACCCGAGATGCGAACATTGGGTAGTAAGTTTGTAAAGTTCGATCGTAAACTTCGTGCATTGTGTAACGACTGGTGCGAATATTATAAATACATGGCCGATAAAAATGTAGTGTACTATTATAACGACACTGCATTGGAGCGTGGTTATGCCGACGAAGAGTCGGAAAGCTTTGCCGATATTGTATGCAGTGTGCTCACCAATCACGGATGGGATGTGCAGATGGTGTTTATCGGTAAAACATGGAGTTACAAACTAAAACACCAATACATCGACGATGCTTTCACCGGCAAGAAATACCTGCTCCCCCGATTTAATAAACCCAATAACGAATTCCTTCTTCCCGCATTAGAAATGTGTGGAACCCGTTATGGTAAATATGGTTTCGAAAAAGATAAAACCGGCGAGAAGCTGGGAGAAACCGAAGACGATCCACTCGAACTCCGAACCGATGGAACCGATGCCTGGGACGATTTATTTATTGGTCTCAACTTTTATCCGCAGCAATTCACTTCATTACCAATCGGTACTTCAATCGACGAATAGCCAGCACTTTAATTCCTGTCATTTCCGCCAACGGCGCACCATCCGTGGTCTGTTGGCCCCAGCATATAACGCTTTTTTTGTAATTCGTAATTACGAAAGCGACTCAGGGCGGTGCGGGGTACTTATAAGCAGTATGTCAAAAAAGCCGTGACTTTTGAAGCGCTGATTTTTGATAATCAGGAAAATGGGTAATTTTTTATGGCAAATTTGAATGTTATTTTGAATGGATCTAATTACGAGCGATTTGATATTTAAAACCAGTTGATTAACTTTACTAAAAACTTAATCAACTTTAAACCCGCAAAAATGAAAAATCTATTTATTACCCTGTTTATTTTAATACCTGGTTTGCTTGTTGCGCAGGAATATTCTGAAGTGGTGGAAGTGCCCGGAAAAAATGTTGATGAACTTTATACCACGGCCCGCGAATGGTTTGCTGTTACCTACAAAAGTGCAAACGATGTGTTGCAGATGGACGATCCGGTGGCCGGAGTAATTATTGGGAAAGGCGCGATGCACGTTACCGAGAGTTATGTGGCAGGAAAAGGTTTGTATGCAGCTCCGATAAAATTAGACTGGTACCCGAGTTTTACTTTAAAGGTTGCCATACGCGAGGGACGGTATAAATATGATATAACAAATATTAATGTGAGTGCAGCTGTTGCCTCGTTTGGGAATGTTGAAAACCCATTTGAAATGTATTTGGATAAAAAGGATTATTTTAAAAACGGGAGCGATGCCAAATGGGTAATTGCCAATCCGCCGGAAGGCATGAAAGTTGGAAAAGCCATGGCGAAAAATTTAGCACAAGCCAATGCTGCCACTTATAATCTGATTGTAAAAACCCAAAACGAATTAGATTTATTGATAAAGGATTTAAAAGAAACGATGCAAAATAAAACCTCCGACGAAAATTGGTAAGATCCCGCCTGTTTATTCTACCCGACATGCTATTTAAATCTTAAAATAATACGACATTTGTTTTTATTTATCTTTATTTTTTACGATATTGACAATTGAAAACGAATACGATTTATGCATGCTTTTTTAATACGAGAATGACTGAAAACAGGATAGAAGATCAAATAAAAAAACGATTTAAAACAAATGTACTTTTTTGCGAAGCAACCGGGAAAAGCAACAACCAGCGGAAAAACTTAAAAACAACCATTGCCTCGATTTATAAAAAAATAGCCGAGATTAACAATTGGCTGGATCCGCTTGGTTTAGAATATAAATTACACCTGAAAAAAAAGAAACCAGTAAGTAAATAAAAGCATGAAAAACAAGATTGACTCTTTGGAAAGTGCTATAGACAGATATGTTTATTTAAAAACGGCACCTCATGTTTTTGCCCGGGTTAATTCTTTTGCAGAAAACTTAATAATTTTAAAAAATAAAGCTGATTTGCTGGCGAAAAAAGTTGGAAAACAAAAAGCCCGGAAACTGATTAAGCGTTTTGAAGCCGAAGCAATAAGCAGGCCCGATGTGATAAACTCGGTTTATATTATCAATAAAATTGAATTAGAAATAAAAGCATGAAAATTACAGCAGCGCAACTGATTACAGCATTAAATAAAATTGATAACCCACACCCTATTCCAACGGGCATAAGTTATTTTGCTGTAAGGTTACAAGAAGGCGAACATTTAGGCGAAGGCGATGTTGGTTTTTTTATAGACATAGAAGCCATTGAACCTTTTATTTCTGCAGCAGAAAGTTTACCTCCTTTTGATTTGTATGAATCACCGATATACTCTGCACCCATATTAAGTTGCGCTCCGGCACCAATAAGGGAACAAAACGAACCACCTTTGATGTTTTTTGATGGATTTAGCAGACTGGAGTTTTATAAAAATTTTAGATTAGAACAATGGGTGTGCGAGATTAATACCCGGCACATTAAAAAGTGTACCAGAAAATTAAGCAGGCAGGATAATTAAATTTTTAATCTTTAACAATGGATACAACAAACGCGAAAAAGAATTCGGCGATTAGTTTGACTACACTTGAAGAGTGTGTGAATTTGCTAGCCCGAGGTAAAAAAGATTTTAACCTGGCACTGGCAGCCGATTTAATAACTGCATTGGAAAAGATGGGCAACAACAATAAATTGATTAATGAAATTAGGGAAAAAGGATTGCCATCTCATATTATTGCGAGTTCTGATATTTTTAGTGTTTGCCAGCAACATCTCTCGAAATATGGAAAGGTGGTGGAGATGCAAAAACATTCGGAGCACAACAAAGATGTTGTTATTATGATGGGGTGGGCGGGAGAAGATATTGGATTGGAAATGCATCCGGTGAAAAAACCCGAAGGATATCTTTCGATAGGTAGTGGCTGTACAATTAATTTAGGCGAGAATAAAATTGAACCACATCCAATAAAAACAAAATGGGTAAACACGAACCGGATGCTTTAGCAGATATACGATTATTGTTGAGCAAGAAACCCGACAATAAACCAAAGGAGATTGTTATAACTCCGCAAATGATGGATGCTTATTTAAAAGTATATAACTGCAAAACCAAAGAAGAGCTGGAGCAAAAAATTAGAACCTCCCTTATTTATCCGAAAGATGTAAAATTTGTTGTTGTTGAAAATGTGGCTCAGGAAAAATAAATAAATAATTATGGCAATTAAAATGAAAAATGAACAGGATGCTTATTTAAAAGCACATAACTGCAAAAGCAAAGAAGAGGTAGAGCGAAAATTAACGCCCGTTTTGCTTTCCGATGAATTGCTTATTAAGAATGGATTTGAAAACAGCCATAATGATTTACTTGCAGTAAATTTCAATATATCAACTGGATTCAAGATACTTGAAATGATGAAAATAAATAATGGCTATTGGGCTATTCTATCCAGTCGTTCAAGCGGAGAAGAAACCGATAGAATAAACTTAGGACAATACTTGTATTTGTATGAAATAGAAATGTTGGTTAATGCTCTTAAAAATGGGCGTTAACAATGGCACACAACAACAAATTCAGGATAATATATTTTGCAGATATTTCGGGGAAAAGGATTTCGAAAAAAAGACATGCCCGATTGTATGTGCGCTGGAGTTTTTCGAATTCGCCGTTGCGGATTGAAGCTTATAAGAATTAGCGGTGAGCAGCGAAAAGGATGCCATCTTTGTTTATGCTGAGTAGAAAGATGGCATCCGGTGTTTACTTTTTACTTTCCCCTTTCTACTTTTTACTTCTGCCTTTTTCCCTTCTCCCTCCTCCCTTTTCCCCTTTTCCCCTTGTCCTTTCAAATTAAACCCTTCAAACTTAAATTAGCTTTAAAACAGGCTGTTGGTTTTTTTGAGTTCATTGCTCACAGCCCTTAGCTATTTTATATGAAAGGCAAAATATTTTTAAAAGCAGTTCGTCATCTGTTGGATCCGATCGATAAAAATGTAACCCGCGAAGTATTTCGGGTTGAATTTTCAAAGCTCAACGGCGACACGGTTTCGGGCAGGGTGATTTGCACGAGTTCGAATTTTAAAAACGACACCTTTAATTTTAAATTCCCCGACAGTGGCGAGCTGCGCACGGTGCATGCTTGTTTGCTTTTGTCGGTTAACGATAGGGAGGTGATGTTATGATTGCTGACAAAGATGTGATAATGCACCACGATGGCACGACTGCTTATTTACCGGGTGTACAGGCTGCAGTACTAACCGAAACCAATACCACGCGGTTGTTTGCCGAACCCGATGCCTTGCCCCAACCAGTTGAAGTAAAAGATTTGGAGAATCCTCCGGCTGTAGTTCCGTGGGGCGAGAGTAACGATTTGCCTGCAGCGCTGGTAAAAAAAGTGTACAAGCTGCCACAAATGACTTCGAACATGTGGTTTAATATTGTTGCGAGTTATGGCGATGGCATTAAACCTGTACAGGTTACGTTTAACGAGAAAGACGAAAAAGTAATTAAACCTCACACCAATAAAGATGTAAAAAAGTTTTTTGAGGAAAACGATATCGATGGGTATTTACTGGAGCAACTGACCGACATGCACTGGTTTTTTAATGTTTTTCCGCGAGTGGTTTTTAACAAGGAAAAAGGAGAAGCCCGCAAGATTGTAGAGATACATAACCGCGAAGCCACCTTTAGCCGGTGGAGCGAAATGAACCCCGAAACGTACAAAATAGAATATCATTATTATTACGGTTACTGGGGCGAAAAAGAACCCGATGGCGAAAACCGGATAATATTGGCAACTCCGGTACTAGACAACCACAACCCGGTGCGCCACCTGCGGAAAATAATGAAGGAAGACGAAGGCAAAGACTGGAAAGACCGGCGCAATGCTTTTGTAATACCGGTAACTTTCCCCACGCCGGGCCGCAACTATTATCAAAAACCATATTGGTACAGCATTATTGAAAGTGGCTGGTACGACTTCGCCATAAAAATACCTGAGTTTAAAAGCTCGGTAATGAAAAACCAGATTGCACTAAAATACATTGTGGCACTTGCTCCGAATTATTTCAACGAAATATTTAAACGCGAAAAAATTACGGACGAGAAAAAACAACTGGTCCGGATTAAAAAGGAATATGCTGATATTAAAAAGTTTTTGAAAGACAGCGAGAATGCAGGGAAGAGCATTATTACGATGCAAAAAACCGATCCGAAAGGGCAACCCTACCCAATGATTACGATTACCACAGTTGGCAATGGTAAAAAAGAAGGGGGCGATTATATTGAAGACTCGGAAGAGGTATCGAACATTATTAGTTATGGTATGCTGGTACACCCGAGTTTGGTGGGAGCCTCGCCGGGTAAAAACACCAACATTAGCGGCACCGAAGCCCGCGAGCTTTTTATTATGAAACAGGCGATGCTGAAACCATTTAGAGACCGGATACTGCGCCCGTTTTATTTAATAAAAGCGATAAACGGCTGGCCCGACGATTTACATTTTGTAATACCGAACCTGGAATTAACCACCCTGGATAAAGACAAAACCGGAAGTGTAACCAAAACAAGCGAATAATGATTTTAACGGCCACCGACATAGAAAAATATGTTCCGCTGCAAACCAGCAGTTTTAAATTTGCCAATTACGAGAGTTTTGAGAACCGAGCTTTATTGAGCCATTTGCCGCGATTTTTGGGAAGTGCTTTAATTGTGGAGCTTCAGGAAGAAACTCCTGATCCTGCTTTACTGGCGAAAGTAAAACCGGTGTTGGCGAATCTTACGGTATTAAAATCGATATCGTTTTTAGATGTGGTATTAACCTCGACAGGATTTGGCGTTGTACGGAACAACAACATTGCTCCGGCCAGTAAGGAGCGGGTTGAGAATTTTGCCAATGGATGTGTGCTTGCCGCGAATGATTTTTTAGATATTCTGCTGGCCTGGCTCGAAACCGAAACCGCCACTTACACTACCTGGAATGAATGCAGCCTGAACGCCGGGAGTTTGATTACCAACACCACGGTTTTTAATACACAAACAAAACTGAATTTAAAACACCACCAGTTTGTGGATTTGAAGCAGGAACTGCAAACCCTTGAGGCCACCTATTTTACGAATGCGCTAAGTGGCGAATTTTTGAGCGAACTGCAGGCCGGAAGCGATTTGGTGATAAAACCAAGTTTACAAAAAGCACTCGGGTTTTTTGCATACAGCAAAATTGTTGACGAAGCAGAAAAAGGGATATGGGAGCAAAAAGGAAAACTATTTTTTAACAAAGCGATGGCCACTTTAATTACCAACCGGGCGAGTTACCCGACTTACCTTACTTATGGATATGAAGCGCCTTACGATAACGACGATGAAGACAACGAAGACTCGGGTTTTTTTATAGCCGGAGGAACTGCATAAAAACGGAAAGCTAAAACCGCGAAATTTTTAATGTTGATTTAAAATCTGAAAATATGAAAAATTTAGAGCTTAAAACACCAACAACCTGGAACCAGCTAAACCGCAAACAACTGCTTTTTTTGTGCAATTTGTTTTTGCTGGATATGAGTAACTTTAAATTTAAGCTTTCGGTTTTTTTAGAGTTTGCAAATGTAAAAGCTTTACCCAAACGAGTAATTGCAGATCGGATTTATTATTTTTTCAAACAAAAGAAAACACGTTTTTCGTTGACGGTTGACGAGCTTCACTTTTTTTTAAGGCAGTTTGATGTTTTTACAGTAGAGAGTCAGCTGACAAAAAACCTGTTACCGAAGTTTAATTTGTTGTGGCGGTGTTTTTATGGACCGAGCAATAAATGTTTCAATATTACCTTTTTAGAGTTTTTAAATGTGGAGGCACAACTGTTTGCCTTTCATAAAACCAAAAAGGGAACTTACCTGCGCGAGGTTTGTGCAATATTATACCGGCCACAGGTAAAACCATATCAGCCGAATTCTCCGACTTACAATGGCGACCGCCGTGAAGTTTTTAATGATTTTACTTACCAGCGGCGAGCAAAGTGGTTTCGGCTGCTAAACAGGAACAAACAATACGCGGTTTACATTTTTTACATCGGGTGCCGAAATGCGCTGATGGAGGCCCACCCTAATTTATTTAGTTCTGGCTCGGTAAGTTCGGAACCGGTAAACCCGGCAGAGAATTTAAAAAAGACGATACTTGCTCTGAACCTGGGCGATGTAACGAAAAACAGATTGATACAACAAACGCTGGTGTGGGATGCTTTTGGTCAGCTTGAAGAATTGGTAAAACAGAATAAACCGAGAAAGAAGTAGAAGAATGGAGAAGGGTGAACAGTCTCAGTGAACAGTCGCAGTCTCAGTGAACAGTCTCAGTGAACAGTCGCAGACGCAGTGAACAGTCGCAGTCTCAGTGAACAGTAAAGAGTAAAAAAAAAGAAATGAAAAAACCGATACATGTAAAACCTAATTTTTATGCCTACTGCTTTGAAGGGCTTAAAACAATTGCCAAAGAATTTGGATATAACCTGGTAGTACATGGAAGCATGGAACGCGATCTTGATCTTCTTGCAATTCCGTGGGTTGATAAACCAAAAGATGAGTTTAATCTTATTAAAACATTTGATATGTATTTAAGAGATGCCTGTATGGAAAGAAAGGAAGATTACTTGCATAATGTTTTACCCGGAGGCAGGAATGCCTATGTAATTAATTTAAACAGAGGTGGGGCATGGAATAATTATGTTGATGGGCAGTATTACCTTGATATTTCGGTAACTCCTCAACCTGGAAGCAGTAATACAAAACCAGTAACTGAAAACTCGTAACTCAAAAATTATGTATAACCATAAAACTTATATGCTTGATTGTGCGACCCGGTTAAAAGCCATCGGGCACACGGAAGCCGCGCCCAAATTTTTCAGGTATTCGAGCCTGGGGCATTTAGATGAATTATTGAGCAGTATGAATGATATTGAATTTCCGGCGCTGGGGATCCCCGATAACCAGGATGGAAGTTTGGGGAATGCCGCCGACAATGCAGTGGATACTCCTCAGTACGATTTTTGCATTATAAAACATGTGGACTACGAAGACCACGATGCCCGCGAAACTGCCAAGGCCGAATGCAAAGCCCTTGGATTAAAAATTATTGCCCGGCTGCGATACGATGCCCGGAAGATGCAAAACGGTTTAACCTTTTTGAGGTTTTCGAATGTGCCTTACCAGACGATTGGACCGATTGGCGACAATTGTTTTGGTGTGCTGTTTAGCATACAAGTGGCCGATACTGCCAACGTTGTTTATGTTGCTGCCGATTGGAATTTAGCTGAATAAAGTGGCAGGCGAAAACACAAATACCGGATTAACAGTAGATGCCTGGGCAGAGATTACCATTAAGGAATGGGTAAAAAAAGCGGCAGCGCTGGGAGTTGCTCCCGATAACCCCTTGAGTGCCGAACGGTTTGTGCATCATATAATATTAAATGCAAATGGCGACCCTGTGAAAATACAGTTTATGTACGATTACTGGTTGAACTTTATAGATTGGGGCGTTGGAAAAGGCGTAACACTGGAACACCGCGATATGCTGATTGGAGCCGGTGCAACAGCCCGGCGACCCCGAAAATGGTTTACCGATGTGTTTTATAACCAGGTAAAAATACTGACCCATTTAATGGCTGAAAAATATGCACTAAAAGCTGCTTCGGTAATTATTAACCAGACGAATTTTGAAAACGGCAAAAAAACATCGAGCGTTAAAAAACCGAGCCGCGGAAGAGGTTCTGTAGATTCAGTAAGTGGAAATAAAAAAATAACCTATAAAGAATTTGAGCAAAGGAGGAAACAAAATGGCTGGTAAAAACATTTTATTTGTATGCTCGGCGAATGTAAAACGGAGCCCGTCGGCGGAGTATTGGTTTAGCTGGGCCGCTCCGGGAAATAATTACACAAGCCGTGGAGCGAGCAAATTTGCGTGTAAAAAATATGGTGGAAATTTTGTTTCGGCAAACGATCTGGAAAATGCAGACCGGATAATTTGCATGGAGAAACGCAACCAGCGCGATATTGAAAAAGAATATGGAAAAGGATTTGATTCGAAAATAGAAGTTGCAGGAATTCAGGACAATTATAATTTTCTTGATCTGGAGCTGATATTTGAATTTATGGACTCGATAAAAATTATTTAACGCCGGACCCGCTTACCAGCGACGAAGCCGCTACCCATTAGAGTTGGGTCGTTACCAAAAAGCCTGTACATCACTGCAGGCTTTTTTATTGGGCTTTGGGCTGTGGGCTGTGAGCTTTGGGTTTTGGGTTGTGAGCTGCTTTTGATTTTGTATCTTTGGATATGGAAGAATTTAAACCCGGCTTTTTTCCGGCTGTAAATGTGGCTTTAAAACTTGTTTTGATTATTATAATAATCTCGCTAATTATATGGGCCATTGAAAGCATTTTTGGTGTAAGTATTATTTAAACATGCCCGGGCACCAAAAAGCCTGTATTGTTATTAAAAATTAGCTTTGGGCTGTGAGCTGTGAAAGGATGCCATCTTTATTTACGCTGTGTATAAAGATGGCATCCTTCTTTTTATTTTCTCCTTTTTACTTTTTACTTTCTTCTTCCCCACTCTTCCCGCTTGTCCTTTCAAACCGATCCGTTCCGATCTAAATTAGCATAAAACAGCAGCACGTGGCAATTGGCTCGCGGCTCGAAGCTAATTTATTATGGTTAACGAAAAAGCAAATGTACATGTAACGCTCAACAACCAGGAAGCACAGCAAAAACTGGAAGAGTTGCAGGGCGAAATGAAACGTTTGATTGATCTCAAGAAAAAAGCCGAAGAAGCTGGCGATGTAGAAGGCTACAAATTAATCGACAAAGAACTCAAAAAAGTAAACCGCAGTGCCAAAAGTTTGGTGAACGAACACCGCGATTTGGAGGCGACATTAAAAAACCTAAACGGAGTAAGCCTCAAGGATCTGGAAACCGCCAAACGCACATTACTTAACCGGATTAAAAATTTAAAACAAGGCACCCAGGAGTGGAAAAAAGAAGCGGGGAACCTGTCGAGAGTAACCAGCCAGATTGGTAAAGTAAAAACCCAGATGGGCTTGCTGCAAAGCCCGATGCAAAAGGCGCTAAGTTTTGCCAAAGGTTTATTGCCTGCTTTTAGTTTTGGAGTTGTACTTGCCGGGATGACGCGGTTTGTGCGCAAGATGAATGAGGCTGCAAAAGTGGCCGACGACTTTAACGAACGGCTCGATAATCTTTCGGCATTAACCGGACTGGAAGGAAGAGAACTGGATGAGCTTGGTGATATCGCCAAAAAAACATCGGTAAAAATTACTGAAGGCGGAGTACGCATAAAACAGAGTGCTGATGATATTGTGGATGCTTATACCAAGGTTGGATCTCAACGGCCTGAGCTGTTAAAAAACGGGGAGGCACTTGCCTCGGTAACCGAAGATGCTATTATTTTAAGCGAAGCCGCCAAATCGGATCTTGCTCCGGCAGTTGCAGGACTGACTACTACCATGAACCAGTTTAACATTGGAGCCGAAGGAAGTAAGCGAATTATAAATGCGATGGCAGCAGGATCGAAAGAAGGAGCTGCGGATATACCCTACCTGACCGAAGCGGTTGAAAAATCGGGAACTACAATGCACTTAATGAATATTAGTCTGGAAGAAAACATTGGGCTGATAGAAACCATTGCTCCTAACTATGCAAAGGCCAGTTTGGCGGGTAACAGTTTAGATAAAGTCTTTTTGAAACTGAAGGAAAAACAGATTGGTTATAAAAATGGCGTTTTTAGTGTAAATGCTGCCCTGGAAGAGTTGGAAGTTAGATATAAAAATGGCGAAAGTGCCGCCAGTATTTTTGGTGTTGAGCATGCCAAAATGGGTGAATTACTAGTACAAAACAAAGATGAATTTAACCGTTATACCACCGCAGTAACCGGAACCAATGTAGCTATTGAGCAAGCCGTAAAAAATACAAGCAATAATAAAGCGATACAGGCACAGGCCCGCAACGAGTACCACTTGGCGGCCATTGAGCTGGGTAATAATTTGAGCCCTGCAATGACCCGATTATACCAGATTGGCGGAAAGGTAGTTTCTGCTTTTTCGGATATGATTGCCGCTTCGCCGTTAGAATCGCTTAAAAAAGAGCAGGAAGAGGTAAATGCTCTGACTGTAGAATACACCGATTTAAACACACCAACTGCCCGTCGTTATAAAATACTCGAACAACTAAAAACTATTAATCCGAAGATAGTTGAGGGCTTAGATGCGGAGAATGTTAATGTTGTAAGGTTGAAGGATAATATGAAACTCTACAACGACGAGCTGGTAAACCGCATGGTTCTTGCCAACCTCGAAGAAGAAGAGCAGGCCGCTGCGGCAAACGTTGCAAGAGCCAAAACAAAATTATTAACCGAGCAATATGAATTAAGCCAGTTAATCGCCAAAGTAAACCCCGACATTGCTTTGGGTGCAGGTACGCTTGAAGAAAAGGCAAAAAAAATACAGGATATTTTAAAAGAAACCGGTAACACCCGATTTTATGGTGACGGCGCTGTAAACGAAGATAAAATAAATCTTGTAGGAATTGGAAATGCTCTTGCTAATATTCTTGATTATCAGAACCAGATAAATGATGCCGAAGGTGCTCAGTTGGATTTTACCACCCGGATGCAAGCTATGAAAGAGTTGCTCGGATTAACCCCAACTACCGATCCGGCGATAGGTTCTTTAAAAACAGTTGGCAATACTGTTTACGAGTGGGATGGTAAAACATGGAATTTTAAGGAAAATATAGGCGGAAGCGGTTCTGTCCCGTTTGTAGAAATTACCGAGGAAGAAGTTTTTGATTATGCGGCCATAGATGCTGAAATGGCAGCCGAAGCTTATCGGTTTGCAGTAAAAGCCCACAATGAGGGAGAGTGGACTGATTTTCTGACAAAACAGATTGAAGAACGAACTGCAGCCGAAGCCAGAGCTCTGGAAATAGAAAAAGAAGTTGCCGCAGCTCGTATGGAATTAAAAGACTTGCAAGTGGATGCCATTGGCCAGCTTGCCACTACCATGGCAGGAATGTTTCAACAAGGCTCGGCAGCCCAAATTGCGATGATTGCTATTGAAAAAGCAATTGCGATTGCACATATATGGATGAACCTTGCTCGCGAGAAATCGGCGATTAACCTGGCCGCTGCACAAATGAGTACTATACCAATTGTTGGACCGGGACTTGCCGCAGCTTATAGTGCAACCATGACCTCCAAGGCCCTTGCAGCCGCCAAAATAAATACAGGATTAATTGTAGCCTCCACCATTGCTTCGGGAATAAGTTCGGGCAAACGGCAAAAGAAACAAGCCTATGCCCAGGGGAAATATTTTGACCGTGAACAGACCGGAATTTACAACGGGCCACACATGGCTTTGTTTGGCGAAGTGCCTGGGCAGCCCGAAATGGTGATTGACGGACTTACTACCCGTAACATTAATATTAACTACCCCGAGATAATGGATGCCATTTATGCGGTACGCGATGGTAATGCTCCACGCTTTGCAGATGGGAAGTACCCAACAGCGGCGAATGATGTTGCCGGAACAACGGAAAGCGATAACGCGAACAAGCAGTTACTGGCCGCCAACCATGCTGTGATGCAGCGCCTGCTTGAAACAGAATGGAAGATATCTGTTGAGGAGTACGAAACTAAAAAAAGAAATTTTGATAAGATGAACCAAAACATGCACATGTAATGGCAATAACAGCAAGCATAACAGGCGGGAATGTACAATTATCGGGGAATCCGGTTTATGTAGACTGCAGCGGTGGATCGGCACCGGCAGGAAGCAGTGAGTATAAAATAACACTGCGCGTAATTTCGGAAGATGGCAAACTGGAGGGTTCGCCGTTTACGGTTGCCGATGCACCCGACAGTTCGGGCAACGCAAGGTTTGATATATCTGCTTATGTAGATCAGGATGTTGCGAAAGTATTTCAGTACCCGCTAAGTGGAGCGTACCAGGCTTACCCAACACAGGCCTTTAATATACAAGTACAACCCGGAGAGAGTTATATTGACAGTAACGGCGACCTTGTGGAAACATGGAATACTGTTTCGTCGATTATACAAATGCTGAAAGGAGGATTAGCACAACGGCAGATTACCATGATGACTACTGCCGGAGAGACATTTTACAGCAAATACATTACCGGCGACAAATGGCTGACTGCCCGCCCACAAGGAGATAAAGTTCACCCAACACAAAATGTAAAATTGTGGTATATGGTTGGCTCGACCATTGCTGCCACCTATAAAGTAAAAGTGCATTATGATGATGCGACAGACAATACTTACTCGGTTGGATTAACCCTCGACGAAGACAACCTTTACGAATTTAATTGTAACCCGGTGCACTTGGGCCTGGTACTGGAACCGACCGGCAAACGCGCCACCTATTTTGAAGTGTGGCTGGATTTTGGCGGACCAACGAGCCATGTACGAAATTTTTATTTTGACTGGGAGCCAGTAGAACGCCCGTTCTTTTTATTTTTTGCGAACAGTTTGGGTGGAATTGACGATGTATATTTTGCAGGCGACACAAGCGATCGTTTTTTAACCCGAGGCAGTAAAGCTACGCGAGCACCACAGCCCGACGATACGGTATTTACTCCAACCTTATTAAGTGTTGGAAAAGTGGGGCAAAATGCCTGGGCCCTGAACAGCGGATACAAAAGTTTAACCACGATGCAATATTACCGCGATTTGATGCTGGCGCAGCAGGCGTGGTATCTCTACTCGAACCTTACGATTACCACTTACTCGGTGATACCGATATTAATTGAAGCAGCTGATAAGGAAATTGTAGATCGTGCAAAAAACATTTTCTCTTTCGATTTAAGAATTAGTGAGGCGCACGAAGGACCATTTGTACACGATAACAGAAGCTATTAATTATGCTGACACTTGATATAAATAATAAATATTTAGCACTTGATCCATCGACATCGATTATTGTAAAACACTTTAATCCGGTTTGTTTGTTTGATAAACTGGCGGGCTCGGCAGGTGTAAACATTAAGCTGCCGGCAAAAGAGATTAACCGGGCGATATTGGGGAATCCTGAAAAATTTGACAAATACCGTGTTGGCGAAAGTTTAAAATTTAGCGGTGCCAAATTACGCTGGAAAGGAGCAACGGTAATCAGCGGATCGTTGGTGGTGAACAGCGCCATTGATGGTTACAGTTGCTGGATACAGTCTGATTTGGGCGTGATGGGCGAAGCGCAGCGCGAGAAAAACATTACAGAAATGAGCTGGCCCACTGAGCAAACCTTTGTACACCAGGCAAGCTACGACGA
>JBFFMM010000046.1:0-16277 GCA_041554075.1 Draconibacterium sp. | reverse complement strand
CCATTCTTTTTACATTTTTTCTTGTTTCAATCGGCTTTTCTCAAAACATCGCTGCCGATAACTGGGCTCAATGGCGTGGCCCATTGGGAACCGGGGCTGCCGTAAAAGGTAACCCACCAATTGAATTCAGTGAAACAAAAAACCTGAAATGGAAAACTGAAATTCCGGGAAAAGGACATGCAACTCCAATTGTATGGGGAAATAAAATCATAGTTCAAACTGCTGTTCCAACCGATGAAAAAATTGTAATGGAAGCAAAGGAAGAAAGCGAAGGCCAACGCAGAATGTCGGGTAATAAAACTGACCTGGTACATGAGTTCAAAATAATTTTAGTGAATAGAGGAAACGGCAAAATTGAATGGGAAACCACTGTTGCACGCGAATTGCCTCAGGAAAGTACCCACGATTTGGGTAGCTGGGCTTCCAACTCGCCTTGCACCGATGGCGAATTTATTTATGCTTATTTTGGTTCGCGTGGATTGTTTTGCCTCGATTTTGAAGGAAATATAATTTGGGATCGTGATTTTGGCCAAATGGAAAAACGTATGAGCTTTGGAGAAGGTGCCTCGCCCTATCTTTATCGCGATAGGATTTTTGTTCAGTGGGATCATGAGGGAGAATCATTTTTGCTTGCGATTGACAAAAAAACGGGGAAAGACGTTTGGAAAAAAGAACGCGACGAGCGAACTTCGTGGTCGACGCCATTTGTTATTGAAGCCAACGGAAAAATTCAGGTAATTACCAGTGCCACAACAAACATTAGAAGCAACGATTATGAAACCGGCGAAATACTTTGGACAAGTACCGGATTAACCGCAAATGTAATTCCAAATCCGGTTTATGCCGACGGAATTTTGTATGTAATGAGTGGTTTTAGAGGAACTGCTTTACAAGCCATCGATTTGGCGAAGGCAAAAGGTGATATCACAGGTACTGAAACGATACTTTGGACGTACAATCAGGATACTCCTTATACTCCCTGCCCATTACTAATGAATGGAAAACTGTATTTCTTACGTGCCAATAATGGAGTATTAACTTGTTTGGATGCCAAAACGGGAACACCTATTTATTCCAAAATAAATTTGGAAGGAATAAGTACGCTATTTTCTTCACCATCAGGTGCCGGTAATAAAATTTATATTGCGGCCGAGAATATTTGTTTGGTTGTTGAAGCAGATGATTCTTGTAAAATTCTATCATCGAATGAATTGGACGATAATTTTCATGCATCACCGGTAATAATTGGCAACCAGTTAATTTTAAGGGGATTTAAATCATTGTATTGTTTTGAAGAGGACTAAAATTGATTAATCAACCTCTGACCACCAGTTGGTAAATTTTTGCTCCGTATTTTGCAGATAGACTATTTCTCCAATTTTTGGTGTTAGAAGTGGTATGGTATTCGTTTTATTCAACTCAGTAATTCGTCTTAGTGGTTCGTCCCAGGGATGATTTGCCAATGCAAATTTACCGGAATGAACCGGAAGTATTCGTTTGGCATTTAAATCTTTTGCGGCCTGCAAAACATGCTCAGGCATCATATGAATGTATTTCCAGGCTTTGTTGTACTGCCCGTTTTCGAGGATTGCCAAATCAACGGGGCCATACTTTTTACCAATCTCTTTAAAATGCGAGTCATAACCGCCATCACCTCCTATAAAAATCTTTTGTGTGGAAGTTTGCAAAACGAATGAAACCCAAAGAGACTTTTTATGTATCAATCCTCTTCCGGAGAAATGGCGTGCCGGAGTGCAAAAAAATTGAAATCCATTGTCTAACTTTACATCTTCAAACCAATCGGTTTCAATAATATTGTTGGGATTAAATCCCCACTTTTCAAAGTGTTCTCCTACTCCTAATCCTGTAATAATTTTATCAATTTTAGGTTGTAATTCTAAAATGGTAGTGTAATCCAGATGATCCCAATGATCGTGCGTAATTATCAGATAATCAATTTCAGGAATGTCTTGTGACTGATAAATATCACTTCCTTCGAATGCTTTTACATTGAACGAAAAAGGTGATGCCGTTCCACTAAAAACCGGATCAACTAAGATCTTTTTTCCATCTATTTGAATAAAATACGATGAATGCCCAAACCACACCAAAACATCTTCGTTGGGGTCTAACTTGTGTAAATCTGTTTTTACTGAAGGAATGCTGTTCTTAGGTTTTTTGTTTTTCGAAAAAAGAAGCTCTTTAATCATTGTCGAAAACCTTGCTTCTTCCGACATTTGAGGTGTTTCACTCAAATTCTGGAATTTTCCATCTTTAAAATTCAGCGACTTTTTTATTCGCTCCAATCGTTCGCCTTTTGGTATTCGGCCAAACTTATTTTGGTTTGTAATTGCAACTACCAGAGCAATAACTACTACAAGTAATATTATTATTGTGTACATAAATGCTTTCAAAATCTAAAAATTAATGCGTATTAAAACTACAAAACAAGAATAAAGCAAAAATGTTAAATAATAATCTTTCAAATGTATAAAACCCCTTGAAATGATTAAAAATAAGCGTGACCTGAGGTATTGGATTCTTCGGTGAAGAAAAGCAGGAAAAAAGAAAGGGCTTCACCTTAAGTGAAACCCTTACTAAAATTAACTATTGATTCTACTAAAATTCAAATTCAACAAATTTTCCAAAGTTTTTGTACTTCTCGTAAAGTGCTTTGTATTTCTCTACGTTTTCAGGAATTGGGTGATATTCCATTTCAATACCACCTCCCATATTTTTCTGAGCCTCAGCAGTATTTGGATAAACTCCTGCAGCCACAGCAGCAGCCATTGCAGTTCCCAAAGCACAAGCTTGTTCCGAGCGGGCAACCTTGATTGGCATGTCTAAAACATCGGCAACAATTTGCATTACCAGTTTTGATTTTTTAGCCACCCCACCCAATGCTATTACTCCGTCGATACGAATACCTTCCGAAATAAAACGATCATTAATAGCTCTTGAACCAAAGGCAGTAGCTTCAACCAAAGCACGGAAAATACGTGGTGCATCCGAGCCCAGATTTAATCCGGCAATGGCACCTTTTAAAGCTTGGTTTGCATCTGGTGTACGACGACCATTCATCCAATCCAACGCTACAATTCCACTTTCTGCAATCGGTATTTTCTCTGCTTCAATACTTAACTTGGCAATAATTTTATCCGAAGTTTCCTCAATCAGTTTCTGTTTGGTTGCTTCATCAATCAATTCGCTTTCAGCCAAAATATTTGTTAACGGCCACTCCAATAAACGTTTAAACCAAGCGTAAATATCACCAAATGCCGATTGTCCGGCTTCCAATCCCATCATTCCGGGAATAATGGAACCATCAACTTGTCCGCAAATACCGTTTACCAGTTTGTCGCCCACTTCTTCCATTGGCGCAATCAACATGTCGCAGGTAGAAGTTCCCATTACTTTTGAAAGGTAATAAGGCTCAATTTCAGCTCCTACAGCTCCAAGGTGAGCATCGAAAGCACCAACACCAATTACAACATCAGTTGAAAGACCTAATTTTTCAGCCCATTCAGCAGATAGTTTTCCTGCAGCAACATCGCAGGTATATGTTTCTTTGTATAATCTATCCTTTAAACCCGAAAGCAGTGGATCAAGTTCTACCAAAAATTCTTCTGATGGTAATCCACCAAAAGCTTCGTGCCACATGGCTTTATGACCTGCAGCACAGCGACTGCGTTTTAAGGTTTTTGGGTTTGTATCACCGGTTAAAACAGCCGGAATCCAGTCGCAATGTTCCACCCACGAATAAGCAGCACGATAAACGCCGGCATCTTCGCGAATTACATGTAACAACTTGGCCCAAAACCATTCCGATGAATAAATTCCACCTTCAAATTTGGTAAAATCCACTTCCCACTTTTTAGCCAGCTCATTAATCTGACCGGCTTCTTTTACTGCAGTGTGGTCTTTCCATAATACAAACATCGCATTTGGATTCTCCTCGAAACCAGCAGTTAATGCAAGTGGAGTTCCTTTTTCGTCAACAGCAACCGGGGTTGAACCGGTGGTATCAACCGAGATTCCAACCACGTTTTCAGCAACACCTGCAGGGCACTGTTTTAATGCCTCAACGATGGTGTATTCCAATCCTTCCAAATAATCTTTGGGGTGCTGACGAAAAAGATTGTTTGGTGCGTCGCAATACATTTGCTTTTGCCAACGCGGATAATTAAAAACTACACTGGCTACTTCTTCGCCAGTTTCTACATTCACGATTAGCGATCGAACCGAGTCCGAACCATAATCTAAACCGATTGTATATTTTGCCATAACAATTTACTATTGATTAGTTATTATTGATTTTCTTTAAATTCTAAACTTTGAACTGCTTTCTACTGTCCGTAATACGCATTTTTACCGTGTTTGCGCAAAAAATGTTTATCCAGTAAAACCTGATCCATTGTAGTTTCCGGATTTAGCTGAAAAGTACGGAATGTCATTTTCGCCACCTCTTCCATTACCACTGCGTTGTGAACTGCATCGTTGGCATCTTTTCCCCACGAAAACGGACCATGATTGTTCACTAAAACTCCAGGAACTGAATCGGCATTCAAACCGTTAAAACGATCCACAATTACTTTTCCGGTTTCTAATTCGTATTCACCTTCAATTTCTTCTTTGGTCATTTTTCGGGTGCAAGGAATTTCGCCATAAAAATAGTCAGCGTGTGTTGTCCCTACTGCAGGAATACCTTTCCCGGCTTGCGCCCAGCTTGTTGCCCACTCAGAGTGAGTATGAACCACTCCGCCGATATTTTCAAACTGACGATACAATACCAAATGTGTTGGTGTATCGCTCGAAGGCTTTAAGTTTCCTTCTACCACCTGTCCATATAGATTTAGTACAACCATGTCTTTGGGTTTCATTTCGTCGTAAGAAACACCACTTGGTTTAATCACCACCAAACCTTTTTCTCTGTCAATTCCACTTACATTTCCCCAGGTAAAAATTACCAAACCATGTTTTACAAGGTCGAGGTTGGCCTGGAATACTTCTTCTTTTAATTTTTCGAGCATATTTTTAGGTTTTATTTTTACTGGTATAACGCCTGTTATCTTAAAGTGTAAATATAACACTTATAAATTAATTGCAAAATAAATTTACAATTTGTAACTGGTAAATCAAATAAAATCATGCGCTATTAGTAATAAAAAAAGGCCTGTTCGTAAAAACGAACAGACCAAACTCAAATAAACTTATAAATCTAAACCAATTATGCAATTTTAATATCAACAGGAGCTTTTGGTAGTGCCTCCTCCTTTTTCGGTAGATTAATACGTAAAATGCCATTTTCAAATTTTGCTTCAATTTTCTCTGAGTCTGCAGCTTTAGGTAACTTGAACTGCTTATCAAAATTGAATACCCCAAACTCACGATGAACATATTCATACTCCTCCGATTTTTCTTCTTGTTCTTTGTCAACTTTAACTGTCAACAAGTTATTATGAACATTTAACTGAACATCTTCTTTTGCAAAACCCGGAAGTAATACTTCAATTTTGAACTCGTTTTCAGTTTCAAACACATTTGTTGCAGGTTTTGAACCACAATTTTTTACATAGTCTTCGTGGTAATCGTTTTTAAAGAAGTTGTTAAATAACTCGTTAACTAAAACGTTGTTTGCATTGTACGCCTGGTTGTGAAATCTTACTAAACTCATGACTTGTTCTCCTTTTTCTTTAAATTATTTTGTTTAAATATTTTATTATCAAATTCACTCGATATAATTCAATTCCTGTTCCAACAAAATAAATCGGTCAGAATTTACAGAAACAAACAAACACATAAAGCCATTTTGGCAGCATAATTCACTTTAAGCGCCTATGTGTCATTCTATCTAGAATACTAGATGTTTAATTCGTTGATATTTCTCCTGAATTTATTGTTTACCTTTGCGAAAATTTTGAAAACAATGCGAATAGATATTATCACTGTACTTCCGGAAATATTAGAAGGTCCGTTTAGTCATTCAATTATAAAAAGAGCCAAAGAAAAGGAGCTTGCAGAGATTCATCTGCACAATTTGCGTGATTATTCTGAAAACAAACATAAAAAAGTGGACGACTATTCTTTTGGGAAAGGCGCAGGAATGGTAATGGCCATTCAGCCCATTGAAAAAGCAATTGAAACTTTAAAAGCTGAGCGACATTACGACGAAATAATATTTACAACTCCTGACGGAGGAGTTTTTAATCAAAGAGAAGCCAATTCTCTTTCACTCAAAGAGAATATTATCATCCTCTGTGGCCACTATAAAGGTATCGATCAACGTATTCGTGACACCTATATTACAAAAGAGATTTCGATAGGTGATTACGTTTTAACAGGTGGCGAATTGGCGGCTGCAATAATCACCGACAGTATAGTTCGCCTTTTACCAGGGGTGCTTGGCGACGAAACCTCTGCCCTAACCGACTCTTTTCAGGACAACCTGCTTAGCCCGCCGGTTTACACGCGACCTGCAGAATATAAAGGCATGAAAGTACCGGAAGTTTTGCTTAGCGGCAACGACAAACTGGTTGATGACTGGAAACATGACCAGGCAGTGGAACGCACAAAAACACTAAGACCCGATTTGTATAAAAAATATTTAGGTGAAGAATAACCGCAGTAAATCTAATTTTCAACTTACAGGAAACTCCAATTATTCAATTTCCACAAACCAGACTAGAACATCATTCCTAACTTGATACAGAATCCTCCTCAATTAGGTACTGAAACAAGTTTATTATGTCGAAAAAAACAACTAAAATCTTCTACAAATACCACTATACGGACAATACTGACATTTTTCAATGTGTTCGGTTTGAGAAAAATTATTTTGTTCCGAATAGATTTTAGCAACCAACTGTTTTAAGTTGAGTTCAAAATCTTCTTTTAATTCACCAAACAGCACATCCTTTTTATTTTGCTTGATGTTTGGCGAAAAGTTATCGGCAAACAAACTACGCAAACTGTAAATAGCAGGTTGAATGGCATCGTTCGAAAGATTTTCCGACAATCCCCACGAATAAATTAAAGCTTGCAGAATTTCCTTTTTAGGTTTTTTAATTTCACCATCAAACAAATCTTCCATCCTCGAAAAACCAAGCGAATCAACATTGCCCGTTTTATAATCCAACACACGAATCTGGCCGTCAATTTGATCCACCCGATCGATTTTACCACCAATGCATACCGAAGTTTTTACTCCATTCAAATTCAACTCTACCCAACGTTTGTATTTTTCCTCCAAACTGATAATCGTAAACGGTGCAATACTCAAATCTACGCGCAGAAGCTGTTTTAAATAGGTAATTGCATTTTCAAAAATCAGTAAAGTTTTTCCCTGCAACTTTACCGGCCCCTTAATCGGCTTTTTCTTTTTTAGATAATGAAAGGCAATTTGTTTGGTAATTTCGTTCTCCAAACGCACACGATCCTTTAACATATTCTCCAAATCCGTTTTATTCACCACCTTTCCAACAAACGGTTTGTACAATTCTTCAAGCGTATCGTGAAAAATATTCCCGAAAACCACTCCATCAATTTCCTCCTTAACTTCATCAGGCTCAGGCAGATTTACCACATAACGCAAATAATATTTTAAGGTACAATGCAAATAAGTATTTATTGCACTTGGCGAAAGCGGATGATCTTCCGAATTATTTTCAAGCAACTTTTGAACGATGTCTTTTGAACTGTTGATTTGGATTGCCTGGACAGGATCGTTGGCAAAAACAAAATCCAGATTTTTAATTTCAGGTTGATGAATGGAATCGTATTGCAACTGGTAACCGTAACGACTCAACTCTCCAGTTCCAATCCCCTCCTTCACTACACTATAAGTTGCTGTCACATTTTTTGCACGTTGAATGAGCCGATAAAAATAGTAGCCATACATGGCGTCCTGTTCATCAATGCCGGGTAAACCAAAACCTTTACGAATATTAAATGGAATAAACGATGGTGCTGTATACTTACGAGGCCACTTGTTTTCATTCAATCCAAGAATAATCAGGTTTTCAAAATCGAGACAACGAGTTTCCAGAATTCCCATCACTTGCAAACCACTCAAAGGCTCCCCTTCGAATGCCACCGAAACCTGTCCCAAATACTGCGAAAACAAACGAAAATAAACCACTTCACTAATTTCTCGTTTTTGCGATTCGACAACACCTTTCACCACCACTCCCAGTTTTTGAACAGCCTGATAAATGGAATAAATCAATTCCAGCAACATATTATTATTTGTCTCCGAGTTCTTGAGTTGTTGATAAAACATTGCCAATACCTGCAAAAAATAGCTGCTATAATCTTCAATTTTATCGGGCAATTGAAAAATCTGCTTATGAATTGGGGAGAAATTAACTGCATCCAACTCAACCGTAATACTATTTTTTTGTTTCAACTCAGCCACAAATTGTTTGCTTTTTTTCGAATCCCAATCTCCCAATAACTGATGATTTAAAATATCGGTTACATACCGGTGATACGCCACAAAACCACTACCCTCTTTTCGTTTGTTTTTCAGCAAAGTAACCAACAGCATTAAAAATCCATAAACAACTGAATTTCGCACCGAATATCCCATTGTTACATTCACTGTCCCAATAGTATCAGGAATTGCTCCCAAGGACGAGAAAAGTAAATTTTCATCAGCCAGAACCACTGCAGTATTGTCAAATTCCTTTTTATAATCCAGTTGGGTTTCATTCAGAAAATTTGGAATTTGTTGAGACTGACCATAAACAGAAGAAACTGCAACCAATTTTATACTTTTTCGCTGACTGAAAAGGTCTGCATTCAATTCAAAATCCTCAGGTGGTGGAAATTCCTGCAAATTTTCTCGTAAAAAATAGCCTGCTTCATTTTGTTTATCATCTAAATAAGCATTATCAAAATCCCATAAAAATTCGGCCTTACCCAGTTTTTCCAAATGCGTAAAAAATTTCTTCTCACAGGTATTTAACGCATTTAAACCAATGATGTAATATTTTTTGTATGGAAACTGAAAATCAGCATTTTGCAAATCCTCTACCACTAAACGATCAACCATTCCGGGAAACGCCAAATCACTTCTCTGTAACTCCTCCTTAAAGTCAACATACACAGGATACAATTTATCCCAAATAAAAGTGTATTTTTCCTGAAATCCCTTTTTATCCACCACCGCCATACTTCCCCAGAACTGTTCCAAGGCTTTTTTCTGTTCAGGAGTGAGGTAATCAAAAATCGATTCGATTTCTTTTAAATCAGAAATATTGGTAAAAATATCTTTGGCTCGAACCAAATACCTATCGACATCGTTAAAATCAGCCAAAAGAATTTCTCCCCAAAAATAGAACTCATCAAAGGTTTCAGTGGTTTTGGTATGTTTTCTAAAAACATCGTACAAAATTGAAATCAACTGCAATTTCTCGCCTTTGTGCAATTCCGAATATCCTGCAATAAGTTCATTAACCGTTATTGTTTGTGGTCCAACAACTGGATTCTTAATTTCATTCTGCAAATACTGCGTAAAAAATGCACCCGATCTTCGATTAGGGAAAACAAGGCAAAGTTCATTTAATTCGAGAGCGTGTTTAGTGTAAATGTATTTAGCACATTGAGAGAGAAATCGTTCCATAGTGTTGTTCAAAGTTCAGTGTCCAAAGTTCAAAGTTTAAGAGGAATTTACAAGCGTTTTAAGTTAGTTTTTTTATTAATTTAGATCCTTCCATAAATTATAGAAAAAGCAACCGTATGAAAAAGTTTACACTTACAACTATTTCCTTTCTTTTGGCATTATTTACTTTTGGGCAAGACCGGGTAACCGGATTAACTTTTGCTACTCGAAGCGAAGTAATCGCCCAAAACGGAATGGCGTGTACCAGTCAACCTTTGGCCACACAAGCAGCATTAGACATATTAAAAGCAGGTGGAAATGCCATTGACGCAGCCATTGCAGCCAACGCTGTTTTGGGTTTGGTTGAACCCACCGGAAACGGCATGGGAGGCGACCTGTTTGCAATTGTATGGGATGCAAAAACAAAAAAATTGTATGGGTTAAATGCAAGCGGACGCTCGCCTTACGACTTAACGCTGGATTATTTTAAAGAAAACAATTTTGAAAAGATTCCTGCTTTAGGACCACTGCCTGTTTCTGTTCCCGGTTGTGTGGATGGATGGTTCGAATTGCATAAAAAGTTCGGAAGTAAAACGATGAAGGAAATTCTTAGTCCTGCAATTTATTACGCTGAAAATGGTTTCCCCCTGACTGAATTAATTGCCTACTACTGGGGACGTAGCTCGTATTTAAAACGTTTCCCTGGATTTGAGGAAATATTTTTACCGGGTGGAGACGCACCTAAAAAAGGAGAAGTTTTTAAAAATCCATATCTGGCAAATACTTTTAAAATGATTGCCGAGCAGGGGCGCGATGTATTTTACAAAGGTGAAATTGCAGAGAAAATTGTGGATTATGTTCGAGAACAAGGTGGTTTTTTGAGTATGAAAGATTTTGAAGACCATACTTCGGAATGGGTAGAACCTATTTCGACAAACTACCGTGAATACGACGTTTGGGAATTGCCACCCAACGGACAAGGAACCGCTGTTTTACAAATGTTGAATATTTTAGAAAACTTCGATATTGCAGAAATGGGATTTGGAACACCGGAATACATGCACACATTTATTGAAGCTAAAAAACTGGCTTACGAAGACCGCGCAAAATATTATTCTGACATGGATTTTAATGAAATTCCCATTCAAGGTTTGATTTCAAAAGAGTACGGGAAAGAAAGAGCAGAACTAATTAATGAAAACCAGGCAGCACGCTCCTATCCTGCCGGAGAACTGGAGCAGGGAAATACCATTTATTTAACCACGGCCGACAAGGATGGAAATATGGTTTCGTTGATTCAGAGCAACTACCGCGGAATGGGATCGGGAATGACACCCGGCAAACTTGGATTTATTCTTCAAGATCGCGGCGAATTATTTGCACTGGAAGAAAGTCACATGAATGTTTACGAGCCTCATAAAAGACCTTTCCACACAATTATTCCTGCATTTATAACAAAAGATGGCGAGCCATTTATCAGCTTTGGATTAATGGGCGGTGCCATGCAACCTCAAGGACATGTGCAGATTGTTTGCAACTTGATTGATTTTGGAATGAACCTGCAGGAAGCCGGAGACGCACCAAGAATCAGTCACGATGGATCGAGTCAACCTACGGGTGAAATTATGACCGACGGCGGAATAGTTTCTCTTGAGAGCGGTTTTGATTACCAAACTATTCGTGCACTAATGAGCAAAGGACACCGCATTGGATATGCAAAAGGACCCTACGGTGGCTACCAGGCAATACTATTCGACAAAAAGAATAAGGTGTATTATGGAGCGTCGGAATCAAGAAAAGACGGACAAGCTGCAGGATATTAGTAAGAAAAGAACAAATAGAAAAGAGCCGCTTTCTGATGACAGAAGCGGCTCTTGCTATTTGGTAAAAGCTTAGTTCTTTTTATAAAGCGGATCGGCACCAATTGTTCCGATTAACTCTTTCAAATATTGTTTCGACTCAACATGCGCCAACATTTCTTTTGCTTTCACCAGTCGGCCCGGAATATCCATTTGAACAATCAAAACTGCATTGTCTTCGTTGTCCATAAAGTCTTCCAAATAACCAACCTGAGCGACATAAAAAGCGATATCGTGTTTTTGTTTCAGCTCCAAACGTGCTTTGTACCAATCACTTTTTAATACCTCTTCACGTTCAAAAGTTTTTCGCAACTCCGGATCACTAATATCTTTTCCTTCATAATGTCCATAAGCCATTATATGTAACAAAATTTTAAGCGGCGGAATCGCAGCTGTCACACTGCCGTCTTCGAAATAAGGCAAAGCGGCACGTTTCATTGCATCAGTAATATTATCTATTCCATCCACAAAATCATCCATTCCCTGCAACTCAGGCTTCAACATACGCTCGTTAAACACCGCCAAAGGTTCGTCGAACAAACGGTTCATACAACGGAAAGCAAAGTTTTTCGTAATTCTATATCCCAAACGACTGGCCAATACTTTTTTCCCTTTGTATTCAAAATCTTCCAGTTTCTCCAAACATTTATTTTCAATCAGCTTTTTAGGATCGCGGTCTTCTGGCACCAAACGCGCCCAAATTTCAGGTACTAAAATACTGATATCATGATCGAAACGATTTTCGGAACCGATGTAACCGGCTGCCGAACTAAAGCCCTGGTATTCAGTAAGAATATACGAAAGCAGCGCATTATTTAAATCGGTAGTTGGAGCCAACATATTAAAAGGGCCTTTGGTTAAAGCTCCTTCAAGTCCAGCACCTGTTGTCGACGGTGATTTACCTGTAATACTGGCAATAAAATCCATAAACAATTCAGGTAATTCCTGATAATGAATTGGATTGTAAACACTAAGTGGACGAATACCAGGCTCTGCCGGATTATTTCTTCGGCCCGGTAAAACAGCATTCACCGGCCAAACTACAGGATCTTTTGCTTTTATTTTTCGATACAAACGTACCCCAACTTCTCCTAAGTAGGCATCCTGTGTTTCGTCCTTAAAAATATTTCGTTGAAGGTAACGTGGATTTTTAGTGGGTTCACCATTCACAATTCTGGTGTGCGACGGAGTAACAAAATAGTTGTCATTCTCACTATTTGCCACCTCCGTAATAAAATCCTTAACCGGCTGCGTGTATCTTTCAAAACTAATTGCATTTTCAATCAGTTCCTGTGCATTCTGCTTTGTTAATGGCTCGTAGTTTGTAAGGAAAGTATTGTTTTCTACAATTTCCATTTCCGCTTCTTTGTCATAACCTCGAATCACAGCTTCGTCGGGACGCTGAAATAAATAATTTTCGCAGTTGGCAACCAATTTAACACTCTTGTTGGTGTATTCTTTATTTAAATTATTCAAACGATTTGATGGCAAGGTAATCGTTGCCGAAATATCATCTTCAGTTTGAATTTTCATACACGGAACAAAATCTGAACGCAACTTATGTAAATACCATCTTCCTTCCTGATTAAACCCAATTCGCACATAACTGGCTGCAATTGGATTATGCTTGTAACGAAGTACATTCCCCGGACGACCATTTACAATTTCAACGGTAAACAGCTCTTTCCATGCCATTCCTTTTTCTTCAAATCCTCTATAATGGCGTTTTACAAAAAAGGCCAGTGTGCGAATGTGATCGGGTATTTCTTCCAGAAATTTATTGTATTCATTGCTATATTCATCCGACGGAGTTAGCAATTTTACCGCTGAGCCCAATGCACGTTCTTTACTTAAAAATGATCGTGATGTGCCTGTATCATTTCGCATATTTTTCCATCGATGCGAATAATCCATATTAATAATCTCATCAACCTTGTTTTGAGCCTCTTCCAAATTTTCGATATAAAACGATCCGTATTTAATCGCATTTTGCATCGATTTTGAAATTTCTGACTTACCACCTCCTGAAACCGTACTTGGTTTATGACAAAATATTCCTTCAGGTGCCGTGTCAATAATTCGCCACATTTGCTGAGTCGGATGTTTTACCAACTGAAATTTATGTCCGGTTGGATGTACATACGTTTTTTCAGGAGAGAGTTTCAGACTGTACTCTTTTCCTTTATACACCCAGCTAACTGAACTTTGATCAACACTTATATCGGCATTCTCAGGAATATAAATTACATCCGGGAATTTTTTATCAATGGCGTAATTTCCTTCCTGAACTTCAATTTTATCGGCTAATAGTTTTTTAACATCGTCAAATGAATACGATACTTCAAATTTTTTGGTAAAGTTGGTTCCAAACACTTTGTCGCTCATATTTCCACGAGGAAAAGCAATAGCTCCACCCGAGTGTTCCTCTTCAACCAATCCAAAAAGGTTGGCCGAGTAACTAATTTGTGTTTTAATTTCCTTTTTCGAATAGCCATAATAATTGTCGGCAATAATAGTTATTACGACCCCACGTTCATCGCGGCACGTCAATTTAAATGCCGAACCATCATTGTACAGTTCGTCTTTATCTTTCCAGCACATTCCATCGTTCTTCTGACGTTCAGAAGCATCGTCGTAATGAGGAAGCCCAATGTCTTTCTTTTTTAATTTGGTTAAATGCGGAGCAAGAATTATACATCCGGTATGACCTGTCCAATGCGTAATATCCAGAGCGGCATCGTTAATTGCCAGGTTATGGTCGCCTGCATTTCCAAAAATAGTCTCCACAAAGTCGAGATTACTTACCAAACTTCCGGGTGCAAAAAAACGTACCTCCATACTTTTTTCGCTTATTACTCCTTCAACCTCCGGACAAACAATTGGGCGAAGTAACAAGGACACAAACACTTTGGCTTTGTTTTCCTGTTTCGAAGTAAAGGGCAGTAATTTTAAATCTTCAGGTGGATTTACGGCTGCATGCAACATGTGTGCGAAAGTAATTTTCGGTACTTCCTTTTTATCTAATGGAACAGGCAAACCACCACGAACAATATGAAATGTGCCTTTTGTAGTGCGCTTGTCCGCAGCAGGATTGTTTAAAATTCCTTGTTTCAAACGATACGAACTTACCAAGTCGCTATTAAACTCATTTCCGTTGGGTGGCAAACTTAACTCGCGTGCCATTCCCTTTTGATTTAAAACCAAAGTTTCACTGGGCAAACGGTATTCCTCTTCAAACTCCACCTCTTTCAGATAATCATCAATAAAATTCTGAATTCTGGTGTCGGCGGGCGACAAATGACCACTTAACAAACGCGATTTTTCTCGAAAACTACTGATTAAACCTTCAGTTAAGGACTGAAATTTTGCATTTGCATATTTAGTCCCCGAATCAGAATCATCAGCAAACAATGGCTGGCCCAGCGATGCCAGTTGCAAATTGATGTACTGAATCATATCGCGTCGATCTCTTTTTCGAAGTTTGGTGGGTACGTTATCTTTATTCATAAAACTATTTTTATTTCTTATGTCAACAAATTTACGGAATAGAAGTTTGAAAGAGAATAGTAAGACACCTTTAATAGAAAGATTTAACTATTTGTCTATTCCATGTGTTTTGTGCAATCTACTTTAATAAGCACTACAATCGTAGATGCCATTAATTTTTTAGAACTAAAAAATTACATTCGAATTTAGTTAAAATAAAAAATTAGTTTACAATAGTATAAAATACATCCCGAAAAAGAAAAAAGATGATAAAAAACACTACTCAAGATATAGAACATATGATAACTATCATAAGTATTTAAATGGCGACATTTTTTTTATACAATACTTTTATCGATGATTTAAATCTATAATAATTATTAATTGCTATGAAAATTTTAAATTTTAGAAAAACATTTATTTTAGCCATTGTAAGCCTTTTTGTATCTGCACAGGCTATGGCTACTGATGGATATTTTAGTACCGGCTATGGAACGATTAACAAAGGTTTAGCCGGAGCAGGAATTGCATTTTATCAAGGTTCGTTAATTAACGGAAACCCTGCTGGAGCAGCATTTTTAGGCAATAAATACCAACTTGGAGTTGGCTTATTTAATCCAAATCGTCAATACACCGTTACCGGAAACCCATCGGGCATGGAGGGAACATTTGGCTTAATGCCCGGTACTGTTGAAAGCGACAGCAAATTCTTTGTGATTCCATCACTTGGTGCCAACTGGATGCTGAATGAAAAATCGGCTATTTCAGCAGCATTATTTGGAAATGGTGGAATGAACACCGACTATCCAACGGGCACTTTTTACGATCAAAGTTCGTCAACAACAGGTGTTAACTTGATCCAAATGTTTGGAAATATTTCTTATTCTCAGAAACTGGGAGAAAAACACAGTATTGGTATAACAGGAGTTTTGGCATATCAAACTTTCGAAGCCAATGGACTTGCCTCATTTGCGTCTTTTTCGTCAGCACCTACTGCACTCTCAGGAACCGACACCGACAGTGGTTTTGGTTACGGATTTAAAATCGGTTACCTCGGCCAACTAACCGATAACTTTTCGATTGGTTTGATGTACCAGTCGCAAGTATATATGAGCGAATTTAACGATTATGCCGGTCTTTTTGCCGAGCAGGGAGCATTTAACATTCCATCGAGCTGGACAGTAGGTTTCTCGTGGGAAGTTGTGGAAGACTTAACCCTAATGGGTGATGTAAAATCGATTATGTACAGCGATGTGAGCTCTATTGCTAATCCTTTTTCAAATCTGAACAATGCCATGATGGGTGACCCAACCTATTTATTAGGTGGAGAT
>JBFFMM010000045.1:0-16704 GCA_041554075.1 Draconibacterium sp. | reverse complement strand
TAAGAATTGTAGGTGCAGCAAATACCTGATTTTGGGCAGCTACTTCGGGCAATACATCCGATTTAATATACAGCAATTTAATTTTGGGGAATTCGGCTTCGATCAATTCCTCCACCTTGGGTTTTAATACCTTGCAAACATTACAGGCATCGGTTGAAAAATAAGCCAGCACGGCTTCCTCTTTTTCTTTCAGTTGTAAAAATTCGTCGAATGATTTTATTTCAGTAAACATGCTATTGTTATTATTCAGCAGGTGACTATTTATTGTATAAAAAAGTCACCTGCTGAATTCTTAGTTTCAATAATTCCCTATGCTAAGCAAAACCAACGTACAGGCTTCCTCTGCTTCAATTCCTTTTTGTTTCAGAAGTTCCGCAAACTCAGGATTCTCCGTACCCGGATTAAAGATAACCCGCTTCGGATTTAACTCAAAAAGCAGGCTGTAATATTCATCCTGGCGTTGAGGTCCCAGATACAGACTTACTGTATCAATTTTTTCGTTTATCGGAAATTCCGTTTGAATGAGAACATCCTCCACTTTCCCGGCTCTTTTTGCCAGTGCAACAACATCGTGGCCGTGCAAACGTAAAGCACGAATGGCTTTGTTTGAATAGCGGCCCGGATTTTCGCTGGCACCAATAACCAAAGTCTTTTTATTCGCCATTATGATTTTTTAAGCAATACCACTGCATTTACCGACATCCCTTCTTCGCGGCCTTCGAAACCCAGTGTTTCGGTAGTAGTAGCCTTAACCGAAACCTGCTCCACATCGATTCCCAAAACTTCAGCCATAGTACGTTCCATTTCCGGAATAAACGGTTTCAGTTTGGGTTGCTGTGCACTTATTGTTGAATCGATATTTACAATTTCGTAGCCTTTTCCCTTTACCAGATCGTAAGATTTTTTCAAAAGGATTTTGCTATCGATATTTTTAAATTCTGCGGAATTATCGGGGAAATGTGTTCCAATATCACGTAATTTTAAAGCTCCCAATAACGCATCGCAAATGGCATGAATGATCACATCGCCATCGGAATGAGCAACTGTTCCCTTACTGTGTGGAACCAGAACACCGCCCAACCACAGGGTTTCTCCCTCGGCTAAACGGTGTACATCATATCCTTGTCCAATTCTGAAATCCATCAGCGTTGGCTGCTAAATGCGTCAATATCAAACGAGAGTGAAAATCGCAAAGTATTCTCCAGTGGATGATTACGTTGAGTTGGTAATAAATAAGCAAAATCGAGTGCAAAAACGTTCATTTTTAAACCGGCACCAGCTGTAATAAACTTACGGTTACCTTTGTTTTCGTGCTCGTAAAAATATCCTGCCCGAAGTGCAAATTGTTTGTTGTACCAATACTCAACACCTACTGACCAGGTAATTTCCTGAAACTCTTCTTTGAATCCGCCCGGCGCATCGCCAAACGATTTGAAGATACCTTCGATAGTACCAATATCTGAATTAATTCCCCCTGACCAAATTATGCCATCATCGCCATAATCGGTTGAATCCACAGGAGGTGTTGGCACCAATAATTTATTGGCTTCCACAGAAAAAGCGAAGGAATTATAATCATCCATCTCCATTGTATACGATGCACCCAACTTTAGATTAGTCGGAATAAAGTCTTTTACCTCTCCTTCGGTATAAGAAATTTTTGCACCGATGTTTTGGATGTTAATACCTGCCGAGAAAGCATTGTCTTTTCTGCTTCTTCTGAATTCACTATAATAATAAAAGGCAACGTCAGCGGCAAAAGAATTACCGGCATGCGTTTCAACTCCATTTACCAATTGTCCGCCTGTAAGGTCGGAGCGTATGTAACGAACAGCTACTGCACCAGAAAATACTTCCGATAGTTTTCGCGAATAGGCTAAATCGAGTGCAAATTCGTTGGGACTCTGTTGTCCGTTAAATTCACCAATATCACTTGTAAATACAATATCTCCCAATGAGAAATAGCGCAACGAGGCACTAACTGCCTGTACGTCATCAATTTTTTTATATCCTGATAAATAAGCCAAATTTATATCGTCAACCAAATTACGAAGCCATGGCGAATAAGATAATCCAACTCCCATATCACTCTCCATAAAAATATATTTAGCAGGATTCCAATGCTGTGAATTTACATCAGCCGAAGTTCCAACACCTGCATCTCCCATACCACCTGCTCGCGAATCTGGAGTAATTGCCAGAAACGGAACTGCTGTTGTAATTGTATTGGCACCCGACAAAGTTCCCTGCGCCATAAGGTTTTCCGTCACAAAAATGGCAAGGGCTACTATAACAAAAAATCGAAAAAATCTGATCATAATTTTACTAAAATTGAGCGTGCAAAGATATAATATTTGTTTTTGCAACCATAGTTAATTTTAAAAGAACGGATGTTTTTGCAAAAAATTTCATCGAACTAATAAAATTAACGTGCAATTATCATTTTCCCTGATTTCGAAGCTATTACACCATCCGAATTTTGGACAATTGCACGATAAATATATGTCCCCGAAGTTAGAGCTACACCTGCTTCGCTTAAATCCCACCGAATGGGATTACTACTGTTTCCATTCGATCCTACATCAATTTGAAACTGATCGACCCGTTGCCCATTTTGATTGTATATGTCGAAGATAGCTGTTAGTATTGCATCCGATTGGTTGTGTGATAAAACAAAATAAGTATAATTTGACACCGGATTGGGATAATTACTAATTTCATCAATAATAAAATCACCTGAAACTTCGAACTCAATTTCCACCTCGGATGAATTATTGGCCACATCCCAGGCCTTCAATTTTAAGGTATGTATCCCTTCCGATAAATTGCGTAAGGGATATTGCAAACTTCCGGATGTGTAGTCGTCCTTTTCTGCCCGATAGTATTTATTGAGCACAAGAACAGTTGAATAGTCATTATCCAGAATTGCAGTGATATCGTGCCCAATTCCTGTACCCACTGTATTTATGCCATTTTCATCGCTTATGGAAGCCAGGAGAGTTGGATTTTTGCTTGTTTTATCTCCTGATTGAAAATCCTGCGAATCCATGTACAATTGAATTTCGGGTCCTTTGTTATCGGCAATATCTGATCCTGAGCCTCCCAAATAAAAATTATCGAAAACGCCATGCGCATCCAGGTCTCCATCATCGGTATAATAAATAATTTTTCCTTTACCTAACTTGTATGATATGTCCTTTGGCACAACAAAACTAAACGTAAAATCGCCATTTTTAACACTCGCCAGTCCTTTGTAAATTAGATTTTCCTGTACTGTAAATCGGATTGGATTTTCGCCTCCATTTCCAAGTGTCTCCATCTCCACTGCTTTGTCGAAGACAGTGGGTACAATTTCTCCTGAGAAGTTATCTATTTTGTTTCCAAAATAATCAGCAACGTGTCCGGTAATCGTAACTTTCTGAAGTGTTCCAACAGTCATAGGATCCTGCGAAGCATCTTCCTGATTAATTGAAGTAGTAACTACCTGGTATTTGGGGTACGAAAGTTTTAATGCTGGGTCGGCAAACAAACAAAAGTTCCGTTTATTGGTAGATGTATTTATATTGGTTTTAGCCAACCTCATTACATCGCCCATTCTATAGTGTTCGCCATTTATGTCCTTTTCAAAAATAAAATTGTAAAAACTTTTGCTTAGCTTAAAATTTGCCGATGAAAAAACCACACGAGTTGTGGAGAACAAACCAATTCCTCCTCCGCTGGGATTTAGTAATACATATTCACCTGCCGATGTTTCATCTGCATCGAAACGACTGAATTCGCAGGTTGCAGTTACAAAAATGGGGAGTTGATTGGTGTTCGACCATGAATTTATCTCGCTGATGGTCAACACCTGTTCGTGTGCAAGAAACTTTTCATTGGCATGACCAGTGTAGTTTAATATTAAGACACCATCTTTTGCCCTTTTATTTATAGCTTTGTTTACATCGGGATACCTTTCGCCTGCTGTTGTTGTCTCTTCCACAAAAGCATCGAAATAAATTTTATCAGTAATAAACTCGTTGTATTTTTTATTGATAGAGTCTGCAATTTCTTCCGATTGTTTCATATGCAAACCGCCATCTTCATCATCGCCAATAAAACAAAGCACATTTCGCCAATCCCCCAAAGCTTCAGGTTCGTAGTATCGTTTAATTTTATCCACTACCAATTGAGCTTCGTAGGGCGTGGATGCCGGAATTCTACCAATACCCAAATCAATTGCTCCATTATAGACACTTTCGTCGGCATCGAGCATCACAAAATAATCGTCGGTGACAAAAGAATACAAAGGAGATAAGGAATTGCTTGATTGATAAGTTGGAATAAAACTTTTACGGCCGGTATCTATGCTTTTATTGTCGTAACTACCATCGCCAAACAAGAGCACATATTTCAAAGTGCTTCCCCGATCATAGAACATTTTTATAAAATTACGAATCCCGGTAGCATTTTTACTTCCCGAACTAAACTCGTTGTATACTTTTTCTGCCTCGACCACTTCAACAGTCATATTATCATAATCCCGGTGAAAAGCAGCCAGTTCTTCCGCCGCACTCATAAAATTTGAATGCGATATAATTACAAATTCCGGCGCACTTAATCCGTGCAAATTTTGATTTTCAACCTCCTTCACAAAGGTTGGCTCCTGAAAATTTCCGCTGGTATTAAATAAGGCATATTCTTTTAGTTCATCTGCCGCACATTTAACGTTAAGCCTCGATCCATCCAGCTGCGAAGGAATTTCGATTAGATTATTTATATCTGACACATCAAAAACCTTTGTTGCCGAACTTCCATTTTCAATCGAAAACTCTACAACGTTACCTTCCCCTGTAGATTCTGGGTCACGAAAGAATACAGGATTTTCACCTGCACGTAGAATTCTTCGGTACGTTAACTCAAAGTAGTCGAACCACGCCCAGGCACTACTATTCGCTGCATTGTAGCTTACCGACAAATCCAATTTGCCATTTTCAACGTTAATGGAGTAGCGGCTGTTTTTTTCGCTCGCATACGAACCATATATATCACCGGTTGAAACTTTCGGAAACGAGAGGGTGCCAATTGTGCTACTCCCCGATGTAATTTCCATACTCGATGTCAAATAAGATCGGGCAGCAGCATTTATTTTTAAATAGGCGGGTTCATTTTCATCAATATCAGTAATTGTAAAACTGTAATTTCGCGTACTTCCTTTTAAGTACTTTTCTCCAAACCATTGTTTTCCCGACCCCAACGGCAAAATATTTACCAACTCGTTTTCGATCAAACTAACTTCATCAAAAGTACTTGTTGAATGCGTTGGAGTTGTGCTGATTTCATCTTGTGTGGGAACACTTTTCTGCGAATTCCCAACTTCGCCTAAAAAGAAATATCCAATTTGCGTATAATCATTTGAACGGTGTTCCAAATAACCGGTACTACTTAACTTCCACTCCGTGAATCCCGGAGCATAAAAAAACAAACAATCTTCTCCACCATTTGTATTGCTCCAAACCGCTGATTGTACCAAATCGTCGTAAACAATATCTCCCGGATTTTCAGCTAAGAGTGTTCCTCCACTTCCAAAAACGCCCACTTGCGAAGGATTTGAGAAGCCCCATTCCGATAGTTTTGAATAAGGTATTTTATAAATCCCTTTTCCTGATGTGCTAATTTTCACCCACTTTCCTGCGCTCAAAACTGATTGATTTTTCCAGTTCACGTCAGCAGTTGCACTATTTTTAACAACTGGAATTTGCTTTAGCTCAAAACTCTTTAAACGGTAAACTTTATCATCTTCCTTTTTTAAAGGAATTATTTGTAACTCAACTTTGTGCGACGCACCGGATTTTAAATGGTGGGTTGATACCATGATATCCTCGGGAATCTCATTCCCGGAAAAAATAGCATTACTTCCTTCAACCAATTCAAAGACCGGATTTTCCACAACAAAACGAAATGTTTTTCCTTTATCTGGAATAGGATACAAACGAGAGTAAACAGGCAGCTCGTGAGGCGAATCTGTTAAATTGGTATTTTCAAACGATACAAAAGCATCGCCTTCTGCCAGTCCCGTCTTATCAGACCATTCAAGGGTTATTATTTCTTTCTGCACATCGTCAACCGAAAATCCAACAACAATTACAAAAAGCAGGAATATATATTTTTTCATTCGTTACACATTGTTTGCACCATCATCCGCAATAGCCTTTTCACTAACAAAAAGCGCCTCATGCCGATTTCAGAATTACGTTGAAAAACAGTACTATTTTAAAACGACCACAAAAAACAAATATTGTAGTCCCCCAAATTTATAACTTGCGTCATAGCTTTATGGTTCGGATGACAAAGATATTAACAACATTTTAAATAAAACTTCATTAAATATTAAAAAGGCTAAACAATAAGAATTGAACAAATTAGTTATATTTGTGACGAAGAGAAAATTTATGCTAATATGAATTTGAATAAACTGAAACCATTATTCATTGTAATTATAGCCGCACTGGTATCAAGTTGTGGTTTATTTGGTAAAGGCGGTGGCGAAACTTCCCGCACAACCGGTTGGGAATATAACGCTGAAAAAACTGGGAATATCCCAAATGTTTCGGGCTACGAACAGGAAACGGGGCCAGGCTTAAAATTTGTTCAAGGTGGTACATTTACTATGGGACGAGTTGAACAAGATGTTATGTACCGAAATGACAACTATCCACGAAGGGTTACAGTTGCCTCTTTTTATCTTGACGAAACTGAAGTATCAAATCAGGATTACCGGGAGTTTACACACTGGACAAGCAGAGTTTATCCGGGAGATGGTGCGAAAGTAAAAGCAATTACTCCAGACTCCGCTGTTTGGAGAGAAAAATTGGCTTACAACGAACCCTACGTTAACAATTATTTCAGGCATCCGGCTTATTCCGAATATCCTGTCGTTGGTGTAACCTGGGAACAAGCTGAAGCTTATTGTGCCTGGCGTACCGACAGGGTTAATGAACAGGTACTTGTTGATAGAGAAATACTTGCACACGACAATACACAAACGGGGCAGAATGTTTATACTACTTCAACCTATTTAACAGGATTGTACGAAGGATCAACTGGAGAAGAACCAATTGAAAACCCGGATGGCACAACAAGAAAGCCCAAATGGGAAGATGGAATACTCTTACCCAACTATCGCCTTCCAACTGAAGCAGAATGGGAATATGCCGCTTATGGTTTAATTGGTAACGTGGATGGTGAATTACTTACCGACCGTAAAATATATCCATGGAACGGCTCATACCTTCGTGAAGACAGCAAAAAAAATAAAGGCAGAATGAAAGCCAACTTTGTACGTGGCCGCGGTGATATGATGGGTATGGCAGGTGCATTAAACGACAACGCTGACATCTCTGCACCTATTTTTTCGTACGAGCCAAACGATTATGGTTTATACTGTATGGCGGGCAATGTAAACGAGTGGGTGGCTGATGTTTACCGACCAATGTCACTCAACGATATGGAAGAATTTAATCCATTCAGAGGAAACGTAATTACCGAATACCGTCGCGATGCCAATGGACAGTTGATTCGTAATGAATATGGCGAATTAGTTAAAGACACTATTGCAGGCATGGATTACAGAAACGTTCGTGACGGCGATGCCAATTCACAAATAGTAGAAGGAGACAACTGGAACGCAGCTCAAGATAACAAAACGGATGGTATGTACATTCAGGATGATCGTCCAGGAGCATTCTCTTCATTAATTGACGATGAAGTAAGAGTGTACAAAGGGGGTTCTTGGCAAGATCGTCCATATTGGATGGTGCCCGGAACACGTAGGTATTTGGAGCAAACTAAAGCTCAAAAAGATATAGGATTCCGTTGTGCAATGACACGCGTAGGAAGTCCTGAAGGATTTTAAGAATAAAGATTTTACAATATAGAAAGCTTCGTATTTTACAAACGAAGCTTTTTTTATGCCAAATTGTATCGTATTTTTGAATTATGTGTACTGATAAAATTTACAAACTATTCCTTGAGCACCCGATTATTTCGACCGATAGCAGAAAAATAAAAAAAGGATGCCTGTTTTTTGCTTTAAAAGGCGAAAATTTCAATGGAAATAAATATGCTGAAGATGCGCTTTCTCAAGGCGCGGCTTATTCTATTATTGACGAAGTAGAATACAACAATTCCGAAAATACGATTCTTGTTGAAAATGTATTAAAAGCACTGCAAAATCTGGCTGCATTTCACCGAAAACAGCTCGGCATTCCGATTCTTGGAATTACAGGTACAAATGGTAAAACAACTACCAAGGAATTAATTGCAACAGTACTGGCTAAAAAATTCAGGGTTTCTTTTACTCAGGGAAATCTGAACAATCACATTGGCGTTCCGCTTACTTTATTGCAAATGAATTCAGAAACTGAATTGGGGATAGTAGAAATGGGTGCGAATCATCGTGGCGAAATTGCCGAATTATGCCAGATTGCCGACCCTGATTTTGGAATAATTACCAACATTGGGCAGGCTCATTTGGAAGGTTTTGGTTCGTTTGAAGGTGTTAAAAAGACAAAAGGCGAATTGTATAATTATATCTCTCAAAAAGAAGGAAGCATTTTTTACAATTCAGACAATCCTATTTTAGATGAATTGAGTGAATCAATTCAAAATAAAATTTCATATGGAAAACAAGGCGCATCGTTTACAGGAGAACCGATTCAAAGTCCGCCATTCATTCATGTAAAAGCCAACTTCGCAAAAGGTGTGTTGTATTTAAACAGCAACTTAATAGGTAATTTTAATTTCGAAAATATATTGGCTGCGGCCTGTATTGCAAATTATTTTAAAGTGGATCCTCTCAAAATTCAGGAAGCAATAAAAGCATACCAGCCGACAAATAACCGCTCGCAACTGATAAAAAAGGGAGATTTAAAAATTATTATGGATGCTTACAATGCTAATCCAACCAGTATGAGTGCATCGATAAATAGTTTTTTAAGTAACCTATCGGGAACTAATTATTTGATTCTTGGCGACATGCTCGAACTGGGAAAATATTCATTGGCAGAGCATCTGAAAATAATTGAAATGATTCCTGAAAGTTTGGCCGCCAATACCTTTCTTGTTGGACAAGAATTTCAGAAAGCTGGCCTATCTTCCGCATTTCGCACATTTTCAAATGTAAACGAACTTGGTTTATTTATTAAGAATAATCCAATAAAAAACGGGAACCTCTTAATAAAAGGCTCCCGCGGTATTCAACTTGAAAAAATTCTTGAAGTTCTTAATTAGCCGCTGGTTTTTCAACTTTCAAAACATCGGCAATGGCCTTTTCAAAAGTCTGTTTTGGTAAGGCACCCATTGCCATTTGTGGTTGACCATCTTGTGGTACAAACAACAACGATGGAATACTTTGAACACCAAACATTCCAGCCAATTCTTGCTGGTCCTCAGTATTTATTTTATAAATTACTATACTATCTCCATATTCACTTTGCAACTCTTCCAATACCGGAGCTACCATTTTACACGGGCCACACCAGTCGGCATAAAAGTCTATCAAACAAGGTTTTGATCCTTCATATTTCCAATCTTTATTTGCTTCAAAGTTGAAAACTTTCTCTTTAAATGTTTCTTTTGTCAAATGTTCTAACATGATTATATCTTTTAAATTACTCGTATTTACATATCTACATTTCTAGATATCAAATATAATACCATCTTTTTTCATTTTGTAAGTTACCACATATTTCTACTAAATAATTGTAATTTTGTCACGATTTTTTCACAAATGGCAGAAAATCATAAAAATTGTATTACGTTTTTGACAGATGAGAAATAAACTGAAACTCAAAATATTTCATGAAATTGCCGCAGTTGCAGAACGCTTACATATGGAAACATACGTAATTGGCGGTTATGTTCGCGACCTTCAATTAAAACGCCCTTCAAAAGATATTGATATTGTAACCATTGGAAGTGGTATTAAACTGGCCACTGAAGTTGCCAATAGTTTGAAGCCTCGCCCAAAAGTAAGTGTATTTAAAAATTTTGGTACTGCCATGCTTAAATACAACGATCTTGAAGTTGAGTTTGTAGGTGCAAGAAAAGAGTCGTATCAACACGAATCTAGAAATCCAATAGTAGAAAATGGAACTTTGGAGGACGATCAAAACCGAAGAGACTTTACCATAAATGCATTGGCACTCAGTCTTAATAAATCAAACTTTGGGGAACTACTCGATCCATTTGGCGGAGTTGAAGATTTAGAAAATAAAATTATTAAAACACCACTCGACCCCGATATTACTTTTTCAGATGATCCTTTGCGAATAATGCGCGCCATTCGGTTTGCTACACAATTGGATTTTCAGATTGAAGATAAGACCTTTGAGGCAATTGCCCGAAATAAAGACAGAATAGAAATCATTTCGGCTGAACGGGTTATCGATGAATTGAATAAAATAATGATGTCGCCAAAACCGTCAAAAGGGTTTAAACTTCTTGAAGAAACAGGGCTTTTACAAATTATTTTTCCTGAATTGCAAAAGATGAAGGGAGTTGAACGTGTAAAAGGCATTGGTCATAAAGACAATTTTTACCATACTCTGGAAGTTCTTGATCGTATTGTTCCCAATACCGACAATCTTTGGTTGCGTTGGTCGGCACTACTTCACGATATTGCCAAACCTGCAACAAAAAAGTTTATCGAAGGACAAGGCTGGACTTTTCATTCACACAATTTTGTTGGGGTGAAAATGATTCCTAAAATTTTTAGGCGTATGAAACTGCCTTTGAATGAAAAAATGAAATATGTACAGAAAATGGTTCAGTTGCACATGCGCCCCATTATTCTTTCTGAAGAAATTGTTACCGACTCAGCCGTGCGACGTTTACTCTTTGAAGCAGGCGACGACATTGACGATTTGATGACACTTTGTGAAGCAGATATTACCTCAAAAAATGCAGACAAAGTAAAACGCTACATGAAAAACTTCAAGGTGGTTCGTCAGAAATTAAAAGAAATTGAAGAAAAAGATGCAGTCCGTAATTTCCAGCCACCGGTAGATGGCGAACTAATAATGGAGACTTTTAACCTTACTCCATGTCGCGAAGTGGGATTGTTAAAAGATGCCATTAAAGAAGCCATTCTGGATGGAGAAATTCATAATAATTACGAAGAAGCTTTTGCTTTTATGATGAGAAAAGCGGAAGAACTTGGACTGCAGAAAATAAGTTAACGAACTTGTAGCTTTAGCAATACCGGAAGATGATCGCTAAAACCGCCATTATATCGGTATCCGTTAAAAGTTCGGTTTGGTTTTAGTCCACCATATCTTTCGTCAGTTTCAAGTAAAAATGGGAGTTTACAAATAGTGGCCCACTCGTCTTGTACATACAAGCCACTTTCCGATTTTAACAATGTTCCTGATACAATTATCTGATCGAACACAAACCACTGCGATTGATATTTTAAGGTCCCTATATCATCGTTCTCCCACTCAGCCGACAAATTATACAGTTGGTTTAAGTGAAGTTCTGCTGGCAATTTTATTGCATTTAAATAGTTCAAAATACTCTCATCGGAAGGTTGATCATTAAAATCGCCCAATACAATTATTTTGGATCGGCTATTTTTAAGAAGCACATCATCAATCTTTTCACGCAATAGACTTGCAGCTCTGTTCCGCAACCCACGTGTTTCCATCAATCCAGAATACCGAGAAGGCCAGTGATTTACAAAAACATGCAAAGTATCCATCCCATCCACTATTCCCGACACATATAAAATTTCGCGCGAATGCATCAGCTCTCCATTTTTCCGTATTAAAGGATAGTATTCGTATTGCAAAGGATAAAACTTTTCTGCCTGATAAAGTAATGCCACATCAATACCTCTAAAATCGGGCGATTCTTTATGTATAATTTTATAGGGAGTTGACTTTAATGGAGTTTCTTTAATCAGTTTTTCAAGTACATATCGGTTCTCAATCTCGCACAAACCAACCAAAACAGGAACCTCCCACCCTGATGAACTTAAAATTGCTTTTGCTGTATTTTGTATCTTTCTATTTAGCTTTTTATAGCTCCAATGCCGCGCACCTTCAATGGTAAATTCATCATCGTTTGTCAACGAATCATTCTGTACATCAAACAAATTTTCAGTATTGTAAAACATTACCGAATACTCCGAAGCGTTTTGTTGGGCCTGGGTATTTAGAATAATAAATAGAAAAACAATGAAACTGAGACTAGTTTTCATCTTGTTTTACGAAACGTTCGTATGCTCCTAAATCAGGACCATTATCGCCTGTACGATTTTTATTCAAAAGATCGATTGGAAAAAACTTGGCATACTCAATATCACCAACATCAATTGCAGCAGACAAGGTATCTAGTTCGTAATTAAAATCTCCGTAAGGATCAATAAAACGCGGATCATAATCCGAACCTTTCCAAACATTTACGTAATGGTCTTTATTACTTGTATTTAATGTGTCAGGTACCTGAAGGATACAATGATCGAAAAGGAAATTAAATTCATTCTCGCCATTATTTCCCAACTCCAGTTCATTCTCAACATTACCATAAATAATACTGTTTGCAAAAGTGGCTTTGGTAAGGTCTCCATTAAATGAAACTTTGCTACCATCCGAACCTTCTACAACCAATACATTTGATAAAACCAGCGACGCCGAATTACGAACTTTCGAACCATAATTACCCCAATAATTAGCAATTGTGGTATGATAAAATTCGTATTCACCTCCAACAAGAAGAGCGGCGGCATAATAACCACAATTAGCAATTAAGTTGTTATAAGCCACAATTTTAGATTTCATGGCAAACAAACCGGCATAAGCCATATTTTCAATTTTCGAATTACTCAACTCCACTGATGCAAATCCATCGTTTTCAATTGTACCTACTTGCAATCCAATATTTGCATTTTTAATGGTCACATAATTCATCACATTATCGTGACTCCCAGAATACAAGACTACACCATTCCATTGGTCCGGAATATTTGCATACGAAGGCTCTAAACGATCAGCCAAAAACTGTATTTGATTTTGAAAATCGCCATTTGCAATTAATGTTCCCTTTACGTATAAACCAGCATCCTTATGAAAGAAAACTTTTGTTCCCGGCTCAATTGTTAATGTTGAGGTGCTGTCAACATAGGCATAATCATAAACCAGATACGGCTTTTCTGCTGTCCAGGTGGTAGTTTCCAAAACTTCTGCTTTAACCAACTTAAAATCCTGTCCGTAAGCAATCAAATTTACGGTCTGAAAATTAGAATTCGTGGTAAACTCAATAGAATCCTGCACAACCATGGGCAAGTTTTGTCCATTCGGATCGATTATAACCTGTACAAATACATAAATACTATCTCTTGCCGGCACTTCCAATTCGAATATCTCATTTCCAACAATACCATTTACGTTTAATTTAAAACTGGAAGCATCACCCCCGACCAATTTTATCCGAGATATCAATACATTTTCATCGTAAGGATTTCGAACCGTAAAACGCTGAGTTGTGGAACCTATTGTTGTGAATATTGTATCAAAAGTTATAGTATCTACCGAAAATTGAAGTTGCGCATCAGTAGATGACAAATACCCTTCATCCTCGCACGAAAACAGTGTGACAAAGAGTACAGCTACAGCTAATATTTGAAGTAGATATCGATACAAATTAGTAAGTCTTAAAAATTATCACGCCACTTTCCACCCGTTATTTTACAAATATAGAAAATCAATTTACAATTTTTAACATTTATTTGCAATCAGGGCTATTATTCAACATGTTTTTTAGATATAAGTAACAAACCGACAACTGTGATTAGTCCATTGACGATGAGAAGTTCGAAGCCAAACTTGTAACCATTAAACAGAATTTCGGAATAATTTGAAATAAAATAACAGATTACAGGAGCCAACAATCCAACCATCGGAACCCACTTATCATTTACCTTTCGTTTTGAATACATACCAAAAATAAATAAGCCCAAAATGGGTCCGTAAGTATAACCTGCCACCTTAAAAACAGCAACCACAATACTTTGATTGTTTATGGCTTTAAATGCCAGAATTACAATGATAAGCAGAATAGAAAAAAACAAATGCGAACCCATTTTTATCTTCCGCCTTTTTGGTTCATCAAAACGTTCAATCTTTAGAAAATCTACACTAAAGGAGGTTGTTAGCGCCGTTAAAGCCGAATCAGCACTGGAATAAGCAGCTGCTGTTATACCTAGCAAAAAAGCAATTCCAACGGGCAATCCAAAATAATGCAGAGCTAAAAGAGGGTATAAATCGTCGGTACTTTCCGGTATAGTAATTCCATTTTTTTCGGCAAAAATATAAAGCATTACCCCCAAACTCAGAAACAAAAAAACAGTAAACAAGAACGAAAAACTAAATACCAACATATTTTTCTGAGCCTCCCTTTTATTCTTGCAAGTCAGGTTTTTTTGCATCATATCCTGGTCCATTCCAACCATAACAATTGTAATAAACATTCCGGCTAAAAACTGTTTGAAAAAATTATTCCCTGAACGCCAATCCCAAAAGAAAATTTGTGAGTTGTCATTCTTCGAAATTTCTTTCACCAATGCACCAAAATTAAAATCGAGGCTTTTTGAAATGGCAATGATTGTAAAAATGACTGCACTCACTAAAAACAAGGTCTGCAAAGTATCAGTCCAAACTATGGTTTTAATGCCACCACGAAAAGTATAAACCCAAATTAAGGCAATGGTAACAATTACAGTTAAAGTAAAAGGAATATTAAAGGCATCGAAAAATGCAATTTGTAATACTCCGGCCACCAAAAACAAACGAAACGCCGCTCCAATCAATTTTGAAATCAAAAAGAAAAAAGACCCCGTTTTATAAGATCTCGGGCCAAAACGTTGTTCCAAAAAAGAGTAAATAGAAACCAAATTTAATTTGTAATAAAGTGGCAGTAAAATTCCGGCAACCAGCCAATACCCCACAATATTCCCGAAAACAAATTGCAAATACGAAAAAGCTGAATTACCGACTTCGCCCGGAACCGAAATAAACGTAACTCCCGAAAGTGTGGCTCCAACCATTCCAAATGCTACCAAATACCACGGCGATTTTCGGTTGGCAGTAAAAAAAGCCTGCGTATCGGCCTTTCGCGATGTAATCCACGAAATACCCATTAAAACAAAAAAATAGGCTAAAACAATTCCCAGTACGAGGTATGGATTCATATATTATTATTCAAAATCAGGGTACAACAAATATTTTTTCCGAAGTTTTTTATATTCTTCCAATTTCGGCTGCCAGCTTTTCGTGATCTCAGTCTCTGTTTTTCCTTCCCGAATTTGTTTAATTAAATCATCAGTTCCTGCAAGTAAATTGAGCCAATTTTCGCGGATTAAAAAATCTTCTTCTTTTTTATATTTATGATAAAAATCGAAGAAGTATTTTAGGGTGAATTTAGGAGCTTCTTCTAACGCCCGCAAATCAATTCCGTAACACTTTTGGTCTTTATTCAGTGGATTAATGGCCACTCCCGGAATGCTTTTGGGCGTAAACTCAAATTCTCCCAAACCGGCCTGCAAACCTCCAATTACCTGAAAAGGAAATTCAGTTCCGCGCCCAACGCTTGCACTGGTAGCTTCAAAAAAACAAAGAGATGGATACAAACGAATGGATAAATCGTTGGGTAAATTGGGCGATGGTTTTTCAGGCAAAGAGTAGTGCATAGTATGATCGTAATTTTTTACAGGAACAACGGTCAACTCGCATTTTTCACCAGCTTTGTGCCAACCTTCTTCGTTTATCATTTTTGCCAACTCGCCAACCGTACAACCGTGTACAATTGGAATGGGATCCATTCCTACAAATGATTCGAATCCAGCCTTTCGGACTGGACCGGCAACATAATCGCCATTTGGATTGGGGCGATCGAAAACAACCAGCGGCAGCTCATTTTCGGCACAGGCCTCAATAAGTAAATGTAAAGTGGAAATATAGGTGTAAAACCTGCACCCGACGTCCTGAATATCAAAAACAACCACATCTATTCCGCTCAACTGTTCCTCTGTTGGTTTTTTGTTTTTTCCGTAAAGCGATAACACGGGCAAACCGGTTTTTGAATCTTGTCCATCTTCTACTTTTCCTCCTGCAGAAACATCGCCTCTAAAACCATGCTCCGGTGCAAATATTCTTACCAGTTCAACATCCTTATTCAATAAATAATCAACAAGATGTAGTTTATTAACCATTGAAGTATTGTTAACTACCAAAGCCACTTTTTTATCTTTCAAAAGCGATAAATACAACTCTGATTGCTCGGCTCCAACAGTAATTTTTTCTGTTTCTTGTGAAGTACAACTCTGAAATAAAAACAGAAGTACAAGCAAAATATTAATTCGAATCATCAGTTATAAAGTATTACATTTGCATGCACGAAGATAGATTTTAAATTTTTTAGAAAGCAATCATTCTATTATAAAATGAAACCAACACCCAAGATATATATTGTCCTCATTACTCTATTCGTTAGCTTAAATTTAAGTCTGAAAGCAGGAGAACCACCCTTTCTGAACTATAAAAATGACGAATGGGTAGAACAACAATTGGAGAAACTTACTCTCGACGAGAAAATTGCTCAGTTGATGATGATTACCGTTTACCCCAAACAAAACGAGGCCAGTAAAAATACAATTCTAGAAAAGAT
>JBFFMM010000044.1:0-16923 GCA_041554075.1 Draconibacterium sp. | reverse complement strand
TAATTCGGCATATTCTTTACCGGTTGTAAATCCGGCAAGTAGCGATAAAGCTGCCAAAAGAATAATGGTTTGCCATCCCCAAAAATGGAAAGCACTTAATTTGTCGCTAAACATTCGGGTTTTAAGTAATTTTTGCATGGAATAATAAACTCCTGCAAAAATTCCATTTCCCACAAATGCAAAAATAATTGCATTGGTATGTAAGGGCCTAACTCTACCAAAGGTTGTAAATTCGAGCCCGAAGTTGAAAACCGGAAAGGCCAGTTGCAATGCTGCAAGTAGTCCTACCAGAATTCCAACAACACCCCAAACGAGTGTAGCCAGAATAAATAGCTTAACTATTTTGTTGTCGTAATTAAATTTTTGATTTTCCATAAGTTGGATAATTATGTCGTTTGTTTTTGTTCTTCCGGTTGTGTTTCATCATTTGTTTCTGTGTCGGTACTGTCATCGTCGAAAAGAACCCGCATCGATGGGGTTTCGTTGTCGTCGAACTGTCCGTTACGAACCGCCCAAATAAAGGCTCCCAAAAAAATGAGTGCTACAAATAAACTTACTCCTATCAACAGGTAAAAGATATTCATACTAATCTTGCTTTCCTACCCGCCAGATTTTAAATATTTGAAAAACTACATAGCCAATGGCCAGCCAGGCTCCGCCCACAGCTCCTATATACGAAAGAAGCAGCCAGGTTTGAACGTTGTTGTTGGTTGACCAAAGTACTTCCTTTTTAATCAGTTTTGGTACTTCCTTGGGTTGTCCAACTTTGGCAGCATCAAGAATTACCGGATCGGTAATAAAACCTTCGTCCAAACGAACCACAACAGTAACTAGTCCTTGCTCGTCACCAATTAATTCTTTCGTAATGGTATATTCTGCGCGTCCTTCTTTATTAGTTAATACTTCGCCAATTGGCAAATTACCAAATGCTTTTTTAGCACTAACAGAAACTGCTGCATCGGCTAAAACTTCATACTTTCCGTCTTTCCCTTCCACCTCTGCAAAAATTTCAACTTTGTTTTCGGTTTCATTTACCGAAGCCATAAGTTTTGCTTTTTTAGGAGGAGCTTCCACAAGAACAGGCTCGTTGGCCGGATTGTAATTTCGTATATAATTAACCAAACGCCAGCGGTCGTCTTCCGAAATGGTTTTTACAAATTGCGGCATTCCGCCCCGTCCATGGGTGATTTTATAAAATATTTCGCCTTCAGTATTGGCTTGCATAAGGTCCGAAGTAACATCGGGAGGTGGTGGTATCAGCGGTAATCCATTGTTTTTCCCTGCATCGCCATGGCACGATTTACAGTTTGTCAGAAATAGTTCTTTTCCCTTTTTGACATTGGCAAGATTATATTCTGATGGGTTTTTTAACGTTTTTTGATCTTCCGGAACGATCCATTCCTGAGCCATTCCCTGCTGTGCAATAAAAAGGATTGCTACAAATATCAGATTGATTTTTTTAATCATTTTGAAGTGGTTTTAGGTTCAGAAATAATTTCTTTTTCAATCCCTTTGTCTTCGGCATATTCCCAAATGGTAATTACCGGAAACATTTTTGCAAGAACCGTAATTATAAGTAGTGCAGCCATAAACGAGAAGAGGGTAATCATAACCTCGATACTTGTTGGCGAATAGTGTTTAAAATTATCGGGTACATTTTGTACCGGTAAAAATGGGTGTTCCAATGTTGGAATTACGATGATATAACGTTTTACCCACGATGCGATCAATATAAAAACAGAAATAATTGTTAATGGAAGCGGTTTCCTAAAGTATTTAATAAGCATTAAAATAATAGGAAGGATAAGCCCGAAGGTTTGTGCCAACCAAAACATTAAAGAAAAACTACCGGTAAATAAATTACGAAGGTGAATTCCTTCAGCCGTTTTCATTTTATAGGCAGGAACCAAAAATTCGTTAATATTAAAATAGAGGTAAACCAAACAAACAAAAACCAGCAGTTTACCCATATAATCAAAATGGAGGTCTTCGAAATAATCTTTTAAATTATAACGATTTCGGTAAGCGAACATTACAATAACCACTGCAGCAGCTCCGGCCACAAACGCCCCAGCTACAAAATAAGGTCCTAAAATAGTGGTATCCCAACCTGAACGCAATGTGGCAGCAAACAACCACGAGGTAACAGTATGAATAGAAAGACCAACCGGCATTATCAATAACATTAGCACACGCATGGCATGATAAACTATTTTATACTGCTCGGCGTTTCCTTTCCAGCCAAGCGCCAATAAGGTATAAACCTTAATTTTCCACTTCGGAATATCGTCGGTGCCTTTATCGCGTAGTAAAGCCAAATCGGGAATTAATGGTATGTAAAAAAGTAATACCGATATAGTTAAATAGGTAGTTACTACTGTAACGTCCCATAGTATAGGCGAAGCAAAACGGCCGTGAATAAATACGTTGAGTAGTCGGTCAGGACGTCCCATGTCCATAACAATAATCAAACCTGCTAAAGCAACACCCGCAATTGCAACTTGCTCGGCAACCCGGGAAATGGGTTTGGCCCAGCCAATTTTCAGCAGGTGCAAAGCTGAACTAAGCAGAAACCCAACTAAACTAACTGCCACAAAAAATACAAAGTTGGCAATGTACATTCCCCACGACACATAGTCGCGCATGCCTGTAACTCCCAACCCGTCGCGAAACTGAATATACCAACCCCACAAACCAACCGCTGCAAACATGATTAAAAAGAAGTACCAAAAGTTGGTCAACTCGTCACGTTTTACAATCGATCGTGTTAAGTCGAAGGTGATTTTATCTAATAACTTCCGGGATTCTTCCGGTGATTTTGATTTCTCCATCGTTTAGAATTTAGTCAGTTATGAATGATGATCTTCAATTTCGCCTTGAAAAGGAAACGCACGATCTTTAGGAGGTAAATAGTAAACCCTTGGTTTTGTGCCGAGTTCTTCCATAAGCGTATAAGCCGCATTGTCTTTTAGTAATTTGCTAAAAGTTGTTGTTTCGTGTGTAGTTCCGTTGGTTACTGCATCTTCGTTGCGGTCGCCAAACCAGTACACTCCATTAGGGCAAGCCGATACGCAAGAGGGTAGTTTTCCATCGCGTAAACGATCGGCACTAAATAAACATTTCGAAATGGTTCCTTTTTTCTGAGGAACATTTGCTTCAATATTGTAAGTTACACCTTCATATTTCTCGGAATCGCGTGGCTCGAACCAGTTAAATACCCTTGCCGAATACGGACAAGCAGCAATACAGAAACGGCAGCCAATACAACGTTCGTTGTCGATTAGTACAATACCATCTTCGCGTTTGAATGTGGCATTAACCGGACAAACTTTTGTACAGGGGGGATTATCGCAATGCTGACATGGTTTGGGCATATAATATGGTGCAGTGTGTTCTGCATCCTGCATTTGCAATACGTTAATATGATGTTGCTCAGGGCGCAACTGGTGATGGTTTTGACAAGCCTTCATACATTGTCTTGCATTTCTGCATTTCGAAAGGTCAATAACCATTACCCAACTTCTTCCTGGTAGCCCTTTTCTTCCCCGCTTCTGATTTTCCGAAAGGTTCGGCATATCTGCCGGTTTAAGCTGTGCTTTGTCAACTTCAACCAATTCTCCACTTGATGTTAATAAGCGGATTTTATCACCGGAAGTAGTTTCAACTTTGCTGCACGAACTTAAAAAACTGGAACCTCCGACAACTCCGGCGGCACCAATTGAACCCAGAGTTTTCATGAAGTTTCTACGCGATTTCTTTTCCATAAACAGACATTTTTTATGACCAGTGTGCGTTAATGCGCACTTTTATTTAGCTTAATTTAGTTTCTCAACTCCACGAATTTAGAAATTTAGAACGAAGCTACAAATTCCTAAAGGATACGAAAGAATAAAAGACAAAAATGCCTTTAAAAATTAATAATGAGCAAGTTACGGAAGTCGCAAATTGTTGATTATTTTTTTCAAGGATAAAATATTGATATGAGCGAACATAGGTTTTTCCTACAATTTTTTTTAAAAAGTTGAATGAACAAATCTATTTTAATACTGTTGTTAATAGATTTTCTCTAAAACAGGGTGTGAGCGGTATTTTTAGAATAGATAAATCAAAAATGTGTTGTATAGCATGTTTTAGTTCTCCGCTTAGGTTTTAAATCATCCCGAAAGTACGAATTTAACATGAAATTCCATCCTTTAAAGTGCTATAACTGCTAAATTTTTATTGTTCTTGTTTTGAGCAGATGTTACAAAAGAAAAGTAAGTATAAAACTGTTTTTCTCTAAAATGCTCAGAAAGAAATGATTCTAATAAACATTCAGGTGTTTTTATGGTTTAACTGATTAAAAAAAGGATGGTGTTATTCTGTGATTTGTTATGAGTTTCCAAATCGAACAATTTGCTGAATATAACGTAGGATTCATTTGAATGAATTGGACGCAACCATTTTTATTTGACTAATAAACCGTTTCTCTTAACTAAATTTGAATGAAGTTATATAAGTATTTCAAAAGTATTTTTCTCGTTTTAACATTGGGTATGTTTACATCAATATTATATGCGCAGGCTGTGATTAACCCTGCTGCAAAAGATGATGATGTGGAAATTGGCATTGTTGAACATCTTGATGATTATTTACCTGATAGCATTTCATTAATAAATGAAAACGGAGAGCAAGTTTGGTTGGCCGATCTTATCGATAAACCTACCATATTAAACTTTGTGTATTTCCGTTGTCCCGGAATTTGTAGCCCACTTATGGAGGCTGTGGCCGGAGTGATGGATAAATCAGACCTGGTGCCGGGGAAAGATTATCAGGTTTTAACCATTAGTTTCGACCCGGGTGAAACAATAGATTTGGGAATCAGGAAAAAAACAAATTACCTGAATTTGATGAACAATCCGGCTAAAATAGAAGAGGCCAAAACAGGGTGGCTGTTTTTTGTTTCGGATAGTGCAAGTATTATAAAAGCAACAACTGCTACCGGATTTAAATACAAAAAAACAGGCAATGACTTTTTGCATGCTGCCTCTTTGACGGTTACCAGCGCCGATGGCAAAATTACTCGGTATTTGAATGGATTATATTTTTTACCTTTCGAATGGAAAATGGCCATTGTTGAGGCATCGAAGGGGCAATCGGGACCAACACTTAACAAGGTTTTACGATTTTGTTACTCATACGACCCCACCGGGCAAACGTATGTATTGAATGTTACAAAAGTTAGTGCAACGCTGATCATGTTTTTCGCACTGCTATTATTATTGTTTATGGTGTTTAAGCCAAAAAGGAAGAAAGTTTCCACTAATGAATAACCAATTTTTATTTTCATAAGTGAATTTTGAATGTTGGTTTTTGGAGAATACAAAATTGAATGAAAGGACTAAATAGAGTCTAAACCATAATTGAAAAATAACTTTATGCATACAACAAGTGCTGTAAACGGATCAAACTATTTAACCTATCAGGGGAAATACAAAGGTTTGCTCGGATGGATTTTGTCAACAGACCATAAACGTATTGGTCTTCTTTATTTATACTCAATTGCGACCATGTTTTCAATTGGAGTTTTATTGGGATTAGCCATGAAGTTTGAGTTGTTGGCACCCGGAAAAACCATTATGGATGCGCAAACGTACAATGCAACCTTTACGGTGCATGGGGTAATAATGATTTTTATGGTGGTGGTACCCGGGCTACCGGCTGTTTTTGGAAACCTGATGATGCCCATAATGATTGGCGCTAAAGATGTAGCTTTTCCAAAATTGAATCTAATGTCGTGGTATTTATATGTTGCAGGCGTTCTTTTGGTAATTAGTGCTTTACTATTTGGGAATGGTACACCCGACACAGGCTGGACATTTTATGCTCCCTATAGTTTTAAAACGGGAACAAACCTGTTGCCTGCCATTTTTGGTGCTTTTGTTCTGGGGTTTTCATCCATATTAACCGGTCTGAATTTTCTAGTGACTATTCATCGTTTGCGTTGCCCCGGAATGAAGTGGACCAAACTTCCATTGTTTGTTTGGACCTTATACGGAACAGCCTGGATTCAGTTATTGGCAACACCGGTTGTAGGAATTACCCTGGTTTTGGTTGCCCTGGAACGACTTTTTGGAGTGGGAATATTTGACCCCGCATTGGGAGGCGATCCCATTTTATACCAGCATTTGTTTTGGATTTATTCGCACCCTGCAGTTTATATTATGATTCTGCCGGCAATGGGAGCTATTTCCGAGATTATTCCAACATTTTCGCAAAAACACATTTTCGGATACAAAGCCATTATTGCCTCAACGTTGTCGATAGCATTTGTGGGCTACCTTGTTTGGGGACACCACATGTATACTGCAGGAATGAGTGGTACTGCACAATATTATTTCTCCTTACTTACTTTTATTGTTGCTATTCCAAGTGCCATTAAAGTTTTTAATTGGATATCAACCATGTACAAAGGTTCTATTAATATTCAAACACCCTTTTACTGGGCGGTGTCATTCATTTTTGTATTTATGGTAGGTGGCTTAAGTGGTCTTGTTTTGGGCGCGCTGGCAACCGACATTTATGTACACGACACTGCTTTTGTTGTTGCCCACTTCCATTATATTGTTTTTGGCGGAACAGGTTTTGCCTTTTTTGCCGCAATTCACTATTGGTTTCCCAAAATTTACGGTAGAATGTACGATAAAGCGTGGGCGAATATTGGCTGGCTGGTTTTTACAATCGGATTTCTGGCCCTCTATTCTCCGATGTTTTATTTGGGAATGATGGGAATGCCACGTCGTTATTACGACTATTTGCCAGAGTTCCACGGAGGAAATATTCTAAGCACGTTTGGATCATGGATTATGGTTACCGGTTTTATAATAATTCTGGTGAATCTAATTCGTTCAGCACGAAAAGGAGAACCTGCTGAAATGAATCCCTGGAATAGTAAAACCCTGGAATGGACGGTTACTTCTCCACCTCCTGTTTTAAATTTTGAGACTGAACCTGTTTTGGGTGAAAAGGACGGACCCTACAATTACGAATAAAATTTGCTTGATATGGAAGAACATGTGCATCATGTAGAACATCCCGACATGTACGATCCCGAATCGTCGAAAATAGGTATGTGGTTGTTCATTTTTACCGAGCTGCTTCTATTTGGCGGACTCTTTCTTGTGTATTCGGTTTACCGGTTTATGAATCCCGACGCTTTTCATATGGCAGCGGTGGAGTTAAATACAACTATCGGTGCATTCAATACCGTAATCTTATTATTTAGTAGTATGACCATTGCGATGTCCACGTCGGCATTACAAAAAGGGCAAAAGAAACTTGCCATTGCTTTGGTGGTTGTCACCTTTCTTATCGGGATTGGATTTTTGGTCAATAAATGGTTCGAGTGGGGAGTGAAATTCGACCATGGAATTTGGCCGGGATCGGAGCACATGATTGAAAATATGAGCCAGGGAGAAATCTTATTTTTTGGGCTCTATTTTGTAATGACAGGACTGCATGCTCTTCACATTATTATTGGATTGATAATAATGGGTTTTGCCATTCGTGGAATAAGCAATGGGAAAGTGAATATAGAACGACCATCAATGCTCGAGAATGCTGGTTTGTACTGGCACCTGGTCGATTTAATCTGGATTTTCCTTTTCCCTTTATTTTATCTAATTACTTAACACGCAAGAATTATGTCAGAAGAAAAACATCATATTGTCCCTTACCGAATGTATGCGATTATTTTACTGGTTTTGCTGGTATTAACTTTTTCATCAATAGGTATTACGCATATTGAGCTTGGGGCATATACCGTAGCAGGAGCTTTATTGTTTGCCATCGTAAAATCGTATTTGGTATTAACCTACTTTATGCACCTAAAATACGACAAACCATACATACGGATAATGGTACTGTTTGTATTTGCCATATTTGTAGTTGTGCTAGTTATTACAATGTTAGATTACTTATATAGATAATATGTATAGTTCAGAAGTAACTCAAGCCTCGAATTTTGTTCAGGGTGTCGATACGGCATTCTTGGTCATCCTTGGAATTTCATTTTTGTTCCTTATTGGATTAACCGTGGTAATGCTAATTTTCATATTTAAATACAACAAGAAACGAAATCCAAAAGCCACACAAATTGAAGGTAGTGTTAAGCTTGAAATTATTTGGACTGTTGTTCCGTTTCTCATCACAATGCTGATGTTTTATTATGGATGGGCAGGTTGGAAACCCATGCAAAAGGCACCAAAAGATGCTATGGAAATAACGGTTTATGGCAGAATGTGGAATTTTAGCTTTGAGTATGAAAACGGCAGAAGAACGGATACCTTATTTTTGCCCAAAGACCAGCCAATTAAATTAAACCTGGTAGCCATGGATGTTTTGCACAGTTTGTATATTCCTGCTTTTCGGGTAAAACAAGATATGGTTCCCGGAAAGGAAAACAATTCGATGTGGTTTGAACCGCAGAGGGTTGGTACATACGAACTGTTTTGTGCAGAGTACTGTGGTTTGCAACATTCATACATGTACACGTATGTAAAAGTGATAGAAGATACTGCTTTTCAATCTTGGATTACCGATACTACGAATGTTGCAGCTTTAACTGCCGAACTTGATTCCCCTTCTGCAACCGGAAAACGAATTATGCAAAATATTGGCTGTTTTGCCTGCCATACTGTTGACGGAACAAAATTGGTTGGGCCTAGCTTTAAAGGAATTTGGGGGGCCGAGCACACCGTTAAAACGGGTAAGGAAACACGTCAGGTTTTAGTTGATGAAGAATACATAAAAAGTTCAATATACGATCCGAATGCCGATGTGGTTGATGGTTTTACCAAAGGATTGATGCTCTCTTACCAAGGACAACTTTCGGAAGATGATATTGCAAATATTATTGAGTATCTGAAAACGGTGAAATAGGTATTCAGTCGCAGTCACAGTTAGCAGGTGGTTCAAGTAACTTTGGGAAGTTGGAGACGTGATGGGGCGAAATAATATAGCAAGGGCAACGTCCTGATAAAAAAAGGAAAAGCCTCAGGCACAGAATTACATGCGGTTAATGTCTTTTATTTACGTATTAGCGGCAAAATAGATTAAAATTTGAAAGAACAACTTAAAATAATTTACGAACTGGGTAAAGTGCGCATCTCTATGCCCATTGCTTTTTCTGCTTTAACTGGCTATGTACTTTTTACCGGCAATGTCGATGCACAAGGCTGGTTGTTAACACTGGGGGTGTTTTTAATGGCGTGTAGTTCAAGCGTAATGAATCACTGGCAGGAAAGAGATATTGATGCACAAATGCCACGCACCAAAAATCGTCCGATACCAAGTGGTAAAATCAGTGCAAAAAATGCCTTGTTAGTAGCCATCGGTTTTGCGGTGGCAGGCTCACTCACTTTAATTTTATCAAATCCAATAATGGCACTGGTTTTAAGCTGGGCGACTTTGTTTTCGTACAATGCCGTTTATACTCCGCTTAAAAAAGTTTCAGCTTTTGCCGTAATCCCGGGATCGATGGTAGGAGCTTTGCCTCCAATGATTGGTTGGGCTGGTGCTGGTGGAAGTTTAACATCAGAAGTTATTCTTTTGGTGGCGGCCTTTTTCTTCATCGGGCAAATTCCTCATTTTTGGCTTTTATTGCTCATGTTTGGCGACCAATACAAATTGGCCAATTTGCCTAGTCTGAATCAGATTTTTAATGAGGGGCAAATTAAACGAGTTACCTTTACCTGGGTCTTAACAACAGTGGCGTCTGCGTTTTTGGTTATCTTTTTTGTAATCGGTAACAAAATAATAATGTTTTTTTTACTCTTTTACATTTTCTATTTACTCTTTTCGTTGGGCATCGCCGTCTTTGGCAAAGATGAATTCAAAGTGCGCCCATCGTTTTATAAGCTCAATTTCCTTTACCTTTTTATGATGATTTTTTTAATTGTGGATGGATTATTGAGGACCTGAAAATTTTAGTGCTTAGATGAATGCATTTTAATTACCTTTGTTGTTTATTGAATTTAATATTATTACATGGAATTTTCAGAACTTGGAATACACGATGACCTGCTTGAAGCCATCGATTATATGGGATTTAAGGAGGCTACTCCAATTCAGGAACAAGCAATTCCAATCATTCTTGATGGTCACGATTTAATTGCTTGTGCACAAACCGGCACAGGAAAGACCGCCGCTTTTTTACTTCCAATTCTTGATCTGATTGCCGATCTGCCGGGAGGTGAAACTTCTACTTTAATTGTAGTGCCAACCCGCGAATTAGCAATGCAAATCGATCAGCAAGTACAGGGAATCGGCTACACCATGGGAATTCAGTCGATTGCACTATATGGTGGTGGCGATGGCGACAATTGGGGACAGCAAAGAACAGCACTAACGAAGGGAGCCGATATTATTGTGGCCACTCCGGGGAAATTGATTTCGCACCTCAATTTAGGATATGTAAAATTCGATACCATTCAGTTTTTAATTCTCGATGAAGCAGACAGAATGCTGGATATAGGTTTTCACGACGATATTGTAAAAATTATATCCTACCTTCCAAAAAAGCGACAAAATTTAATGTTTAGTGCTACAATGGCACCCAAAATCAGGACGCTCGCCTCACAAGTTTTAACTGATCCTAAAACAATAAACATCGCTATGTCGAAACCGGCAGAAGGTGTTTTACAGGCTGCCTACTTAATCTATAATAGGCAGAAGAACGATTTGGTGGCTCATCTTATAAATGATAATCCGGAATACAACAGCATCCTAATTTTCTGTTCTACCAAACGGGCAACCACTGAGCTGGCAAAGGCATTAAAAAGGAAAAAATTTGAGGCAGAAGCCATTTCTTCTGATTTGGAACAATCGGAAAGAGAGAACGTGTTGTTGGGTTTTCGCTCAAAACGTATCCGAATTCTGGTGGCCACTGATGTTATGAGTCGGGGTATCGATATTAAAGACATTAATTTGGTAATTAATTACGATGTGCCCAACGATGCCGAAGATTATGTACACCGTGTGGGAAGAACGGCACGTGCTTCAACTACTGGGGTAGCATTAACTTTGGTGAATGAAGATGACATGTACAAATTTCATCAGATTGAGCAGCTGATTGAACGAGAAGTTTTTAAAATTGCAATGCCAGCGCATTTGGGGGCAGGACCTGAGTGGCAGGAACCCCGAAAACGTAAAGGCAACAAGAAAGGAAGTTTTCATAAATATAAAAAAGGAGACACGCAGCACAAACATCGCAATACTTATAAAAAGAAAGAATAAGGGCAAGTTAGAAGGGTTGCAATACACACATATTTTACGTAACTTTTGGTACATCCAAAAATCTGAATTATGAAGGCAAGTTACTTGTTCTTAATTCTGTTTTCCCTATTTTTCACAAACACTATCCTCGCACAAACTAACGATTCTACTTTGGTTCGCATTCAAACCACTGACGGAAATGATTTTGTAGGTAAAATTGTAAAGGAAGATCCTTTAGTGATTGTTATACAAACAAATAATTTAGGACAGTTAACAATTCAGAAAACGGATATCAAAACCACTGAATTGTTAGAAGCTCAACAATTTAAGAATGGTAAGCTATGGTTCTCCAATCCACAATCTACTCGTTATTTCTGGGCTCCAAATGGTTATGGATTAAAGGCTGGAGAAGCGTATTATCAAAATATTTATGTTTTTTGGAATCAGTTCACTTTCGGAATCACTGATAACTTTTCGTTGGGCGGAGGAATTATTCCTACTTTTTTATTAGGAGGACCAGCACCTGTTTTTATCACTGCGAAATTCTCAATCCCACTTGAAAAGGATAAGCTGAATTTGGGCGGAGGAACAATAGTTGGTACTGTAATTGGCGAAGATGTTGGCGCATTTGGTTTGGTATATGGATTATCTACTTTTGGATCGCCTGATAACAATGTTTCGGTTGGTTTGGCCTATGGTTTTGCCGATGGGGATTGGGCAAACACTCCTTTGATTAATGTAAGTGGAATGTTTCGGCTTTCGAGTAGAGGATATTTTATTACCGAAAATTATTTCATACACGCTGATGGCGAAAGTGTTCTGGCTTTGGGATTAGGCGGAAGATGGATTATTAAAAAGGCATCTCTCGATTTTATTTTTGCCATTCCGGTTGGTTCTGGCATCGACTCATTTGTTGCTTTCCCATTAATCGGATTTACAATTCCGTTTGGAAATAGGAAATAAAACGATAGCTCAGTACATAAATCAAGTGGCACATATCGTTCATGTTTGGGTGATGATAGTGCAATCTTAGCTGAATAAAAAACCATTGATTTAACAGGTAAACCAATGGTTTTTTAGTTCATTTATATTTGTTTTCTGTACTCTCTAATTTTTCATTATTGTTACTTTAATAACATTTGACGCATCGGGCCATGGCATTCCATCGTCTAACATACGCACATTGCCATTCTCTACGGTATTGGCTTGCGTTTGTGCTCCGGGATACTCATTGACCTCGGTTCCTGCATCATATAATTCAATAAAGTGAGTCAGATCTTTTGGATCATCTCCATTTGAAAGTTTTATTCCCTCGTCTCCTGTTGAGAAGAAAATATCGTTAGAAGCACCCAACATACTGGCAATACTTAGCGATTGTCCAACGTGTCCTTCAAAAGTAAATGAAAGCATTTCTCCAGGGAACAGGGGAGGTGTGTTAGGTCCTGTCTGGAATCCGGTTTCATAGCCGGCTGCCATTAATGATTCATACAACGGACCAGGATTTCCTGTTTCAGCCAATGTTTCAAGTCCCATGCCGTAATCGGGCATTCCCTCAGTAAAAATGGGCATGTCTTTTTTATCATGTAAAACCCAAAGTACTGGTGCTACCGGCGAAACGTAACCACTGTTCCACGATAAATAATGACTCAGCGGGCCAGGATTTCCGGTTTCTGCAAGTGCCTCAAGTCCTTTTCCCCAATCTGCCATTCCTTCCTGAAAAATTGGAGTTTGTCCATCATTGTGCACAACCCAGGCAACCGGAGAAATTGCAGTTGTACTTCCACTTAGTACATTAATGGTAACAGTAAACATGCTGTGCCCATTGTAAGTTAAAGAGGCTTGCAAGTTTGTAGCAACCGATCCGAAATCGTACATGTCAGTCATATTTGCATCCATCATTGTTTGAACAACACCGTTCTCGTCAACACCGTTGTGAGGATTACCTGGGCCAGGCATCTGATTGACCTGTGTCCCGGCGTCCCACAACATAATTTCAGAAGTGATATCGCCGCTTACCGGAGCACCTCCGCTGTACAAACTGATTCCTCCCTGATTTGGAGCATAAAATCCATCGTTTGATAAACCATACATGGTTGCAAACGATAATTTGTGACTAGGACCTGCATGAAAAGAAAAGGTGAACGAATGTCCCGGGAAAGCCGGGCCTGCTGCACTCTCTCCATCGGGGATAGTTACTGCTCCTGCCTCAAAGAACTTGTAAGCGGTGGAAACATTTTCAACCGTAACTGTGTATGTTCCGGATGGCGTGTTCCCTTTTGCACTTTTAGTAAGTACATCGTCTTGCTCACCCATAAGGTTGTCTTTTTCGCACTGTGTAAAAATCATCGCTATCAGTGCCAATCCTGTAATAAGTTTAAAATTTTTCATACCATTTAATTTTTAGTGAATAATCTGAAACAAAGTTCCTTAGAAAGTATCACGGAAGTGTCACAAAGAATTCAACTTTTAGTAAAACTTTGGTTTGTAAGCATAGCTGATTAACAATAGATTCATTTTTGCGAGGTATTTTGACAATTGCCTTTTATCTTTCTACTTTTGCAAAATGAAACGGGTAGTAATTGGACTTTCAGGTGGAGTAGATTCAAGTGTAGCGGCGTACTTGTTAAAAGAGCAAGGGCACGATTTAATTGCACTTTTTATGGTGAACTGGCACGAACGAGTAGGGAATATTACCAGTGCGTGTACCTGGGAAGAAGATGCATTGATTGCCAAAATGGTAGCAAAAAAGCTGGATATTCCCTTTCATATTGTTGATTTAAGCAAAGATTACAAAAAGCGTGTGGTCGATTATATGTTTGCCGAATACCAGGCAGGTCGCACTCCAAATCCGGATGTACTTTGTAACCGCGAAATAAAGTTTGATACTTTTTTGGATGAAGCGATGAAGTTTGACGCCGACTTTGTGGCAACCGGACATTATTGTCGGAAAAGTGAGGTAGAAGTTGGCGGAGAAACCATTCACCAGCTTTTAGCGGGTAAGGATCCGAATAAAGATCAGAGTTACTTTTTGTGCCAGTTGAATCAAAAACAGCTATCAAAAGCAATGTTTCCGGTGGGGGAGTTATTAAAACCTGAAGTCCGCGAAATTGCGCGTCAGCAAAACCTACCCACTGCCGAACGAAAAGATTCACAAGGAATTTGTTTTGTAGGGAAAGTCGATTTACCTACTTTCCTGCAGCAGCAATTGGAGCCTAAAGTCGGAAATGTAATTGAAATTCCGGCCAAATTTATGGACAAGAAAAAGCAATTGGATGTGACCGAAGAAAATTACAAAAAACTGTGTTTTGCCTTTCCCTATAAACCCTGGAATGGAGAAGTAATTGGGGAACATCAGGGAGCACATTTTTATACCGTTGGGCAGCGCAAAGGATTAAATATTGGCGGGCACAAAGAACCTTTGTTTGTGATTGGAACCGATGTAAAGCGTAATATTATTTATGTGGGCGAGGGAACCAATCATCCCGGACTTTACCGAAAAGGATTATTTGTGTCCAACGAAAATATGCATTGGATTCGTCACGATTTAAAAATGCAACCGGGTGAGAGTCGCGAGTTTGATATTCGTATTCGTTACCGTCAGCCATTGGAAAAGGGAACTATTTATTTAAAAGAAGACGGTGCCTGGTTTATATTTGACGATGAACAACGGGGAATCACTGCAGGGCAGTTTGCTGCCTGGTATTTAGGTGAGGAGTTAATTGGCTCAGGCGTGATTGCTTAAAAGCAGGAAGTTGGAAGTTAGACGCGCGAAGCCAGAAGGAAGGCTTAGTACTTCTTTTTTAAAAAACTTCGGACTTCGGACTTCGGACTTCGGACTTTATACTAAATTTACGCAAAATATTTTTCAATATGATAAAATCAATGACTGGCTTTGGGAAAGCCGAATTCGAAGTAAACAATAAAAAGTTTACAATTGAAATAAAATCGCTGAACAGTAAACAAATCGATATTAATACCCGAACCCCTGCACTTTATCGCGAAAAAGATATCATTATCAGAAAAGCACTTTCTGAAAAACTGGAACGAGGGAAAGTTGATTTTAATATTTATGTTGAAAATTTGGGCGACGAGTCGAATTCAAAAATCAACGAGCCTATTTTAAAAGCTTATTTCAACCACTTAAAACAAATCGGTACCGACCTGGGGGTTATGACTGATTCCCATGCTCTTCATGCAGCCATGCGTTTACCCGATGTGGTAAAGACAGAATATGAAACGTTGGATGAGATGGAATGGGAAACCATTTATAGCAATATTTTGACCGCTCTCAGTGATATTAATGATTTCCGCGCAACAGAAGGAGAGGCATTGGCAACTGATATTTTGGGAAATGTTGAAGCCATAAGTCAGCTGTTAAAAGATATTGAGCCATTTGAAGCGCAACGTATTGAAGCATTAAAAACTAAATTGAATGACAATTTGGAAACCCTGAAAATGAAAGGGAATGTTGATGAAAACCGTTTTGAACAGGAATTGATTTTTTATTTAGAAAAACTGGATATAAACGAAGAGAAGGTACGTTTGGCAAACCATTGTGAATACTTTTTCGAAACGGTAAAACAACAAGGTTCGTCGGGTAAGAAGTTGGGATTTATTTCACAGGAGTTAGGTAGAGAGATTAACACAATTGGATCGAAAGCCAACAACACCGAAATTCAGCGCATTGTTGTACAGATGAAAGACCATTTGGAGCGCGTTAAAGAACAATTACTAAACGTTCTGTAATTTACGTTCAATAATAAATATAGCTTGGGGCTTCTAGCTCGCAGCTTGCAGCTTAAAAAATGAAAGGCAAACTTATTATATTCTCTGCTCCATCGGGAGCAGGCAAAACAACTATAGTAAAACACCTGCTTCAAAAAGGGTTTAATCTCGAATTTTCTATATCGGCAACCAGCCGCGAGGCGCGCCACACCGAAACGCATGGCAAAGACTATTATTTTTTGTCGGGCGAAGAGTTTTTGGCAAAGGTAAAAAACAAGGAGTTTTTGGAGTGGGAAGAAGTGTACAAAGGAACCAGTTACGGGACTTTAAAAAGCGAGGTGGAACGCATTCGCGATAAAGGTAACAATGTAATTTTTGATGTGGATGTGGTTGGTGGGCTCAATATAAAAAAATACTATGGCGATGAGGCGTTGGCAGTTTTTGTGCAACCTCCATCGGTTGAAGAATTGCGAAAACGTTTGAAAGGCCGCGAAACCGAAACCGACGAGAAAATACAAATGCGTATTGCTAAAGCCGAACACGAATTAAGTTTTGCCACAGAGTTTGATGTGGTACTTACCAACGACAATTTGGAAGTGGCTTTTGCCGAGGCAGAGAAAATTATTATTGAGTTTTTAGAAAAATAGAAGCTATTAACCTGAGTTCGATTTAAAATATGTCCACAGCTTTCGCTATTTTTTGTCAGAAATTTTCTTAATTTTTTGAAGGATTATCGGGATAATTCGAGAAAAATAAAGGAAGTTTATGGAAAAAAGAGCAAAGTCAATATGAAAAGTCATACTTGCGCCATCTTTATCCCAAAAATCCTTTGAAATAACCCGCTATTCCTTCAGTATTTTCGAAACAAATCTAGTGCAATTCTGACTTTCTGTGAAAATATTTTAGAGTCGAACTCAGGTTATTACTAATGCTGTCATTCCGAAC
>JBFFMM010000043.1:0-17181 GCA_041554075.1 Draconibacterium sp. | reverse complement strand
TTTAATCTGTTTCTCCCTACAATTGCGGATAGCTACAGAATGTTCTTCTGCAAAATACGCTTTCAGTTCTTCTATCTCAGACTGTTGAACCGGATTAGAAAGTGTAAATTTATTAATGATTCGAGCCATGCCAGTTGGTCGACTTTCTTTCCAAATTATATCGCAATTATGTGCCAGAATAAGTTCGTTACTGCCTCCGCCAATATCAAGAATAACAGAAGGATCGTTTAGGTTTTTAAAAGCCAATAGCACTCCTTTAAAAATCAGTTCCGCTTCTCGTTCGCCCGACACCAATTTCACCAACCACCCACTCGATTCGCCAAGTTTTTCAAGAAATGGTATTTTATTGTCTGCTGTGCGAACGGCAGAAGTTGCAATTACCTTTACACAATCGACATTCAACTGTTGAATTACATTGTTGTGGGCACAAAACGAATCAATTGTTCTTTGCGTTGCCGCCGGACTAATTTCATTTTGTTTAATTTTGTCATCGCCCAGTTTTACCAACTGCTTACTTTGATGCAGAATTTTAAACTTACCATCGAAGACCTCTGCTACCAAAAGATTACAAGTGTTGGTCCCTAAATCGATAACGGCTACACGCATAAACAAAATAATTAAAACTTATTTATAATTTTAAACTCACAATGCAATCAAAACAAATATCAAATTTAATCAAAGAAAAAGCAAACAATTTGGGGTTAATGGATTGTACCATTTTACCGGTTTCTTTTTTAGAGGAAGAAAAAAGCCCATTTGAGTCCTGGATTTCAGCAGGCATGCACGGAGAAATGGCCTACATGAGCAGAAATACAGACAAACGTTTAAATCCTGAATTACTGGTAGAAAATGCAAAAACTATTATAGTAGTTCTGCAAAACTATTTTCCATCTAAAACCCTAATCAATCCTGATGCACCAATTATTTCTAAATATGCTTACGGTACCGATTATCATTTTGTTTTAAAAGATAAACTAAAAGCGTTATTGAAATTTATTCAAGATGAAATAGAACCTTGTGAAGGGCGACCATTTGTTGATTCGGCACCGGTTTTGGAACGCGCATGGGCAAAAAAGGCTGGTTTGGGTTGGATTGGCAAAAACAGCAATCTGATTTCGGTAGACCACGGAAGTTTCTTTTTTATTGGCGAGTTAATTATTGACATTGATTTGCCTTGCGATGAACCCAAACTGGTGTACGACCACTGTGGGAAATGCACAAAATGTATTGATGCCTGCCCAACAAAAGCCATTGTTGCCGAACGGGTTGTTGATGCCAGAAAATGCATTTCGTACCAAACCATTGAACTGCGTGGCGAACTCGATAAAAATTTGGAAGGACAATTTGAAAATCGTGTGTTTGGATGCGACATTTGTCAGGATGTTTGCCCATGGAATCTAAAATCGGAACCACACATCGAGCCGGGATTTGAACCTCATCCGAAATTACTACAATTAACAAAAGAAGAATGGACTACAATGGATAAACCTTTATTTAACGAACTGTTTAAAAACTCGGCAGTTAAACGAACGGGATTTAAGGGGCTACAACGCAATCTGAAATTCTTGGATGAAAAATAAAATATTTACATACAAAACAGTTCTTGTTAATGGTCCATTTAAAGGTGTTTATGCCGAATTCCCTTTCGATAGTGTAAAAGAGTTTGGCACAAAAAAACATGTTTGGAGTAAAGTAAATATTGAAGGAAAAGACACTACAATGAATTTACTACCAAATGGACAGGGCGGTCATTGGCTGCATTTTAAAAAGGAAATTCTGGCTGAAGTTAATAAACAGGAAGGAGACACCGTACAAATTGAACTTCAGAAAAATGATGAGCCCCGAACCATTGATATTCCCGATTATTTGCAATGGTTGCTCGACGATGACCCACAAATGGCAAGGTATTTTAATCGACTTCCAATTTCGGGTAAAAAGTTCTGGATTCAGCACATTGAAGAACCTAAAAATGAAGACACAAAAGTGGAACGTATTAACCGACTTTTTATGTATTTACAAGAACAATATGCCCGAAAAAGCTAAGCTACTCTCACCTAAAAAGTTATTTTTGTGTTTCTTAGTGCAACATAAACCAATTACAATGAAACTATTTTTTAAAACTTTCTTTGCCGCAACACTACTTTTTACAGTTGCATGTTCGCCCAAATCAGAACCAAAATCGACAACAGATAAACCTACCAATTTTGTTGTCGTTTTTATTGATGACATGGGTTACGGCGATATTGGAACACAAGGTGCCACCGGCTGGACGACACCCAATCTCGATAAAATGGCAGCCGAAGGAATGCGTTTTACTAATTTCTATTCTGCGCAACCCGTTTGCAGTGCCTCGCGTGCCGGATTAATGACAGGCTGCTATCCCAACCGAATTGGAATATCGGGAGCCCTTTTCCCATACGACGAAATTGGTATAAACCCACAGGAAACCACTATCGCCGAAATGCTCAAAGAAAAAGGGTACGCTACCGCGATTTATGGAAAGTGGCATCTGGGACATCACAAGGAATTCTTACCGCTGCAACATGGTTTTGATGAATATGTGGGTGTTCCCTACTCAAACGACATGTGGCCTTTGAGCAATACAGGACAAAAACTACCACCTGAAAACAGGAGAAATACTTATCCCGACTTGCCGGTTATGAAAGACAACGATGTGATGATGACTATTACCGATTGGGAAGGACAGGATACTTTAACAACACTATATACTGAAAAAGCTGTCGACTTTATCAACCGCAATGCCAACAATCCTTTCTTTTTATATGTTCCGCACACCATGGCGCACATTCCATTGGGCGTTTCCGACAAATTCAGAGGGAAAAGCGAACAAGGTGTTTACGGCGATGTAATGATGGAAATTGACTGGAGTGTTGGACAAATTGAAAAGGCTTTAAAAGCAAATGGAATTGCCGAAAACACAGTAATTATTTTTACAACCGACAATGGCCCGTGGCTGAACTTTGGCAACCACGCAGGATCGGCAGGTGGTTTGCGCGAAGGAAAAACGACCAGTTGGGAAGGCGGACAGCGTGTGCCGTTTATTGTAAAGTGGCCAGGGAAAGTGCCGGCCGGCACCATCTGCAATAAACTCGGTTGTGCTATTGATATTCTTCCAAGTTTTGCTGAAATAGCAGACGCTAAACTACCGGAATTAAAAATAGATGGAACAAGCATCGTGAAGCTTTGGAAAGGGGAAAAAGATGCCAATCCACGAGAGACTATTTTATTTTATTACGGGAAAAATAATTTAAACGGCGTACGAAAGGGGAACTGGAAACTGGTTCTGCCACACACCTGGCAATCGTACAACACTGAGCCGGGGATGGACGGTAACGGAGGTAGCAGAATAAAAATGAAAGTTGAAAGCGCTCAACTTTATAATATGATGCGCGATCCGGGAGAACAATACAATGTTATTGAATTCAATCCTGAGAAAGCCGCAGAGTTAATGAAAGTTGTAGAAGCAGCTCGTGCCGAATTGGGCGATTTGAATGTAGGAATTGAAAAAGGAACAGGCAACCGCGAGATTGGAACCAGATAAGGGATGGAGAAAGTGAAAATGGGAAAACTTAAATGAGTAAGTAAAATTTAGACCTTGCAAAACATCTCTAATTACTTCCTATAAATGAAAACTAATTTTTTAAAAGCATTAGGTCCAGGAATAATTTGGGCAGGTGCCGCAGTTGGAGTTTCGCATTTGGTGCAGTCCACAAGAGCAGGAGCAGCTTTTGGTTTTCAACTGGCTTCATTGGTATTGCTCATAAATTTGTTAAAATACCCGTTTTTCGAATTTGGTCCACGTTATGCCATTGCTTCCGGCGAAAGTTTAATTCACGGTTATTTGCGCATTGGGAAATGGGCAGTTTATTTGTTTTTCTTTTTAACACTTGGAACCATGTTTACCATCCAGGCGGCTGTTTCTGCTGTTACCGTCGGAATTGTCAGTTCCATTTTCCCCGGATTTTTAAGCTTTCAGCAATGGATAATCTTATTGTTTTCGTTGTGCCTTTTTATTGTGGTAATTGGAAAATACAAGGCCCTCGATAAAATTATGAAAGGCATTGTTGTCATTCTTTCTCTATCAACCGTTATTGCCGTTATTGCTGCCTTTTCAAAAGGCTTCCATCCCAATCCTGAATTTGCCAGCACTTTTTCGTGGTCAGTAACCGACATAGCCTTTTTAATTGCCATTGCAGGTTGGATGCCCAGTGCCATCGACATTTCAGTTTGGCACTCGATGTGGACCTTGGCAAAAATAAAACAAACCGGCTACCGCCCCAGCTTAAAACAAGTACTCCTCGATTTTAAAATCGGATACATTGGTACAACTATTCTTGCACTGGCCTTTCTTTCGTTGGGAGCAATTTGTATGTACGGATCAGGTATTACCTTCTCGCAAAGCGGAGCCACTTTCGCCACTCAATTTTTTAATTTGTATACCTCAACCATCGGCTCATGGGCTTACCTTATTATTGCCATAGCGGCAACAGCTACCATGTTTAGTACAACGCTTACCGTCATCGATGCTTATCCGCGTGTGTTAAAACCTGTGTCTGAAATACTGATCCCCGCTCTGCAAAAAAAAGAGGCAGGGAAATATGTAAACTACTTTTGGGTTTTTACATTACTGGCCGTTGCATTTTTAATAATGACATCATTTGCCACACAAATGAAACTTTTGGTTGACATCGCAACTTCACTTTCTTTTATAACGGCTCCTGTTTTAGGTTATTTAAACTACAAAGCCGTAACCGGGAAAAACATCGCACCCGAAAACCAACCCGGGAAAGTTTTAAAGATTTTAAGCTGGGTGGGGCTGGTAATTCTTTCGGTTTTTGCCCTTTATTTTATTGGAACCAAACTATTTTAAGATGAAAAAACAAAATTATTCCTTCGCTTTCAGAGCGATACAAATCCTCAGTCTTTTACTCGTATTTCTAGTCTTAAGCTGCACAAAAGAAGAAACGGAGATACAAGAACAAGCAGTTGTTCAGGTTTCAACAATCGATGCACTTATGCAGGGCGTTTACGACGGGAATACAACTTTAAGCGACCTCTCGGAATGGGGCAACTTTGGCATTGGTACATTTAACCAACTCGATGGAGAAATGCTACTGCTTGATGGCAATTTCTATCAAATAAAAGCAGACGGACATATTTACAAACCCGAAAAAACAACTGGTACACCATTTTCAACGGTTACTTTTTTTAATCCCGAAGTAAATTACAATGTAGCTTCGTTTTCGTACGCAAAACTAAAAGCAACAATCGATAGTCTTTTTCTGAGTACAAATCTGTTTTATGCGATTAAGTTGCACGGCACTTTTCATTCCATTAAAACAAGAAGTGTTCCTGCACAATCAAAACCCTATCCGCCACTGATTGAAGTAACGGCAGATCAGCCTGAATTTGAAGCCCAATTGGTGACCGGTACGTTAAGTGGATTTTATTGTCCTCCGTTTGTTACGGGCATTAATGTTCCCGGATATCACCTGCATTTTATATCCGACGAGCTAGATTTTGGAGGACATGTCCTCGAGTTTGAATTGGACAATGGCCTTTTAGAGCTCGATCAAATTAACAACTTCAAGCTATTTCTTCCAAGCGACGGTGATTTTTTAGAAACCAATTTAAACGAAGATTTATCGGGTGATTTGGAACAAGTGGAAGGGAGTTAACCCTTAAATAATAATCTTGTTTAAAACGGTTTAATCGTTAATTTATAGTTGGCAACATGCGGTCGAACACGGTATTTCTGCAATTGTCGGATGGCCGTTCCACCCACTCCCGAAACTTCGTAATCCACATTTAAAATGGTGTTCGGAGCATCTTTCAACTGATACGTGTACATGGCCCGTGAAATATTATCTGTGGTATATTTGTGCAGGCTAAAATTCAGTAAATCATCTCCTTTAATCAGCAATCCTTTCCCTTTATCATTATGAACTTTTAACCAGCGAACATCGCTCCGGTTGCCATATTCTTGTGGAATAATGTAGGGCACATACATCGAGTCGGCGGTAGAATGGTACAAGCTCACCTTTGCCCCGGTTTTACGATCGGGATAATTTTCAAAAGGCCCACGCCCGTAATATTCAACCTGATTAAATGCTTTTGGAAGTTGAAACTGTAATCCCATTTTTTGTAACATATCCGGCATAGGTCCGTGTGGAATAATTTGCTGATCCAACTCAATGGTTCCGTTGGCAAAAAAAGTCCATTTTTCATTGCGTTCAAAAGCAGAAGCGTAACCACCCCATTGCAGTCGTCTGTTTGCAAGCAAAGACGAATTTGAATAAGCCTTTATTTTAACCACAAGTTTATTGTCGTGCAACTGAACGATCTCAATGTCGTCCACTTCGCTTTGTAAATCGCGCATCCCTAAAGTTCGCAGCGTATTATCAATGCTACGACCAAATCCCGGAGTTCGATTTTCCTCGCTAAACATATAACTGCCCCAGGGATCAATATCGTTGGCCGTTGGTGCGCGCCAAACGTTAAAAGCCGGGCCGCCTTCCAAATATTCGGTTTCATCAAAATTAAGCGAAACAAATTCGCCTGTATTTTTATCTATTTTATACTGAAAATTATTGCCCTTAATTATCAGTTGATTGTCAGTTTCAGAAATTGTGAGCGTATTATTATTTTCAACTTCATCTACAAAAAACAAATCGGTAGGAACCGGAAATTGTTCCCAGGCAATTTCGTGACCTTTTTCTGCCCAGTTTAAATCTTCTTTCAACACAAAAGAAACTTGCAACAAACATTCCATCTTCGAATCAATTCGGGGGCGACGGTAATCGATTGTTATTTCTCCCGACTCTTGCGCCGGAATGTCACATTCAAAAAAACCACGCTGCGAAACTTCTCCATCTACAAAAATCTGCCACACACCTCCCAACTGATTTAAGTTTTTAAAATGATGGCGATTGGTTACTTTCAGCAATCCTTTTTCAATATCAACCGCTTGAATTTTTACGGGCTGCCCCGATTTTTTTATCTGATGAATTTCAGGTTGTACTTCACGATCAGGCCAGATAATTCCATACGTGCGCCCTCCCAAACCAACTGCATAGAAATCACCTTCCTTTTTATCATCTTCAAAATCCAGATACAAAACGGCTCCTTCTGTAGTATTTTCAAACTCCGAAATAGTTATAGCTTTGTCAAAAACCTTCACCTCATCCATTACCATTTTTGACATTCGCCCCGAGTGCTCTCCCTGATCTTGCGTTTCCGCCTCGCGACCAATGCACAATGGGAAAGGTGTTGAACTAATATTCCCGGAAAAAGAAGTACTTACTACCCGTTTTTGATCGAGAAACAGCTGCAACTGTCTGCCATTGTAAATTCCCGCAATGTGGTGCCATTTGCCGTAAAAATCGGCGTTAACTTTTGCCTTTGCCGAAATGCGTTTCCCGCTGTAAATATAAAATTCGAGCGTTTGCGGATCCTCCATTTGAATTCCGTACTGGTATTTTCCTTTCGCCAGAAAAACATTGGTTTGCGGTATTTCCGATGGTTTTACCCAAAAGCCAATGGAAAGCTGGTTTCCATTAACATCCAAACTTGGGTCGCGATAAAATTCCACCCAATCGTCGTGTCCCGAAAATTCAAGTCCCCAACCATAAACTCCTTCCGTTAAAACCGGCCGTCCCATAATTTGTCCGTCGTTTTTAGCTTCCGACAAATCGGGTAAAATCCAACGCGGCGTTTTTATTCCCGGGCTAATCCAGTCCCAAATAGCACCGCCGGTTAATCGTGGATATTTCCAAATTAATTTCCAGTATTCATCCAATCCGCCCAATCCGTTTCCGGTAGCTGCCAGATATTCATCCATAAAAGAAGCACGCGTATCGTTTTCAGGCAAAACCTTTCCTTGTGCCAGATTTTTATAATCGATGGGTGTCCAGTAACGTGGACCAACAATATCTTCAAAAGGAATGCTAAAAGTATTTCCACCGTACATCCATGCCGGCCGACTGGGATCAATCGCTTTTCCGGTTTTTATAACTTCGTGAATATTAAAACCACTACCTGATTCGTTTCCGGCACTCCAAACAATTACTGCCGGGTGATTTCTATCGCGATGTACTAATTTACGCGAGCGATCGCGGTACATTTCTGTCCACTCTTTTTTCTCCGAAAGATGAATATTGTTGTGCGCCTCGTCGCCCACCTCATCAAAAATATACATACCCAATTCATCGGCTAAAGCAATGTATTCAGGCGTTGGAGGATAATGGCAGGTTCGCACACAATTGATGTTGTTTTGTTTCATTAACAGCAAATCTTGTTTCAAAGTTTCTAAGGGCACAGCCTGCCCGTGCTCGGGATGATGCATGTGACTGTTCACCCCATTCAATTTTACAGGAACACCATTTACTGTAAGTATATTGTTTTTGTATTCTACTTCCCTGAATCCAATTTTTTGGGTAAAAGCCTCCAACGTTTTACCCTCCGTATTTTTTAGCTGAACAAGAAGTACAAACAAGTTGGGAAACTCTGCCGACCACTTGGGCGGATCAACCACCTGGGTTGAAATTGTTATTTTCTGCGTTCCCACCGAATCGACATTAAAAGTATCAATTTGAATTCCCTCGGCTAAAATTGATCGTCCTTCTTCGGTAAAAACATCAACTTCAATTGTTCCTAAAACAGATTCCATCAATCTATTCTGAACATCAATCTCTAGCGTTAAACTGGCGTCTTTATAATCTTTGTCAAGATCGGTTGTTACATAAAAATCGTGAATAAAAGTTTTGGGCTTTGCATACAATTTTACATCGCGAAATATGCCAGACAAACGCCACATATCCTGATTTTCTAAATACGAACCATCAGAAAACCGAATCACCTGAACTGCCAAATCGTTTTCACCCTTTTTAATAAACGAAGTAATATTAAACTCCGCCGGTTCAAAACCTCCCTGATTGTAGCCAACTCTTTTCCCATTTACCCAAATGTAGGAAGCCGATTTTATTCCTTCAAAACGCAACATTACTTCCTTTTCATCCCAGTTTTCAGGAACATCAAATTTTCGTTTGTAACAACCCACCGGATTGTAATAATCGGGAATATTGGGAGGATCGTTTTCAAAACTAATAGCTACATTTCTGAATTTCGGATGTCCATAACCTTCCATTTGCCAGTTCGATGGGACCTCAATCTCATCCCATTCCTCCACATCAAAGTCGGGTTGCCAAAAGTTTTCAGGCACTAACTCTGGTTTTTCAACCCACATAAATTTCCATGGCCCGTTCAACAATTTATAATTCCCACTTTTTTTCGGAAGATTCTGTATGGCGTCCTCTTTCGATGAATAGGGAATAAAAAAAGCATGAGGTAAAGTTTGTCCTTTTTCGAAAACTGCAGGATTTTCCCAATCGTTTGGAAGGAATTCAACTTCCTGAGCAAAACTGCCATATGCTAAACTTAGCAGAAAGAATACCAGAATACGATTCATTTTATGCAATTGTTTAATTGTTTGATTTTCCATCGAAAGTAAAAATAATACTTCTTTTTTACTTTGAACTCTAAACTCTGAACTCTGAACTATTTTCACCTTTTATGAAACTCCTTAAAATACAGAGTTGGTGTAAAACCAGTGTGTTTTTTAAATATCCGATTAAAATTCGATAGGTTGTTAAAACCACTCTCGTAGCAAATTTGCGTAACCGACATTTTTCCCTCAATAATTAATCGACAAGCATAACCAATGCGCATATCATTTACAAATTCGGAAAGTGACTTTCCCGATTTCTCTTTAAAATACCTGCAAAATGCAGAAGGATGAAGATTGGCCACCTCTGCCACCTTCTCCAACTCCACCTTTTTTAAATATGTCGAATTCAAATAATGCATTACCTTGGTTAAGCGGTCGCTGGTAAAATCATGAATTTCTGCCTTGTAAAATTCTCCGGCCAATAATTTGTAGTCATTTGACTTAGCTAAAAACTGCAAAAGTTCCAATGTAAGTATAGCTCGTTCAAACCCTTTCGATCGTACTACCTTGAAAATTTTTCGTTTTACCTTGGGTGCAAAGTCAGGCGAAAATCGAATACCTCGTCCAGATCGTTCCAAAAGCTCCCTAATACGATGAAATTCCGGATATTCTGAAATCGCTTCTTTGAAAAATTCGTTGGAAAACTGAATAACTATGTAACTGATTTTTTTCTGATTTTGCTCATCGTAGTATGACTCATCACTTTTCCAGAAATGAGGCAAATTGGACCCGAGCAATACTAAATCCTCTGAATGAAAAGTCTCAATATTGTCGGCAACAAAGCTAGTGCCGGTTCCTTCAAGTATATATAATAATTCATATTCGGAATGAAAATGCCAGGGATAAGTAAAATGAGGTTTTTCCTGTACTTTGACTTTAACAGCCGATCTTCCGGGAAAATCGATTTGTTCATGCATTATCTTCATTTACCAAAACTACAAATAAATGTTAAGAAAGTACAAAGCCTTGCAAATTCAATACTGTTATATTTCTATTTTGCAAGCTATATTTGCAACAACTAAAACCAATTTAAATGACAAATGAACAATGGGAGCTGCTGCTAAAAACTGTTCGAGGCGAAACTTTACAAAAGCCTGTTACAGGATTAAATATCGACAGCCCATGGATTCATGGATGGGCAGGAATATCAAACCTACATTATTTTTCGTCTGAACAAGCCTGGTTCGAAGCCAACAAAAAAGCCATTGAAACTTTTCCCGACATACTATTTCTTCCCGGCTTTTGGTCGGAATTTGGGATGTGGAGTGAATCATCTGCATTCGGTGCAAAAATGGTTTGGAGTGAATATAGTTTGCCACATGCCGACAAAATTATTAGCCATATTTCGCAAGCCGGAAGTATTAACATTCCAAATCCTAAAACCGACGGGCTTCTGCCTTTTATCATTCAACGTTTGGTAAATTATCAACCCGCCATAAACGAAATGGGCCACGAAATAAAATTTGCTGTTGCCCGTGGCCCTCTCAACATTGCATCTTGTTTATTGGGAACAACAGAATTAATGATGGGTTTTATGATGGATCCCGAGAACAGTCACAAAATGCTGGAAAATATTACACAGTTTACCATTAATTGGATTCAGCATCAAAAAGAGATGTTTCCGAGTATTGAAGGTATTTTACTGCTAGACGACATTGTTGGTTTTATTGGCGGCGATGAATGTCAACAATATGCAGTCCCTTATATCAAACGTATTTTCGATTCAATCGATTCTAAAATAAACTTCTTCCACAACGATGCATCAGGATTGGTTTCATCGCCATACCTCAAAGAAATGGGTGTGAATTTGTTTAACTTCAGCTTCGAACATAGCATGAGCGAAATCAGAGCATTGGCTGAGCCGGAAATTGCGTTAATAGGAAACTTACCTCCTAGAGATGTATTGGCATTGGAAACGCCAGAGAAAGTTCGAGAAGAAATCCGAAAAATGGTAACCGAATTTGGCGATACCAAACGTGTAATATGGTCGTATGGAGGAGGAATGCCGCAAGACGTAACCTCCGAAAACATTCATGCGTTTAAAGAAACAATTAACGAAATAGTACCTGGATTGCAATAAATTTAATCAATTTAACCTTACTATAATGAAACTAAAATTACTAATTATCACACTACTGTTCTGTCAATCGCTGTTTGCGCAAGAACTGGCTAAATTTAAAGTAAAAATTGAAAAAGACAGAATTGATGCTCCGGTTTCCATTTCGCTGGATGGTTTAAATTACAATACCGACAAAGGAAACCTTGTTTTGTATGAAATAAATAAAACAAACGAAATTCTTGTCCCTTCTCAAATTGAATCCGGACACTCTGCCCGTATGTGGTTTATTTTAAAAGGCGAATCAAAAAAAGGATTGGAGCGTAAGTTCGTATTGAAACTGGAAGAAAAGGCAAACCAAGAAGGAGCAACCGTTTCGCTGAAAAAAGACAGCAAAGATTTGAGTTTGATGGCGAACGACAAGCCTATTTTGAGCTACCGTTTTGCAACAACATATCCTCCGAAAGGAGCTGATCCTTTATACAAACGATCAGGGTTCATCCACCCACTGTATTCTCCGGGAGGCAAAGTACTTACGCGCATTCAGGCACCCGACCACTACCATCATTATGGAGTTTGGGGCCCCTGGACAAAAACCCATATCGATGACCGTGCTGTAGATTTCTGGAACCTGAAAGAAGGTCAGGGAACTGTTCAATTTGCCGGTTTTCTATCGGAAGCCGAAGGAGCAGTTTTTAGTGGATTTAAAGCGCTGCAACAACACATTGATTTTGGAGCCAAGGGAGCAGATCAGATTGCCATGAACGAAATTTTGGATGTGCGTGCCTGGAACCTAGGCAAAGGCGTTTGGATGGTAGATTACACTACTTCGTTAAATAGCCCGCTAAAAAATGGGATTATTCTGAATGCCTATCGTTACGGTGGAGGAATTGGCTGGCGCGCCACTGAAACCTGGCACAAAGACAATTGCACCGTTCTTACTTCGGATAACAAAACCAGAGTTGATGCCGATGGTTCGTATGCCCGCTGGTGTATGGTTGAAGGCGAATCGGAAGTTGAAGAAGGTCGCTCTGGAATTCTTTTCCTTAGCCACCCATCGAACCGAATGCACCCAGAACCTATGCGTATTTGGCCTTTGGATGCTAATGGTGGTCGTGGCGATATGTATTTTGAATTTGTTCCTATCCGCCACGACGATTGGAAACTTAATCCAAAGCAAACATATACTCTAAAGTATCGTATGCTAATTTTTGATGGCAAGCTTGATGCCGAAACAGCAGAAAAATACTGGAACAGTTTTGCGAACAATCCAGAAATTAAATTTGAGTAATACTTAATTTCCACAGTGATTTACAAAATATCAGAGGAACTTAATATAACTAGTAAAATAAATAAACGGTGTATTCAATACAGTTCAAAATCAAGTAAGTAAAACTATATACCACATAAAGAAACTATAAAACTAAAACCAATAGTAAAATGAAACGAAGAAATTTTCTAAAAAACACAGTAGCGACTACTGCCGGCGCGATGATAATTCCTACAATCGTTCCTTCTTCTGTTTTTGGTGCCAATGCACCCAGTAATAAAATTAACGTGGGTCAGATTGGCTGTGGCCGCATTGCCATTGGACACGATATGCCAGGCACTATGCAACACGATGTGGCACGCATGGTCGCAGTTTCCGATTTGGATAGTAAGCGTATGGCAAAAGGGAAAAAATTTGTTGAGGATTTTTATTCCAAAAAAACAGGCAGCGCTAGTGCAATGGACGTAAAAATGTATGGCGATTATCATGATTTGCTTGCCGATAAGAATATTGATGCCGTAGTTATTAGCACTCCTGACCATTGGCATTCGCAACCCGCCATTGAGGCGGCTCTGGCAGGAAAGGATATTTACCTTCAAAAGCCAACTTCGTTAACCATTACCGAAGGTCGTTTATTGAGTGATATTGTTCACCGCCAGGGTACAATTCTACAAGTTGGAACACAACAACGCTCATCGGCTCAATTCCGCAGAGCCGCAGAATTGGTTCGTAACGGAAGAATTGGAAAAGTTCATACGGTTAAAGTTGGCTTACCAGGCGATCCAGGCGGCCCTGTATTTGAAACCGGTCCGGTACCATCAAACTTAAATTTCGACATGTGGATGGGATCTACTCCCGAAGTAGAGTACAAAGAAAAAATGGTACATCCACAAAATGATTACAGCAGACCGGGTTGGTTGCGCCACGAATATTACGGAGCTGGCATGATTACTGGCTGGGGACAACACCATTATGATAGCGCAGCATGGGGAATGGACACTGAACATACCGGTCCAATTTCAGTTGAATCTGTTGCCCAGTTTCCAAAATCAGGCGATTGGAATGTACACGGCGACTTTATGGTAAAACAAGAATACGAAAACGGCATTACCGTTTACACCAGTGGCGGTTTCCCTAATGGAATTCGTTATGAAGGTGAAGACGGTTGGGTTTTTGTAACACGTGGCGCCTACCGTGCTACTTCAAGCGATCCAATTCCAGAAGGAGCAACCAAAGCATTGGATGCCAGCAGCGAAGAAATTCTAAGCTCAGTTATTGGCGACGATGAAATTAAACTATACGTGAGCGAAGAACAACATGGCAATTGGCTTGATTGTATTCAATCGCGCAAACAACCTATTTCTCCGGCTGAAATTGGACATCGTGCTTGTTCTGTTTGTTTAATCAGCCACATTGCAATGAAAGTTCCTGGCGTACTGCAATGGAATCCGGCAACGGAAAGGTTTGTTAATAATGATTTGGCGAATTCAATGCTCAGCCGCCCACAACGTTATCCTTACGGAACCGATTACATTAAACGATAATTCAATAAAGACTGAAGTCTTCAATTATAAAAATGATTCCATCCGGGCTCAAAGCTCGGGTGAATCATTAATTTTCAAAAGCATACACGACTTTTTATTGTACTAATTTCAAATCAATATGAAAAAGATACTGACACTATTAACATTGCTTGCGGCAGTTTTAACCATCAACGCGCAGATAAAACAATTTGATTGTACTCCTGAGTGGGTTCAAAAAATCGAGAAAATTGCTCCTGCCTCAGCAGAAGTACAAGCTCAAAAAACTAGAAAAATCTTAGTATTTGACCGTTTCACAGGTTTCGACCACTGGGTTATTCCACATACTACTCAGGTAATTAAGGTGCTTGGCGAGAAAACCGGAGCGTACGAAGTCCGCATCACAAAAGATGTGTTCTGTTTCGAAAAGAACAACCTGAAAAACTACGATGCCGTGGTATTAAACAGTGCATGTTCCATCGGTCCGCGGCGCGATTTAATTCTCGATTGTCTGGACATAGACACCAGCATGGGCGAAGAAGAGAAGAAAACAAAAGCCGCTGAATTGGAAGCCAATCTAATTGATTACGTAAAAAAAGGTGGTGGTTTAATGGTTACTCACGGAGCCATTGTTATGCAAAACAATTCGATGCCTTTTAGTGATATGGTAGGCGGAAGTTTTGACTATCATCCGAAACAGCAAGAAGTTACTTTAGAATTATGCGAACCTACTCATCCATTAACAAAGGCATTCGAAGGAAAAACATTCACTCATATTGATGAACCCTATCTTTTTAATAAAGCCTATGAAAAAAAGAATTTCAGACCATTACTTTATATGGACACTGACAAACTCGAAGGGAAAAAAACTCCGATTGAAGAAAATATCAGGTATGTTGCATGGATTAAAAAACATGGGAAAGGTCGCGTTTTTTATGTTTCTCCATCGCACAATGCCCAAAGTTTTGAGGAGGTCCGTTTGTTGAAATTTTATTTAGATGGAGCGCAATATGTCTTGGGGGATCTTAAATGTGATGATTCGCCTTTGAATAACTAATCTGGGCGTTTATTGAACATGTCCATTAGAATATTCAGTGATTTGAAGAAACAAATTCAATGGAATTTAAAAATAGTATGCAAAATTGAAATACAAATGATCCTCTGCATAGAATATCATAATTAAAGAATTACTGACAAATAAAACCCAACAAACACCTGCTTAATTAACGATTCATCTGAATATAAAATAGTGCTTTATGAATGCTTTCAAAGTAGAAAATCCTGATTTAAATTTAAGTCCTTCCACCGGAATGGCAAGAGAACATTATATCAATTTAGCTAAATATTTGCTCACACGAGCCTTTTCTCATGTCGATTCCATTGAAACACCTTTATCGTTTCCTGTTGTTCCGGGAAAAACCTATCCGCAACCCGATGCACCTGATTGGCGTTACCGTTCAGCCGAATTTGAAGCTTTGGAAAGAACATTTACGATTGCCGCTCCTTTAATCCACGTTGAACCCGAGATAGAGATAAATAATATTAAAATACGCGATTATTATAAATTACATATATACCGAACATTTACTCCAGGACACTCAAACTCCCTACCATTACCGGAAGAACTTCCTGATTCGAACTACCAATATACATGCGAGTTTGGAGGACTTTTTAAAACTTTACTACTGATGCCCGATACCATCTGGACACTTTATAGTGAATCAGAAAAAAATGAAATGGTTAATTGCATTTCAAAATGGGCGCATCACAGAACCACTCAAAATAACTGGCGGATCTTCAACATCATCACACTTTCTTTTCTGAAAAAATATGGATACGAAATTGATGATGATCTATTAAAAAGTCACCTTTTATGGGTTGCCTCCTATCATTCAGGCGATGGCTGGTACCTCGAACAAACGTATAACTACTACTCAATTAGCTTGTTTATAGTTTATACAACCATTTGGAACCGGACATTTGGAGATGAGTATTATCCCGAAATCGCAGCGATAATCGAAAAATCGGCACAAAAACTGATGGAATCAATAACCAGCTTTTTTGGTCGCGACGGATACATAAACATGTGGTCGCGTAGTATTTGTTACCGCACATGGGTTTCCGGCGCTTTTCCGGTGGCTTTTATGCTAAAAGATCCAACCCTGCTTGATGCAGGTTGGGCTAGGCGGCTTTGTTCCGGTTCATTGTTGCAATTTGTAACAAAAGAAGAATTTTTTTACAACGATATTCCCAGTCTTGGTTTTTATGGACAAAAAGAATACATGGTACAAAATTACAGTTGCCCGGCGAGTCCTTTCTTAATGTTTCTGCCGTTTATTTGCCTCGCCCTTCCTGATGATTCACCTTTTTGGACAGCAAAGGAAAATGAAGGATTTTGGGAAGAACTGAATTTGGATTCAAATAAAGTGGTACTTGACAATCCGGGACTCGTTTTAGTGAATCACGGCAAAACCGGAGCCTCTGAAATTATTCCCGGGAAAGTATATTACGACGATCCAAACTATTCGAAACTGATATACAATACACATTTCCCGTGGGAAGATCATAATCCGCAGGGTGGCACAGCAATGGAATACAGTTATCGCAGTCACGATCCCAGAGATTTAAGAGGCGATGATGTGAACTTCTACCTTACAGGAATAACTGTTGATAACGATTCTGAGACAAATAGTAAGTTTACCATTGCACAAAATATGCTTTACAATGGCGTTCGCAACAATGTTCTTTACCGCCAGGCCATAATGCGTAAACCTCCAAATAACGGTGTTGGGTATATAATCGATCTAGC
>JBFFMM010000042.1:0-17186 GCA_041554075.1 Draconibacterium sp. | reverse complement strand
ATACGTGGCCGGACGACGAGAGTCGAGACGAATTATGGGTGACTATATTTTAAAGGAAAGTGATGTGGTGAATCGCCCCGATTTTAAAGATGGTTTTGTGGAAGAAGCACGTTCCATTGACATCCACTATCCGCGTGGAGGAAAATACGATTTTTTAACGGAAGCCGATTTTACACGCATAGAACAGTATAAAATTCCCTATCGTTGTCTCTATTCAAAAGATATTGACAATTTGTTTATGGCTGGACGTTGTTTCTCAGCAACTCATGTAGGACTGGGAAGTCCCCGTGTAATGCATACAACAACACAAATGGGAGTGGTTGTTGGTTATGCCGCCGCGGTTTGTATCGAGAACAATTGTACACCACGCGATGTATATAAAAATCACCTGGACACTATGCGCCAAAGACTGGAGAAAATTAAATCAGGAGCCAAGTTTAAGTATTAAGGTAAAACTAAAGTGGAATTGAATTTAGGACAACCTTGTATGTCTCGTCTTTAATAGTGCCACACAAAAAGTAAAGATCCGATTTTTATAAGTTAAACTTACAAAGATCGGATCTCTAATTACAAATCCGAAGGTTATTACTTTTCAAGAAAGCTGATAAACTTTTTCATTGTATTAACTTCTGACTCACGACCACAAGCCGAAGACACCCACGTTTTTAATTGTTTGCCCGGTTTACTAATTAACAGAAACTGAGTACCATCATCATCTGTTTTTACAAAATCGGCTGTATCATATAGTATGGCAGCGCCAAGTTCAACAAGTTCGGCTGCTACATCCTCAGGATGAAGTCCCCATGTCGCAATCAATCCATCTGTTTTGTATGTTTCCTGGCCTTTGTGGTAATTTACTCCGGTTACAAACTGCACCGGTTCATCGCTTAATGCAAAAGCCTCAACTTTGGCATTTCTTTCGCCCGAATAAACCGTAACACGCACCAATACATCAACTTGTCTTCCCATATAGGGCACATCTTCCGATAACATTTCCATGTAGGAACAATTTGATTCTTTTACAACACGAGCTGTACGGTTTGAAACGGGATTTAACGGAACCACTTTTTTTCCATCCCAAAGGCGAACACCTCCTAATCCAACTGTTTGGCCCGCTTTGTAATAATCAGCTCCCCAACCTACTTTTTGCTCTTCAGCCGTGGGATACCATTTTTTTTCCCGCAATTCAAGCTGAGCTTTTGCTTTTGAATAAACATCGATAGCTGCTTTTTCGCTAAAATAAATGCGCAATGCCATCCATTCGTTCTCAACGGCAGGACCGTGATGTCCGATTGTATTGTATAGATCGCCTGATTCTGCGCTAATTTCAGACTGTTGCAAACTGTCGGAACGCATAAATAAACTTACATCGGTTTTATTTTGTCCCTGAGATTGTATGAAAAGTGCAATAGCAAATAGTAATATTAGTATTCGTTTCATTTTTCTAATTGTTTTAGTTTCAAATTATTTATTTAATTGAATGGCTGCCAAAATAAAAGGAGCAACACCTTTTGGGTCATTATCCACCTGCTTCTCAGTAACATAATATTCATAATCTGCTTCACGATAAGGATTTCCCCCCAACCCGCATGCTCCGCAGATATTCGTTAAAACCGGCAAACCATCCTCTCCTGTTTTAACCATATTATTAACCATACTGTCAAATGAGATACTCGCTATTTCAAGGTATTTTTTATCGAGATAACCTTTGTTTGCACCTTTTGCAAAAGTATAAATAAACATGGCAGTACCTGAAGTTTCCAGGTAATTTCCTTCAACACCTCCATGATCAAGTACCTGATACCACAAACCTGTCTCAGTATCTCTAACTTTTAACAACGATTCCGACAAATTATTTAATATCAATAGTATTTCTGATCTGTCTTTATGGTCTTCGGGTAAATAATCGAGTACATCTACCAAAGTCATCATATACCAACCGGTTGCACGACTCCAAAAATGTTTCGACTGACCGGTTTCAGGATTACACCAGCGCTGCTCTTTGCTCTCGTCCCACGCGTGATATACTAAACCTGTATTTTTATCCAGGGTGTGTTTATATACTTCTTTAATCTGAAATGTAACTTCATCAAACCACTGGGGCTGGTTAAAATCGTGTGCGTATCGTGCTAAAAATGGCGAAGCCATGTAAAGTCCATCGAGCCACATTTGGTGCGGATAGATTTTTTTGTGCCAAAAACCGCCTGAATTGGTTTTGGGCTGTCCTTCCGCCTGTTTTACCAAAGTTTCAATGGCTATTTTATATTTTTCATCTCCAGTTCGTTGGTATAACTCCAGCATATTTAATCCCGGTCGAATCCTGTCGATATTATAATCGTTTAATTTATATCCATTAATTGTTCCATCTTCCTGCACAAAATAATCGATGTAAGCCTTCATGTAATCAGAATATTTCTGATCATTTTCACCCAATTGATCAATTGCTGAACCTAAAAAGGCATAATCATATCCATATTTGGGGGTATTATCATTATAATAGATTAAACTATCATAACGCTCCATAACGGCATCGCTTAACTGCACACTCCATAATACAGGAATTTCGTTATTTTCAGTTTTCTTTTGCGACGAAGAACAACTTGCAAGAATAAAGATTAAGAAGAATACGGCTGATAATTTCATTTTTCTAACTGTTAGATTTGTTACTCGACTTGTCACCGGGTTGACACAATAATAATCTTATCCTGACTTATTAAATGCCTACTGGTTTCAAGCTGATAAATATTAGTAATTAAGATGTACAAAAGTAAAAAGTATTGTCCAGTTTACAGAGGCAATTTGTCCCAGTTTGCGGGACACTTCGTATGTTTTTATAAAACAGCAATATAAAAGATACAGATTTCCAACAACTTGTATTTCCTGTCTAAATTAGATCCATGTTAATCCTGCCATTTTGTTGTTGAATTACATTTAAGAGTAAAAACAACATTTGATACACCTGAAATTAACATCTGCTACTATAAAAATGTGCGGTTATCATTAATTTTGAGAACTGTAAAACAAATCGAATAAAAGGTAATTTATGAACAGATTCATTCTACAACTTAGTATCATTTTTATTGCTGTTTTTTCTTCAAATATTCAGGCACAGGAAGCCAAAAAGTTTTTCCCCGAAAAAGACCTCATGACAGTGGGTATCTATTATTATCCGGAACACTGGGACTCTACTCAATGGGAACGAGATATAAAACATATCGCTGAAATGGGCTTTGAATTTGTTCATATGGCTGAATTTGCCTGGTTTATAATGGAACCGGAAGAAGGTCAGTTTAATTTTGATTGGCTCGACAAAGCCATTTCTCTTTGCAAAAAGTACGATTTAAAAGTGCTGTTGTGTACTCCCAGCGCCACCACGCCTGCCTGGATGCGTCACGATTATCCCGAAACCTTTGTAATGAATGGTGATTACATTCGTAAAGAACACGGTACGCGTGGTTTAGGCTCAATAGTTAATCCTACCTACCGAAACTTTGTTGAGCGAATTGTAAACAAAATGGCAGAAAGATATGGACAAGACCCAAGTGTTGTGGGCTGGCAACTGGATAATGAGCCCGATGCCAAAGCGGATTTTAGCCCTTCCTCTCAGGAAGCTTTTCGTTTGTGGCTTAAAAATAAATACCAGAGTATTTACGACCTTAATATGGCTTGGGGAAATGCATTCTGGAGTCAGTGGTACAATAGTTTCGACCAGATAATTATACCCAATACAAGTCTAGTGGGCTGGTGGGGAAATAATCCATCAGCCATACTCGATTTTAAACGATATTCGGCCGATGCACAAGCAGAATTTCTTGACTTTCAAGCAGCAACTTTGAGAAATCATATTTCTGAAAAGCAATACATTACTACCAATTACACAGCGGTTTGTCAGGGCGCAGACCCAACACGTACAAAAATGCTCGATTTTGCCACCTTCACCGCTTATCCAAATGCGGGGCAACATAACATTGGCAGTCAGGGTTTTCGTTTAGGAAACAGCAGACTAATTTCTTTTGCAAACGACTATTACCGGAATATAACAGGTGTTACAGGAATTTTGGAACTTCAACCCGGAAGCGTAAACTGGGGAAATGTAAATCCAATGTTATTACCGGGTACAATAAAAATGTGGTTGTGGCATAACTTTGCAGCCGGCAGTTCGTTAGCCTGTTCCTATCGTTTCAGACAAATAAATTACAGTACCGAGCAATACCATGCAGCAATAGTAAAGACCGATGGAGTTACTCCTTCGCAAGGCGGAAAAGATTATGTGCAATTTATGGCGGAACTAAAAAAACTACGAGAGGCTAATACTGCCAGCGCAGAAATACCTAAGAAAATTGCTTCCCGAAAAACTGCACTATTGTGGAACCATGAAAACTATTGGTCCATGAGCCGACAAAAACAAACCTGGCAATGGGATGCATGGAATTTTCCGGGGAAATACCAGGAAATACTAAACTCCTTTGGAGCTCCTGTCGATATTGTTTCTGAAACAGCCGATCTAAAATCATACAATTTTGTAATTATTCCGGCCTACGAATTGGCGGACTCTGCCTTGATTGATAAATGGACAAACTATGTTCAAGAAGGAGGTCATTTGCTTGTAACGTGCCGAACAGCAACCAAAAACCGCGATGGTCATTTTTGGGAAGCTGAAACAGCAGCACCAATTTCGAATTTAATTGGTTCCGTTATTACCAATACAGATATGTTACCCGGAGATGTACAGGGGCACATTACCATGGACAATAAAACTTACAATTGGAATAATTGGGCCGATTTATTACAGCCCAAACCTGAAACAAAAGTACTTGCCAGATACAGCAATCAGTTTTATGCAGAAACACCGGCAGTTGTTCAGCATAAAATCGGAAAAGGTTCAGTAATTTATGTTGGTGTTGACACGGATGATTCGGAGCTAGAAAAAAACGTTCTTCGAAAAATGTATTTGGACGCGGGTGTTAAAATCGAAAATTACCCAGAAGGAATTTATGTGTATTGGCGAAACGGATTTTATGTTGCCGTTAATTACTCATCGGATGATTATACCATAGAAATTCCGGATAATGCGAAAATATTTGTAGGCGAAAAAATAATAGGCCCGGCAGGTGTATTGGTTTGGAGCGAATAACAGAATATTACATCCAATTTAATCTTATGAAAAACATATTTCTTTTTGTTTTAGCACTTCTTTTAATCGCCACTTCGTGTACGCAACCTGTAACTAAAATTGCGTGTGTTGGCGACAGTATTACCGAGGGCTACGGACTGGCCGTACAAAGCAAAACAGCTTATCCTGTGGTGTTAGACAGTATTCTCGGAGCAGACTATTCGGTTTTAAACTCAGGAAGGAGCGCTACAACACTTCAAAAAAAGGGCGATTTTCCGTATTGGATTTGTAAAGAGTTTTCGAATGTTTTTAGTTATCATCCTGACATTATTGTCATTAAATTGGGCACCAACGATACCAAACTGCAAAATTGGAATGCAGTCCACTACGAAGCAGACTACCAGGCTTTGATTGATACGTTTAAAACCATTCCAACGCATCCCAAAATGTATCTGTGCCTTCCGGTTCCAGTGTTCGAAACAAAGTGGGGCATTAACGATTCAACAGTTGTTAATGGTATAATTCCCATAATTAACAAGCTGGCTGAAAAAAATAATTTACCTGTTATCGACCTGTACCGAACCATGCAAAATCAGGGCAGTAATTTTCCTGATGCCATTCATCCCAATGAAAAAGCGGCAAAAGTTATGGCTGGAATAATTGCAAAAACGCTACAGGAATAAATAATATCTTCCTTAGATTGTAAATCCTTCGTTTTTACGTCGATGTTTTTTGATGTAATCGGATGGCAATTCGTTGTAAAATTCTTTAAAATATTTTGAAAAATACCGCGGGCTGTTAAAACCAACTTTATAAGCAATTTCAGAAACTGAACTCTGGCTGTTTTCCATTAAGTCGGCAGCGCGTTTTAAACGAATAATGCGTATAAATTCTACCGGAGTTTTTTGGGTTAACGACAATAATTTTTTATACAAACTTACACGGCTCATCGCCAATTCTGCTGCCATATCTTCCACCGAAAATGAGGCATTTTCCATATTCACTTCAACAATTTTAAGTGCCTTTTGAATGAACTTTTCATCCAGTGATGTCACCTCAATTTTTTCAGGATTAAGCCCCAACATGGCCTGATAAGTTTGTTGCAATTTTTGTCGCGAAATAGTAATGTTTTCAATGCGCGATTCCAGAATTCGAAAATCGAAAGGTTTGGAAATGTAATCATCGGCACCCGAGCTATACCCTTCCAAAGTGGCTTCAGTTTCCACTTTTGCCGTTAATAAAATTACAGGTATGTGTGAAGTACGACCGTCTCCTTTTAGCTTACTGCAGAGTTCCACCCCATTCATTTGCGGCATCATCACATCGCTAACCACTAAATCGGGTAAATGTTTCAAGACCTGTTTCCAGCCTTCTTTTCCATTTGCTGCCTCTACAATATTGTACTTGTTTTTAAAATTATCTTTTAAATAAAATCGAAAATCGGGATTGTCTTCTACCAACAAAATGGTTTTCTTTTCGTTATCGTAAATCGGATCATCCGCTTTTGATTTAAAATTTAAGCGAACTTGTTTTTGTGGCTCCGGCGCCAAAGATTCTTTTTCGGTTACTTCTTTTTCAGAAAAAATCTGTACCGGAATGCGAACGATAAACGAGCTGCCTTTTTGAATTTCGCTCTCAACATGAATTGATCCCCCTAAAATTCCAACATATTCATTTACCATAGAAAGTCCTATACCACTCCCCTGACTTACAAACGTTTCGGGTAATTCATCCTGATAAAAACGATCGAATATTTTATATTGCTTTTCACGCGGAATGCCTATTCCATTATCTTTTACGGTAAAAATTACCGTTCCATTTTTCCCTAAACCTTGCTCCGTTTCGTTTTTATCAATCTCGACAGACAAACTAATCTCACCTTTTTCAGGAGTAAACTTATAGGCATTCGACAATAGATTAGACAGAATTTTCTCCAATTTATCCTGATCGAAATAGGTAAACAAACTCTTTTCTTTGGCTAAAAAAGTGTAAGTAATTTGTTTATTTTCAGCCAAATCTTGAAAAGTTTCCCCAATTTCTTGCGCAAAAACTAGGATATCTCCCCATGTTGGTTTTGCTTCAATTTTCTGTACTTCCATTTTTCTGAAATCCAGTAATTGATTTACCATGGAAAGTAAACGGCGGGCGTTTCGATGAACCAATACTAGATGACTTTTGTACTCGTCATCAATTTTTCCAGAAAGCATTTTTTCAAGAGGAGTAAGAATTAAGGTTAGCGGCGTTCTGAATTCATGGCTTATATTTGTAAAAAATCTTGTTTTTAAAGCGTCAACCTGCTGAATTCGTTCTGCTTCCAGATGTTCGCGTTCAGCCTCTAATTTTAGTCGTTGCCTTTCCAAAATCATCCGTCTGACTGCAAATAAAAAAGTAACAATAAGTAAAAAATAGATGATAAAAGCAGCTGTGCTTCTCCAGAAAGGAGGCAATATCACAATCTTGAGTGGCTGCTTGATTTCTTTCCAAATTCTTCCATCATTGGAAACCCGGATTCGCAACCAATAATCACCGGCATCTAAATTGGTAAATGTAATGTCCTTATCTGCCTCAACTTGTAACCAGTCGGTATTAAATCCATCGAGGCGGTATTCGAAACTGTTTTTTTCGGGATGGAAAAAATTTAGAGCCGCAAATTCAAATGAGAACACATTTTCTTTGTGACTAAGTGTGATTTCTTTTTGCGAGATAATTGACTTGTTCAGAACAACCCGGTTTCTAAAAGGATCGCCGACTTTTACATCCTGATTAAAAACCATAAAGTTGGTAAGCACAATTCTGTTTTCAGGCATATTTTCGTCTAGAGTTTCTGGTGTAAACAGATTAAATCCATTTGCTCCTCCAAACACTATTTCGCCCGAACGCATTCGATAGGCCGCCTTCTCGTTAAATTCTTTTCCCTGAAGACCGTCCATTTTATTGTAGTTTACAATATCGAAAAGCAAATTATTCAGTTTTGAACCCTCCGAATAATTGGAAATTCTTATTCTTGAAATTCCGTTTGTTGTAGAAATCCAAAGTGTTCCTTGCTGATCTTCGAGAATGGTTTTAATATTTGAATCGGGCAATCCATCACTTTCCGTTAAAAGCCGAAAGGAATTTTCCATTTTGCTATAAATATTTAATCCTTCGCTAGTAGCCAGCCATAATAATCCGTGACTATCTTCATGAAGATCAATCACGTTTTTATTACTAAGTTTCCCGCGAACTCCAGGTTCGGGAGCAAAATGTTTAAATTGTTTGGTTGTTAGATTTAAAAAATCAAGGCCATCGCTTGTACCAATCCATAAGTTATTTTCAGAATCTTCGATAATTGAAATTACAAAGTTGGACCCCACTGAATTCATTTCGTCTGGACAGTAATGATAAAACAGTTCCTTTTTCCGATCAAAAAGATTTAGTCCTCCATTTAATGTACCTACCCATAAGTTCTTTCTCGAATCCTCCATAATTTCCCAAACACGGTCGTCGGCAATTGTTGTTGGGTCTTCAGGATTATGTTTGTGATGATAAAATTTTCGACCGTCAAAACGATCGAGACCTCCAAAATACATTCCTATCCACAACTGTTTATCATCGTCGATAAATAGAGAAACAATAATATTACTGGCTAAACTTTGCGCATCAGCAGGATCGTGTAAAAAGGTTTGATAGGAATTTTTATGGCGGTCGAAGTATATCAATCCGCCTCCATTTGTACCAATCCACAAATTTCCTTTGTCGTCTTCAGCAAAACAGTTCACATCGTTAAACGGAAGACTATTGGGAACGGAAGGCATCTGTTTAAAATGCTCAAAACGAATAAGATTTTTGTGGTAATAACTTACACCCTTTTTAAATGTCCCTGCCCAAATAATTCCTTCCTGATCTTTGTACAGGCAAGTTACACTGTTTTGTGCCAGCGAGTAATCATTCTCTCGATTACTCTGTAAATACACAATTGAACGATTTTTTTTATCCAGAATATTAATGCCACCATGATCAGTTGCAATCCATATTTTTCCTTCGTCATCTTGTTCAACAGCTGAAACAAAAGCATTATTTAATTGTAGCGTTGATGAATTTTCCTTAAAATTATCTATTGTACTCGTTCCTGATTTTAAATAAAATATACCGTAAGGTTGCCGGGGTGAATAGATCCAAACATCATCATCTTTGTCGATAAACAATTTAAAATTGTTGGTTTGATTCTGATAATCGATATCCAATTGAATGTGAGTAAGAACTTCATGCGATTCGGGATTAAAATTTACCAGCTCTCCCGCATTTGATACCGCCCAGAATGTATTCTTTGAATCTTCCTTAATATCATTTAAATAATTACTCCAAACTCCTTTTAGTATGGGATTAAATTGAATGGAATCAACACTTTCATCAGCAAAACTGAATTTGTATATTTTAGAATTTTGATTTAAAAACCAAAGATTATTTTGGTGGTCGGTATATAAGTTTTGTAGTCCGGTTAAAGGGATATTTGTGTTCTTATAAAAATTACCGGGAGAAGAAAAAGATTCAAGTTCAGCATTAAAAACAACAAAATCATTCACCGACCGAATCCAAATATTACTATCAGTGTCTTCGAACAAAAAATCGATGCTGTTAAAGGGTATTGAAGACTTATCCTCAATATTATGTTTAAAAAGTTTAAATTTTGTACCATCAAAACGGTTTAATCCCCGCGATGTACCAAACCACATAAAACCATTTTTATCTTTTAAAATAGAATGTACCTCATTATTCGAAAGACCGTCGTTTACGTCGATGTGCATAAACTTATACTGGTTCTCGGAAAGCGAAGTGGCAATAGAATTAGTAACAAATGTGAAGCAAATGAATAAGACTAATACTACCGATTTTATATACGTTTTGTTTAAATTTTTACTCATTAATTAATTACACAATCCAAAACAGATGTCAGATAAAATTATTGTTTCTGAGTAAAAATAGAATAAAAAAGCAGGATTTTGAAATAAAATCAAAATCGCTGCTTTACCTAACTTTACTATACTAAACTTTGCTCTGTGTAATATCTTTCTACACCTCTTTTTTCGAGTGTAAAAGCACCCAAAGAAAGAGGTGTTTTTTATTCAATGTTTATTTTTAATTTTTTTGCAATCTTATTCGAGGCATTTCCAACATAAACGAAATAATCGCCCTTTTCGAGTTCCCAATTTGCTGTTGTTGCATTGTAATAGGCCAGTTTATCAACATCAATGGTCACAGTCACTTGTTCCGAATTGTTTGAAGCTACTTCTACCTTCTTAAACCCTTTCAGCTCTTTAATAGCTCTATCCACTTCCGAATTGGGTTTGCCAATATAAACCTGAACAACTTCGGCACCGACAACATCTCCGGTATTTTGAACAGAACAACTTACCGTAATTTTATCACCTGAGTGATAGTTTTTCTTATCGGTATTTATATCTGACAAATTGAATGTACTGTAGGAAAGTCCATAACCAAAGGCAAACTGTGGTACAATTTTTTTGGTCTCGTGCCAACGGTATCCTACCAAAATATCCTCTTTATAATACTGATCGATGCTATCGCCGGGATACGATAATTCACCAAAATAATGTGCAGCATTATGTTCCAGCTTAACCGGAAAGGTAAAAGGTAATTTCCCCGATGGATTTTTGTCTCCACTCACCACATCGGCAATGGCATAACCCGCATCGCTTCCTAAATACCAGGCCTGCATCAATCCTTTTACATTTTCAAGCCAGGGCATTTCAACGGCATTCCCGCTAATCAGAACAACACCAATATTTGGATTTGCCTCCACCAATTCTTTTATCAATTCATCTTGCTCGAATGGAAGTCCATAACTTTTACGGTCGGCTCCTTCACAATCCTGAAAATGGTTTTTGTTTAATCCACCCACATATAAAACTACATCTGCATTTTTAGCCGTTTCAACCGCCTCATTTCTTAATTCGTCAGCATCATATTTCGAAGGAATTTCGCGTCCATATGCTGAAGGTCCCGAAGCATAACCCATTGCATAAACAATGGAAGCATTTTTAAAACGTGCTTTTATTCCTTCCAATGGAGAAATTTCGTATTCCGCTTTTAGTTCTGAAGAACCACCACCCACTGTCATCGAACGTGTGGCATTTTCGCCAATAACCGCAATTTTTAGTTTTTTAGTTGGATCTATTGGAAAAAACTGTTCATCATTTTTTAGCAATACAATTCCTTCGGTTGCCACTGCCCGCGCCACATCATGATGCTCTTGATTGTTCATTCTGCCGGTATTGCGATTCGAATTCATATTTGTACGAAACATTAAACGGAGAATACGTCGAACTTTATCATCCACAATTTCTTCTTCAATCTCGCCGCTTTTTAGCATCTCAAGGAAAGGTTTGGCCAAATAATAATCGTCGTATGCAAAATCTTGCGAAGCCGTTAAACCATTGGTCCAACTTCCCATTTCAATATCTAAACCATTGTTAGCAGCTTCTTTGGTATCATGTGCACTTCCCCAATCGGTAATTAGTACGCCATCATAATCCCAGTCGCCCTTTAAAATTTTATTTATCAGAAGTTCGTGATGTGTAGTGTGCTGTCCTCTTAACTTGTTGTAGGCTCCCATAACCGACCAAACTTCTCCTTGCTGAACAGCAGCCTTAAAAGCAGGCAAATAAATTTCGTGGAGCGCCCTGTCGCTTAAGTTTACACTGATGTGTCCACGCCATTTTTCCTGGTTATTCAGAGCAAAATGTTTTACACAAGCCGAAACACCATTCTTTTGAACACCTTTAATATAAGGAACTACCATTGTTGAAGCCAGGAAAGGATCTTCTCCCATGTATTCAAAGTTTCTTCCATTTAATGGTGTGCGGTAAATATTTACTCCCGGACCTAGAATGATATCTTTTTTGCGGTAACGAGCCTCTTCACCCAAGGCAAAACCATATTCATATGCTAAGTCCGGATTAAATGTTGCCGCCAATGCTGTAAGCGCAGGGAAGGCGGTAATTGAATCGTTGGTCCAGCCTGCATATCCCCAGTTGTCCCAGTTAATTTCACCACGAACGCCGTGTGGTCCGTCTGACATCCATATCTCAGGTATTCCTAAACGCGGAACTCCCGGCGAGCTAAATTTCGACTGAGCATGGCACAAAGCCACTTTTTCTTCCAGCGTAAGCTGCGAAAGAATTTTTTCAATCTTTTTATCCATCTCCGTTATATTCTGTGCAGTAGCAATGTTAAAACCAAATACTGCCAGAATTAACCCAACTATTATTTTGCTCTTCATTTTCAAAGTTCAACTGTTATAAACTAACTTTTAACTCTTCTCCTGTGTATTTTAATTTTTCTGAACTAACTTTTCTGTCGATAGAAACCGCATTTGTTTTCGAAATAAATACAACTCTGAAAGCCTGCTCTTTTGCCATTCCATCGTATTCGCCCTGGCGTTTTCCAATGGTTAGTTCGCCTGTTGCTTCGTTCCAACTAACAGGAATAATGGAGAAAGCACCTTTCTCGTAATCGTAATTGCTTCCTTCATCTCCGTATAATTCAAAAGATGCATCTTTCCCGGTATATACAAATAAATCAATTGGTGCATCGGTTTCCTGAGCAGTGTATTCAATTTCAGGCCCTACCGGTAGTATTGAACCTTCGCGAACAAACAGAGGCATACGTTCGTAGGGCGCTTCTACATTAAGTTTCTGACCTCCGGCAATGTATTTTCCTGAGTAAATGTCGTACCAACCTCCGTTGTTTGGGAAATACACATCGCGGTTGCGCTCTTTGTAATGATAAACAGGACAAACCATTAACGACGATCCAAACAAATATTGATCGTGAATATTTAATACACGTTTGTCGGATGGAAAATCCATTGCCAGACCACGCATAATTGTATAATCGTTGTGATAAACTGCACCCGTTAAACTATAAATATACGGCATTAAACGGTAACGTAATTTGTTGTAATACAACATCGATTTATAGGCCGGATGCGTTTCAGGTGCCAAATTATAAATTTCGCGGAACGGAAACTGACCATGTACTCTGAACAGTGGAACAAAAGCGCCATACTGATACCAACGAGTGTTCAATTCGCGCCACTCGGCCATTTCTTCGCTTCCCTCTTTCGCTCTTTCAAATTTCTTTTGCACACTAAAACCACCAATATCCATTGTCCAGTATGGTAATCCCGACATTGAGAAGTTTATTCCTGCAGGAATCTGTGCTTCCATATCTTCCCAACACGTACCAATATCGCCACTCCAGGTTGTTGTTCCGTAACGTTGCATACCTGCAAAACCTGAACGTGTTAAAATAAATACCCTGTCGTCTGGATTTTCCTCACGTTGCCCTTCGTAAATACCTTTAGCATTCATAAGCGCAAAAGCATTAAAATATTTTGTAGAGCTTCCCAAAGCGGTTGGATTCATTAATTTTTTGCGATAATCAACGCTGGCATTCGATAAAATATCGGGTTCGGTTGCATCTAACCACCAGGCATCAAAACCCTTTGTGTACAATTTCGAATCAATCTGTTTCCAAAAAAGTGTACGGGCATCGGCATTGTAGGCATCGTAAAACGAACCAATATAACCGGGGTAAATCCAGTCGCGAATACTGTCTTTTATGGCTTGTTGGTACATCCATCCCTTTTCGTCAAACTGCTTGTAATGTTCGGTACCCAAATAGAATTTTGGCCACACTGAAATCATAATACGTGCGTGGTTATCGTGTACATTTTTTACCATTCCTTCTACATCAGGAAAACGTGTTTCATCAAAATCGTGACTTCCCCAGTCATCTACTTTCCAATACGACCAGTCTTGTACAATATTATCAATAGGGATGTGTCTTTTTCTGAATTCTGCCAATGTACTTTCCAACTCCTCCTGTGTTTTGTAACGCTCGCGACTTTGCCAGAAACCCATCGCCCACTTGGGCATTACCTGTGCTTTTCCGGTTAAGGTACGATATCCTTTAATCACATCATCCATCGAGTTTCCTTTCAAAAAATAATAGTTAATCTGATCACCCATTTCTGAATAAAAAGAAATTCGATTCTGTTCTTCCTGATCGCGCGGAGAAAGAACTTTTAAACCAATATAAGAAACGCCGCCATCCGGAATCCATTCCAGTTTAACGTCGTATTTTTGGCCTTTTTTCATATCTACCGGAAATTTGGCTACCGATGGATTCCATGCAGTACGCCATTTGTCAACCATTAATTCCCCGTCGATCCAGATTTTGGTGTATCCGGCATAATACAATAAAAAGTTAAATACACCATCTTCACTTGCTTCCATTTTACCTTCCCAGTTAATTTGTGCACGATCGAAGCTAAAATCAGCGGGAAAATTTTTAATGGTTTCCAGATTTTCGTAATCAATTGTTGCTTCCTGTCTTTCAACAAAAACATGACCCGACTTTGTATCGTCGATGTAAGTTGCTGTAAATCCTCCTTCATTTCCATCTTTTCCATACAGTTTTAACTGATTTATCTGACCATACGGACGAGGATCGCCAAAACGTGAGAATGAATAATTGTCCCAAAGAATTCCATAGTTTTTATTCGATACAACAAATGGTACCGAAACTTTAGTGTTGTATTGAAAAAGCTCTTCGTTTTTTCCTTTGTAATTCATTTCGTTGGCCTGGTGCTGCCCTAAACCATAAATGGCTTCATCTTCCGACGACTCGAATACCTGTTGAATAGAATATCCTTTTTCACCTTCAACTTCCATAGGAGTTAAGTTTTTCCCACCATTTTCTTTTTCTTCCAGAATAGGTTTGCCATTTTCGTCAGCAAAGTCAACTTCACCTGTTATAGTCGATACCATAACTTTAGTTTTTGAAGTGGAAATTATCAGCAAATCGTCCTTTTCTTCAATACTAAATTTTACAGGTTCTATTTCAGAAAGAACAACCAGACTCTCGGCATCGCTGAAGGTTTTAGTCGCACTTGCCGAAACTTTTATTATTTCTTCGCCAAGCGGAGTTATTTGAATTACCTGAGCCGAATTTTCGGCAGGATTTGTGGGATAAATAACCACTCCCTCAGAAGTTGTTTCCCATTGTTTTTGCGTACATGATAAACCACAAAGGGTTATCAATAAAATGGCAATTAATTTTCTCATTTGTTTATTTTGATTTTTGATTTCTATTCTTAATACACCGCCTTTTCTTAAAAAGGATAAACGCCATTGGTAGCTCCTTTTATTAATCCATCGTAGGCTTTCTGATCTTTAATCAAATTAGTACTGCGGTTAAAGATACCGCTACCATTGTCCCAAAAGAAAGGAATCAGTCCATGATTTTTTGCCTCTTCCGTCACCTTTTCAAAAAAGTAGGCACGCGATTCGTCATGTTTTTTTTGCCACTCATCGCCCTCTAAAAGTATCCGGTGCATAGCTCCAAATTCACCAAGAATTACAGGAACACCTTTATCAACCAATTTCGTTTTCATTTTCTGAAATTGTCCGGCCAAATAATTTTCTTCGAATTGTGTGGAATAACGTTTTTCTCCTCCTTCTATATGATTAGCTGCTCCCCAAAAATAATACATATCTCCCCAATCGGCGTCCTCTTCCAATCCGCAAAACTGCCAGGGCGTATAATAATGTACTTCGGCAAACAAACGATTAGCCATAGCGTCTTTTGGCACAGTCATCCACGATGCAGCTTTATCAACATCAGTTGAAGGTGCTTGTACAACAAGATTACGATAAGCATTGCGCCCACCTGTGGTACGCACAACATCAACAAAAGTTTGCATGTGTGCAGCCAAAACGCCTGCTTCTTCACTATTATCTACATTGGGTTCGTTTGCACCGGCAAATAGTAAATGCTCGTCGTAATCGCGGAAATGTATAGCAATCTGTTCCCAAATAGCGGCCAGTTTTTTATTCACAGCTACTTGTTTGTCATTTGTGCAGTTGTTTTCCATCCATCCACCATCCCAGTGAATATTTAAAATTACAAATACATCATTATCCACGCAATAATCAACAACTTCGGCAACCCGCTCCAACCACGATTCTTTTATCGCAAAATACATTTCGTCTTCTTCGAGATACTGGTTCCAGGCACAAGGTATTCGAATGGCGTTAAAACCGGCTGCTTTTACTGCCTGCACCAATTCGTTGCTCACTTTTGGATTTCCCCAGGCAGTTTCGCCGCCAATGGCCTCCAACGTATTTCCAATATTCCAACCCAGGGACATTTTTGAAGCAAGTACTTTTGCATCACTTTCCATGCCTGTATTATCTGGCTCAATATAATCTACATATTTTGGATCCACTACTTTTTTTGCCTGAGTAACTGAAATCGTTACATCATCCGCATCTGCAGCCGAAATAGTTATTACAGCAGAACGTTCATCTTTGCTATAATTTTTATCAGCTGAAATTGTAATCGTTGCATTCGCTTTTGAGGTTTGAATGGAAGTACGACACCAGACTTCGGAACTACGTACCGACCATGTAGAATTACTACTTACCGAAACAGTTTCATTGCCACCGGCTACATCAAACGTAAGCGCTGTTGGCGAAGCAGCCAATTCAGTAATTAAAGGAGTTGGCTCCTCATCCGAACTCCCACAGGCAACTATTGAAATGATCAATAAAAGCGTACTAAAATATTTTATTGCTGTTGTCATACTTTATTTCTGTTTGATCTTTATAAAAGTAAAACTTCAGGCAGACATCTATTATGCCCGCCCGAAGTCACTCAAACTTATAAAAAATCTATCCGCTCAATTTTTATAAATTACTGTTAAAACTTCGGAAGTATTTTCCTAAATCGTTCAGCAATTTCTGTCAATAAAATTCTTAGAAAATTGATTTGAAACTAACCAGTATATTGAATATATACGAGTTATTGAATCGAGGTGAATTGCAATGGATGCCATCTTGCTCTTTTTCATTCTGAAAAGTTTAAATCGGATGAAGTTCCTAAGTTTTATTGTACCGTGTTTAGAAGTACATCTTTACTATTTTTGATCTCTTCTAAAAACCTGTTGTAAAAATAGCCAGACAAAGCTATTCGGTCGTGTAAAAATGTTTTGTATAGCTGTATGTAT
>JBFFMM010000041.1:0-17223 GCA_041554075.1 Draconibacterium sp. | reverse complement strand
CAATATTTGCGAACTGGTAAATCCCAAATAACCAATGGCTGAAATTACGCCTGCTAAAAGTGCCACTCGCTTATCGAAAATATGGTCTAAAAACTGCGGAAAGGAAAGAAAACTCTTTTCCCGAGCTAAGTTAGCCACTTTAGGTATTAATAATACCCCACTTAACCACGCCCCCATTAATCCGGTAAACAGAAGCCAGCTACCCGACAATCCCATTGTAAATCCCAGACCACCAAGCCCAATTGAAAAACCACCACCAACATCAGTTGCCACAACAGATAAACCAATGTGCCAACTTGTTAATTTTCGACCTCCTACAAAATAATCTTCTGTGCTTTTATTCTTTCCCATAAAATAAAAGCCAACGCCCAACATGGCAATCAAATAAACACCAAAAATTGAAAGATCAATCCAATTCATTAAGTCAACTCAACATTTAATTCAATAAAAGTTGAATTGACTCTGTGCCTTATTAGTCCTTTATTCATTAACGAATAAATGGCTTCTTGTCCTTTTGTGGCAGACAATTGAAGGTTTCTAATTATTTCTCCATAAATACTTTTTCCCTCTTGATCTAAATACATTAAAATTTCCTTCTCCCGGGAGTTATTAATTTTCTGAATGTCGATCTTATCTTTTGAATTCATAATTTTTTTTCAATTCGAAACTTGATAATTCATTATATTTCTCACAATTCTTCCACCCTTTTATTCCTCGGTTACAAAACACGTTTCGGAAAATTGGTAATGGAGTTTCACTAATTATTTTTTTGCCTTGAAATACTTCACATTCTTTGGCAAACTTGCATCTATTTCCTAAACTCATATTATATGGATTTGTAATAAACGTTCATACTTTCAATACTTCCTGAGATATTTGTGTTCTTAATTAAAGTGCCCGAATAAATGTAATTTTGCCTGATAAAAGTTTTATTCATCCCCACGGATTTTAGGCGTGCAATGGTATATAAGGTTTTAATCCCTTGTGCTTCCATTTCAGTTTCCATTGCTTTTAATAGTAACACCGACAGATTTTGCCCACGAGCCACTGGCAGGGTAGCAAAATCTGTCATTTCGGCATTCTGACTTTCTTTGTCCAACTCAGCCGACGCTAACGCAACCAGTTTCCCTCTTTTTTCTATTCCAAAATACTGAACATTATTTTTCATAGTTTCAGCTATGTAATTCGCATCGTGGATTGGAAAAGGATAACTTGCAAATACTTCCTTATAAATAGTTGTAATCTGCTCCAAATCTTGATTCGTCATTTTAAGCAATCTGGAATCATTATCTAATTTTAGTTTCGTTCTATTCAAGGGCTTAACATCAGTCAACAAAGTGCTGAGCTTGTACAAATTTTCATTTTCAATATTTAACAATCGATCTGAGTTTAAAAACTTTGAAACAAAAAAAGCAGCTTCAGATCCCATGTAAAACCCGGGAATTTGTCCCTCCACAAAAAAACCATTGGCTAAAAAAACCGGGGCTAAGTGCTGTGGAATTTTGCAAAATATCTTTGAGTAATTATTTGACCGCGCCAATGTATTTATCTGCTCAATAACATCAGGACAATCTCTTTTATCAAGTTTTATTAAATACACGCGTTTATTTACTTCCCCATGCTGTATTATTGTTCCATGTCCAATTTTTTCAATCTTATCCTGCATTCTCTTCCCTTCTTAGAATACGTTCGTTGTCTTCCGGAACCAGTGAAATAGAATCATCTCTGTTCGACAATAGCTTCTCAATTCCAATTGCCTCCGATTCATCCACATTCCCAATCTTCAAATCTAAATTACACTGTTCGCAATCGCGGTCGCACATTTTAGGTTCGTAACTATCGGGTTCTTTGTACGTAGTAATTACCCCCTCATAATTTCGAAGCACCACTTTATTGGTCGACCACGAGATAATATAATTGGGCATTACCGGAATTTTACCTCCACCACCTGGTGCATCAATCACATAGGTTGGGCGCGCAAAACCACTTGTATGTCCAATTAAGCTTTCCATTATTTCAATACCCTTTCCAATCGGAGTTCTAAAATGCGATAATCCTTCCGACAAATCACACTGATAAAGATAGTAAGGCCGCACACGATTTTGAACTAATTCGTGTAGCAACGATTTCATTATTCTCGGACAATCATTTACATCGGCCAGCAACACCGATTGGTTCCCTAAGGGAAATCCGCCATCAGCTAATTTTGCCAGTGCTTCTTTTGCCGAGGCAGTTATTTCATTGGGATGATTAAAGTGTGTATTAATCCAAAGTGGTTGGTATTTTTTGAGGATAGAAACTAAATTATCTGTTATACGGTAAGGTAAAACAACCGGCATCCGAGTTCCGATTCGAATAATTTCGACATGTGGGATTTTACTTATTTCCGACAACAGCCAATCAATTTTTGAATCGGGCAACATAAACGGATCACCTCCTGAAAGTAAAACATCGCGTACCTGTGGGTTTTCAGCAATGTATTTTATACCAATTTGAAGTTGATCTTTTGAAGGAACAAAGTCAATATCGCCCACCTTACGCTTACGCGTACAATGACGACAATACATGGAACAAATATTACTTACATGAAATAGTACCCGGTCGGGATAACGATGCGTAATTCCCTCAACCGGGCTGTCTGTGTCTTCGGAAAGAGGATCCTCCAACTCTGATTTCAAGGTTGTCAACTCTTCTATCCCACCAAACGACTGCTTAAAAACCGGATCGTTTCTATAATTTTCCTTATCAATTAACGACAAATAGTAAGGTGTAATTGAGAGAGGAAATTTATCGAAAGTAGTTTTCAGTTTTGATTTCTCACTTTCATTAAATTTAATCCCAGTCAATTGTTCAAACTTATCAACCGATTTTATTGAATGTTTCATTTGCCAGCGCCAATCTTTCCAACTCGAAATTCGAGGTTCATCATCTATCCGATTAGCTATAGCTTGTTGTGTATTATCAAATATCATATTTTATACTTTTAAGTTTCAATACTTCGTTAATTGGGAACGAACATCAATTTTATATTTTTGAAATTCCTTTCAGTAAAAATGGTTTCAACACGACCAATCATGTATTCCGGAACAATAACCGTAAATTCTCCTTTTTGCATTTTGGCATACATGGAGAACAAACGCCACTTATCTGCGTTAATTTTATCTTCCAGTTCAATCTCATATAGTTTTAGCGTGCCATCCTTTTCAACCATCTTTATGTCCGGCCAAAAACCTAAATCATTTGATTTCCAGATCACTTTGTCCGGAGACTTATAATTTTCAAAAAGTTTTGTTTCAACTTTTAAGCCATCATTGTATTCTTCCATTTGCGCGATTACTGCCTGCGCCACTTGCTCCTTTGTTAATGAACTCCTCATCTGTATTCATTTTAGTTTCTATGCGAACAAAATTAAACTAATTATACGGGTACGCCAAATGGCATCAATACAAAATGGGTAATTTTATGTTTATTTAAAGTGCACGGCATGCTGATTTGCAAGAAATTGCGTAAATTTGCACTAATTATAATTTCTATAGAAACTATCATGAGTAGATTAATAATTGCCTCGAACCGATTGCCGGTCAGTATCGAAAAATCAGAAAAAAATTTAAAATTGACACCTAGTGCAGGCGGACTCGCCACAGGGTTAAAATCATATCACAAAGGAAACGACAGTGTTTGGATTGGCTGGCCCGGCATTACTCCGGAAACAAAAAAAGAAGCAGCCGAAATAACAACATTGCTCGATCAGGAACAATGTTTACCTGTTTTTTTAAGCGAAGAGCAAATTGTGAATTATTATGATGGCTTTAGCAATGCCACATTGTGGCCCTTGTTTCATTACTTTGGAGAGTTTACTGAATTTAATGAAACGTATTGGGAGAGTTATTTGCAGGTAAACGAACAATTTGCCGAAACCATTATTGCCAATGCAAAAGAAAACGATACCGTTTGGGTACACGATTACCAACTTTTATTAGTTCCTAACATATTGCGCAAGAAACGTCCGGATTTAAATATCGGTTTTTTTCTACACATTCCCTTCCCCTCGTACGAGTTGATTCGTATTCTTCCGTGGCGCGAAGAAATTATTGAAGGTATGTTGGGAGCCGATTTATTGGGTTTTCACACCTACGATTATGCACGTCACTTTATTAGTTCAGTTAAAAGATTGTTGGGCCACGAAGTAGAATTCAATCAGATAAAATTGGAAAACCGCCAAGTTTACATCGATGTTTTTCCGATGGGTATCGATTACAAAAAGTTTGAAAAACTGGCATTGGAAGTTCAAAGTAAACCCATTCAGGAACGCTCGAAAGAACACCAGGATATCGACCGCTTTTTGATGGGAAAACCCGATCGTAAGATTATTCTTTCGATCGACCGGCTGGATTATACAAAAGGAATACCGGAGCGTTTAAAAGCATACCGTTACTTTCTGCAGAAATACCCGGAATACCGCGAGCAAGTATCATTAATTATGCTCACGGTTCCTTCACGAACCGATGTAGAACAATATCAGAATTTAAAAAACGAAGTTGATATTTTGGTGGGAAACATTAACGGGGAATTTGGCACCATTAACTGGAACCCCGTGATTTACTTTTATCGTTCGATGCCGTTTGAGAACCTTATTGAATTATACAGCTCAGCAGATGTGGCACTGCTTACCCCTTTGCGTGATGGGATGAACCTGGTGGCAAAAGAATACATTGCAACAAAGGTAAACAATAAAGGCGTACTGATATTAAGTGAAATGACAGGAGCCTCGAAGGAATTGGGTGAGGCCATATCGGTAAACCCCAATAACATTGCCAATACGGCTGAAGCCATTTACAAAGCCTTAAACATGCCCGACAACGAACGTAAAAAATCGATATTGGCCATGAAAAAACGGATCAAACGCTACGACGTGCACAAATGGGCATCGGAGTTTATGAACGCATTAAAAGTCACTAGTGATAAGCAATCAGATTACCAGACTCGAAAAATATCAGCTAAATTACGAAGTAAGATCATTGATGATTTTAAGAAAGCAAAGTCAAAAGTCCTGTTTTTGGATTACGATGGTACGCTTCAATACTTTTTCGACAAACCACAAGCTGCTGTTCCCGACAAAGAATTGTACGATCTGCTGGATCGTATTGCTGAACTAAAAAACACAGAATTAGTGCTGATAAGTGGCCGTGACCGTCAAACCATTGAAAACTGGTTTGGAAATAAGAAATACAACTTAATTGCCGAACACGGTGCATGGGAACGACAGACAGAGAAGGGTTGGATTGAAAAAAGAACTGTGAGTTCAGAATGGAAAAACAATATCCTTCCAATATTGGAATCGTTTGTTGACCGCACACCCGGAAGTTTAATTGAAGAAAAGACCTACTCGCTGGTGTGGCATTATCGAAAAGCCGATATTGAGCTTGGTGTATTAAGAGCATTGGAATTATTGCATACCGTTTCGAATATGATACAAAACCAAGACCTTGAAATACTGGAAGGGAAAAAGGTAATTGAAATTAAAGCTACAGGCATTAACAAAGGAACTGCTGCCGCAGAATTTTTAACGAATCATCCGGCTGACTGTATAGTTGCTTTTGGAGATGGTGCAACGGATGAATTTCTATTTAAAGAACTACCCGAAAATTCTTATACAGTAAAAGTAGGCACCGATAATTCGGCAGCAAAGTATTATGTCGCTAACTACAAAGAGGTGCGAAGTTTTTTAAAAGAACTGTTAAATCAGTGAGCCTTTAGTTTTGAGTAACAAAACTATTTAGTCGAACTCCTGCCCTTCCGGGCAGGCGGGGATCCCTCGCCTAGGCGAGGGATCTTATGGATAACAACTTATCTGGCTGCAACCAGATTTCTCGCATCTTGATATACGCATTGAAAAAAATAAAGATCCCATTGAGATACCTCACATGCTGACTGGTTAAAGAAAAACGATTTATTCTTCCAGTTGATTCAATATGTCGCGAACATCTTTTACACTGTTAAGGTAATATTTGGCAGCAGTTGATTTTGTTCCAACTTTAATGGTGTGAGCCGAATCTGGTAAAGAGTTGAACGTATACTCATCGGTCCAGTCGTCTCCAAGCGCAAGAATAAAATCAAACTCATTTTCTCCAATTTTATTTAATGCTGCCATCCCTTTATTTATTCCGGCATTTTTAATTTCAATAACCATATCGCCATCCATAATTTCCAGATTGAGGTTGGCAATATAATTTTTAAGATCGTCTTTTAACTCCCAGGCTCGTTGTTGCCCCATGTCGGGGTCGGCATGACGGTAATGCCAAACGAGTGAGTAGTTTTTATATTCGATAAATGAACGCGGCGTGCGGTCGACAAAATTTTGTAAAACCGGTTCAATAATTTCCATCCATTCCTTGTCAATTTGACTGCTCATGTTCCACTCAGCTCCGGGATTTTTACTCCACACTCCATGCTCGGCAATAAATGCTAAATTGTTGTAATATTTTTTAAACCATTTCGAAAGTGTCTCTTTATCACGACCACTAATTACTACAACAGTATTTTTTTTATTAGCAGTAAGTTTTTTCATTATTGCATAAAGTTCTGCATCGGGCATGGCCATTTGCGGATCGTTATGGAATCCGGTTAATGTTCCATCGTAATCGAGAAAAATAATTCGTTTGTCACTGCTTTTATATTTTTCAACCAGCTTATTAATAATCTGTTTGTTTACCTTTCGGGTATAATTCGATTCTTGTAATTTTTTAACTCCATCCAAGCCGTTAATAAAATCATTTGCCCAACGCTCTTCGTTGTAAATGCTTAACCTTTTCTGAAGAATTGAGTTCCGCTTTATTTGTTCTGTTTTACTCATGTTCAAGGCTTGGTAAATCGCATTGGCAACTTCAGTCCGGCTGTTAGGATTTACTATAAGAGATTCGCCTAATTCTTTTGCAGCACCTGCCATTTCGCTTAAAATTAGCACTCCGGTTTTATCAATTCTGCTAGCAATGTATTCTTTTGCCACTAAATTCATTCCATCCCGGGTTGGCGTTATTAAAGCAATATCAGCACTGCTATACAATTCAATAGATTCCATCCTGTCCATTGCGCGATAAAAATACCAAATGGGCATCCAGCCTATCGAACCGTACATTCCGTTAATTCTACCCACTAACTCATCCATTTGTTTTTTCAAATCCTGATAGTCGGTAACATTTTCGCGCGATGGTTTTACAAATAAAAAGAGGCTGACTTTTTCACTGTACTCGGGATACATTTTAAGAAATAGTTCGAAGGCTTTTATTCTATCCGGAATTCCTTTTGTATAGTCCAGCCGGTCAATCGAAAGTATTATTTTTCGATCCTTATCTTTTCGCAAAAATTCTTTTAATTCTGTGCGAATATCTGAATCTTGATTCGCATTATTTTCTACAAGTTCTTTAGCCGCTTTATTAAAAAAATCAAAATCAATTCCTTTCGGAAAAGCATCGACTTTTACAATACGTTCATCTAGTCTAATCCGGTTAAAAAAAGTTTCATACCCTAGTAACCTTCTTACACAACTCATAAGGTGCCGCTGGTAATCGTAAGTATGGAATCCTATTAAATCGGCACTTAAAATTCCTTCGAGCAACTCCATCCTCCAGGGTAATAGTCGAAATACCTCAAACGAGGGAAAAGGAATATGTTGAAAATATCCAATAGAAACATTCGGCAATTTTTCGCGAATCAATTTTGGCAGCAACATTAAATGGTAGTCGTGTATCCATAAAATATCATCTTCACTGGCATATTTACAAATAGTATCGGCGTACAACTGATTTACTTTTTTATATGCCTCCCAGTGAATTGGATTATAACGCGATATTTGAGTAAAATAGTTAAAAACCGGCCAAAGTGTGTTGTCGCAAAAACCTTCAATAAATTCAGCCCTTAACTGCTGATCGATGTAGATTGGAATACAATTTTCTGATCTGAATTTATTGTCGACATCCTGTTTTTCTATCTCACTAATTTCGTCAATATTAACTCCGGCTCTCCCAACCCATTTTATATCAAACGAATTATAAAAATTATTTAAGCCAGAATCAAATCCATCTTCAAAAGGAATTAGTTCTTTTTCTCCGTTGTTATCAACTACCTGTAAAGGCAATCTATTGGAAATCATAAATAATCGTTTCATACTCTTAAAATTATGTGTTTATTAACGGTAAACATAAAAATCACTATTTTAAAAATACCGTATAAGAAAAATTTTCATTAATAATTTAGCACATTATATACTTTATTTGGAAACATGCAAATGTTTTGTTACTTATCCACCTATAAACAGTTACAGCATATGTTTGTTGTAACAATAAAAACAAAGAAAAATGAGCAAAAACCTTACTTTCGATGCGGTAATTTTCGATATGGATGGAGTTATTACCAAAACTGCACTTACTCATGCCGCAGCCTGGAAAAAAATGTTCGACAATTATTTACAAAAACGCGAAAAAGAGCATGGAGAAAAATTTGTAGAGTTTACACACGCTGGCGACTACCTCCCTTTTGTAGATGGGAAACCTCGCTACAAAGGCGTTCAATCTTTTTTGGAATCGAGAGGAATTAGCATTCCTTTTGGCGATCCATCTGATGAAGCCGGTAAAGAAACTGTTTGCGGACTTGGCAATGGCAAAAACGATGCTTTTAACGAAGTTTTAAATCAAGAGGGAGTAGAAGTCTATCCTTCAACAATAGCTTTATTAAATGAATTAAAAGAAGCCGGAATAAAATTAGGAGTAGCATCGTCGAGTAAAAATTGCAAGCCGGTTTTAGAAAGAGTCGATTTACTCAATATGTTCGAAGCCAGAGTTGATGGTGTTGTTTCAGCAGAATTGGGATTGCACGGAAAACCAGAGCCAGACATTTTCACGACAGCTTGTGATATTGTAAAAGCAGATTATTCAAAATCAATTGTTGTTGAAGATGCCGTTTCGGGTGTACAAGCCGGAATAAAAGGAAAATTTGGACTTACCATTGGAATTGCCCGCGAAAACAATAGTAAAGAGCTTACCGAAGCTGGTGCTCATATTGTTGTGGAAGATTTAGACGAAATTGGTGGAATGGAAGGAATCAATAAACTATTCGCAAAATTTAATAGATAAAACCAAAATAATTTATGTTGCAAAAACCAGAAACAGAAAAATATAACCCGTGGTCATTGGAATACAATGACTACGATCCTAAAAAAGAAAAATCACGCGAATCATTATTAACTATAGGAAACGGCTATCTCGGTACTCGTGGTGCGCTTGAAGAAACTTCGGCCTCGGACACCAATTATCCGGGAACTTACATTGCCGGACTTTACAATCAGTTAATTTCAAAAGTTGCCGAAAAAGATATCGAAAACGAAGATTTTGTAAATATTCCGAATTGGCTATCTGTTAATTTTAAGATTGATGACAGCGAATGGTTTGACATAAATAAAACAAAAGTTGTTTCAATAAATCGAACTCTCAATTTTTCAACCGGTTGCCTTTTAAAAACCTTGGTTGTTGAAGATAAAAAAGGAAGGCAAACCAAAATAAGCAGCTCCAGAATTGCAAGCATGGCAAATCCTCATTTAGCTGCACTACAATATAACATTACACCACTTAACTATTCGGGTGAAATCGAAATTAAATCGGAAATTGACGGAAATATAATTAACGATGGTGTTGCCCGGTACCGCGATCTCAATCAAAAGCATTTAAAAGCGATTGACCAGGGAACAGATGAAAAAATTGCCTGGTTGCTTGTTAAAACAGTTCAATCTGAAATTGAAATAGCACAGGCAACAAAACATTCAATTTTAAAAAATGGTAAGATTTTTAATGTTTCTCCCAACAACAAAGCGGCATCAGGGAAAATATCATTCGGTTTTAAACTACATTTAGCGCAAAACGAGGAACTAACAGTTGAAAAAACGGTTTCAATTTTCACTTCAAAAAAAGATGATGTAGAAAACCCATTGGAAAGCTCAAAGAACTTAATAAATAGTGCCGGTTCGTTTGATTCAACTTTTAAAGAAAGCGAACTCGCCTGGCAAAAAATATGGGATACTATTGACATTCAAATTGAGGGTGACCTAAAATCTCAAATGCTAATTCGTTTGCATTTGTATCATTTAATGGTTTCTGCATCACCACACAACAAAAACATCGATGCTGGAATTGCAGCGCGTGGATTACACGGCGAAGCCTACCGGGGTCACATATTTTGGGACGAATTGTTCATTATGCCCATTTACAACCTGTTTTTCCCGGAAGTGGCCAAATCGATATTAAACTACCGTTACCAACGACTTAATAAAGCCCGTGAATATGCAAAAGAATATGGTTACAACGGAGCAATGTTCCCGTGGCAAAGTGGAAGCGATGGTCGCGAAGAAACTCAGACTGTTCACTTAAATCCTATTTCCGGAGAATGGGGAGATGATTACAGTTCGTTGCAACGACACATATCTATTGCTGTTGCATACAACACCTGGTATTATTTTCAGATTACTAACGATGTTGCCTTTATGGACGAAGGTGGTGCTGAAATGTTCTTTGAAATATGCAGGTTTTGGGCAAGTAAATCGGAAAAAGAAGAATCTACCGGGCGATACAGTATTTTAAAAGTTATGGGTCCCGACGAGTTTCACGAAGAACATAAAAAAAGCCCGGGAGGTGGATTAAAAGACAATGCGTATACCAATATTATGGTGGCATGGCTATTTTCAAAAGCATTTCAGATACTTGATCAACTTTCAGAAAAAAGCAGAAACGAAATAACTTCAAAAATTAATCTTTCTAACACTGAAATTGAAAGCTGGAAATTAATCTCTGAAAATATAAATATCCCTGTATCAGAAAAAGGAATAATTGAGCAGTTTGATGGCTATTTTGAACTAAAGGAACTCGACTGGGATGCTTACCGCAAAAAATATAAAAACATTTATCGCCTCGACCGGATTTTGAAAGCCGAAGGAAAATCGCCCGATGATTACAAATTGGCCAAACAAGCCGATACGTTAATGGCTTTTTACAACATTGATGAAGAAGATGTTACCGGCATTTTGAAAAATACTGGCAAAAAAATTACAGAAGATTATTTGAAAAAGAATTACAATTACTATTTAAACAGAACATCTCACGGTTCAACTTTAAGTCGGGTGGTTCATGCTTATTTGTCCAGTTTTTTAGGAAATAAAGAAGAGGGAAATAAGTTGTACTTTGAAGCATTACAGAGCGACTTTACTGATATTCAGGGAGGAACAACAGCCGAAGGAATTCATGCCGGAGTAATGGGAGGAACGGTATTAATGGTCATCAAAACATTTGCAGGAATTAATTTAAAAAAAGAATACCTTAAAATAAATCCCTCGCTACCTAAAAACTGGAATTCGGTAAAATTCAATTTTTGGTACAAAAACAATTTTTATAGTATTGATTTGTCTCACAAACAATTAAAAATTAAAATAAATAGTAACATTTCTAAAGAAGTTAAGATAGAGTTCTCAAATAAAAAAATAATTTTACCGACCAATCAAGAAAAGGTATTCCAGTATTAACTGAAAAAGTGTTTGTTAGATGTTAGGGGACGTATTATTAATAGAAGAAAAACATAAAATTGCTGCAGAGTCAATCTACAAAATTCTGGTAGAAAGAGAAAACAAAAAAAAGAAAGGATATCGATTTATTGTAGCTATTTCGGGAGAATCGGGTGCCGGCAAATCGGAACTATCGCACTCTTTGGCTTTGTTATTAAAAAAACAAGGGCAGCGTGTAAAAATATTACATACCGATAACTATTACAAAATCCCTCCACATGCCCGAACTGATTGGAGAAAAGAAAAAGGAGTTAATAAAGTTGGTTATAAAGAATACGACTGGAAACTTTTAAACCGAAATATTAAGGAATTTAAAGAAGGGCGTGAAGCTTTAATGCCTTGTGTTGATATAGTTTCCAAACAAATAGATAAATTAATTACTAATTTTTCTGATATTGATATTTTAGTGGTTGATGGACTTTATGCCATTAAAATAAAGGAAATTGATTTACGCGTATATATTGACTTAACTTACCACGAAACCAAAAAAAACCAGGGAAGCAGAGGAAAAGAAGACAACGATGAATTTCGTTTTCAAGTATTGGAAATGGAACATCGGAATATGCTTGCATTAAAACCTTTGGCCAATTTAATAGTAAATAAAAATTACGAAGTTGAAGAGGCTGAAATGATAAGATCCTGAAACGAATAGAATCAGGAACAAACGTGTTCATATTACAAGCGACAAATTAAGATTTAGTCTAACTTTCAGGATTATCAAAACTTTCCTCCAGGTCCACATCCATTGTGAGCATTGGCGATGCATCAACTTGTTCAATATCCATAATAGCTACAAGTGTTTCGAGGCCTTCTTCAACTTGTTGAAGGACCTCGGCATCTAACTGCTTAAGTCGATCTGAAAGTTGTTCGTGAAGCAACGAAGGAATCCTGTTTAAAAGCTTATCTCCGGCTGAAGTTAGAGCAATGTTAACCACCCTTTTATCGCCTGATTTGGGCAAACGCGCCAAATATCCTTTTCTTTCCAGCCGATCAATTATACCACTTACCGTACTCGAATTTAAATTCAAAAACTTGCGAATTTCGCCTTGCGTGGACTGATAATTGGTTGAATCGTGCAAGAAACTAAGACACAAAACCTGTGGAATACTAACTCCATATTCTTTCTGAATTTTTTTCGATTCAATATCAACCGAGCGAACGATTTTTCTGATTTTTATTAATATCTCTGTGGTATCCATACAAAAGCTAAAAGTACAAATATTTTATCTTATCTCAACTGAAGGTACAAAAAGGCGAAATTGGGAACCATTTTATATTTGGGAGAATGGTAACAACCTAAGCTTACTTTATTATTGATGGAGTCATGGCGATTAAATACTTTTGTCAATTCATTACCAGAAGATTTCATTCCACCCAAAAATAAAAAGTCCATTTGTATTATCAACAAAACAAATGGACTTTTTCTGACTTCAGTCTTCCAGCTTCTGACTTCCAACTCTCCCCTACTTCTGTCTGAAATAAATTTGAATGGGAACCCCGGTAAAATTAAAGTTATCGCGTAATTGATTTTCGATGTAACGACGATACGGTTCTTTAATGTACTGCGGTAAATTGGCAAACAGCGCAAAAGCCGGTGTTGGCGATGGCAACTGAGTACAATATTTAATTTTTACAAATTTCCCTTTTACTGAAGGTGGTCCATATTTTTCGATGGCTTCCAATAACACTTCGTTCAACTCTGAAGTTTTTATACGTTGCTTGCGGTTAGCATTCACTTCCATGGCAACTTCCAAAGCTTTATGAACCCGCTGTTTTGTTAACGCCGAAATAAATAGAATTGGCACATCAGTGAAAGGCGCCAAACGCATCTGAATTTCTTCGGTCATTTTTTTGGTGGTCATGGTATCTTTGTCAATCAAATCCCACTTGTTTACCAAAACAACTACACCCTTTTTATTTTTAACAGCAAGATTAAAAATAGTTACGTCTTGCGCTTCCACACCACGAGTAGCGTCGATTAGCAGCAAACAAACATCCGAATTCTCAATGGTTCGCACCGAACGCAAAACCGAATAAAATTCAAGGTCTTCGTTTACCTTAGGTCTTTTTCGCAAGCCAGCGGTATCCACAATATTAAAATCGTATCCAAACTTATTGTAACGCGTATGAATTGAATCGCGGGTAGTTCCGGCCACATTGGTTACAATGTTCCGGTCTTCTCCAATCAATGCATTTATAAACGACGATTTACCAACATTTGGGCGTCCAACCACTGACAAATGAGGTAGTTCATGCTCATCTTCCAATGCTTCTTTATGAGGAAAAAGTTCCACCAAAGCATCTAACATCTCTCCGGGTCCACTTCCTGTCATCGATGAGATGCAGTAAATTTCGCCTAATCCTAATCCGTAAAACTCTTGTGCATCAGGAATTCGGTTGTGGTTATCCACTTTGTTTACCACAAGAACCACTTTTTTACCACTCCTCCGAAGAATGGAGGCAATAGCATCATCCAAATCGGTGATTCCCGACTCAACATCAACTACAAAGGTTATTACATCTGCCTCATCAATGGCCAGATGCACCTGTTTATTTATTTCTGCTTCAAAAATATCGTCCGAATTTACCACGTAACCACCGGTATCAATTACCGAAAACTCGACTCCATTCCACTCTCCTTTTCCATAGTTTCGGTCGCGGGTTACACCTGCTGTTTCGTTTACAATTGCTTTTCGTTGCTCAACCAAACGATTAAACATGGTCGATTTTCCCACGTTTGGCCTTCCTACTATTGCTACTATTCTGCTGCTCATTTTCTTTCTGATTTAAATACGGACAGGAGATCTCCTGTCTCAACTGAAAACTGTTACTGTTACTGAATACTAAAACTTTTCGTATCCGAATTGTTTTAATGCGCCATCTTTTTCGCGCCAGTCTTTGGCCACTTTCACATACAACTCAAGGAATATTTTTTTCTCAAAAAACTCCTCTGCATCTTTTCTGGCTTCAGTACCTACTCGTTTAATCATTTTCCCCTGGTGTCCGATAATAATCCCTTTCTGGCTATCGCGCGACACATGAATAACAGTTCGAATGTTGATTATTTTTTCTGTTTCTTTAAACTCCTCAACTTCAACTTCAACTGAGTAGGGAATTTCTTTCTGGTAATGCAACAGAATTTTCTCGCGAATGATTTCCTGCATAAAAAAACGTTCGTTACGGTCGGTTAATTCATCTTTACCAAAAAAGGCGGGACCTTCTGGAAGTAATTCCAGTATCCTGTCGAAAATGGGTTCGATATTAAATCTTTCCAAGGCTGAAATGGGGAAAATATCTGCTCCCGGAAATACACCTTCCCAATAATTAAACAGTTTCATTACTTCTTCCTGATTTGACAAATCAATCTTGTTAATCAGTACAATTACCGGCATGTTCGATTTCCGAACTTTCTCAATATAGTCCGGATTTTTATCTACCTTTTCTTTTACATCAGTAACAAACAAAATTACATCTGCATCAATTAATGCGGTATCAACAAAACGCATCATCGACTCTTGTAATTTGTAACTGGGTTTCAAAATTCCCGGGGTATCTGAATAAACAATCTGGAAATCTTCGCCACTTACTATTCCTTTGATTCGGTGGCGGGTGGTTTGCATTTTCTGGGTTATGATCGACAATTTCTCGCCAACCAACGCATTCATTATTGTCGATTTACCGACATTCGGATTGCCAACAATGTTCACAAATCCTGCTTTATGTTCCATATTTTAAATTTTAGGTGATCCTTTCTCCGAAGAGAATTTCTACATTAAATCGTTAAAAATCAGTGCAAAGATAATCGAATTGTGCGAATTTAGATCTAGTTGGGAAATTAAAGCGGACATAAAGGTATAATATTCACCAGGCGGGAAATACAAAAACCTCAAACACCTTTATTATCTGCATATTAACTTTCATTTAAGATTGATTCTCCTCATCGATATAGAAAAGAGTTTTTGAAAGTTCTCAGTTATTATCTCTAATATACTGCATTACATTGTAAAAGGTGTCGTTGTAAAAATCGTTGCTGTTCTTTTTTACATATTCCAACAGCTTACGATGTTCGTTAGAGCCCACATTCAAATAACCTCCACCAACACTATGAAACATAAAAATAGCAATCGTACCTTTTTCGCGTGCTTCTTCCACATACGCAATCAATTCTTCAGCATTGGGATCACTAACTCCCCACGAACAAGCTTTAACAACATCAAAATCGTCCATCGATTCAGGAATGGGACCATCTAAACGAGCCGCTCCAAAAATCGTCCTTATACTATCTGTAAAATCAATAGACCCAGCTTGATAATCTCCACAAGTGTAGGCAAAACTGCGCCTTTCTTTCCCGTCGATAGCTTTTAGTAGTGTATTGGCAGTTTTAATTTCCGCTACTATCTGATCAAGTGAGTAATTTCTTAAATCGTATTCCGGCTTTACCCAACCCTGATCCTCACCGTCACAGGGATGAAAAAGTGTGTGGTTACCCAATTCGTGTCCGTTGATTGTTATCGATCGCCATTCATCGGTTCGCGTACTTAAGCTTTCTGAGTTGCCAGTGCAATAAAAAGTTCCTTTAAAACCAAATTCATTCAGTTGTGGAACAGCAATATCAAGATGCCCATCCAAACCATCATCGTAAGTAAAAACTACAGCGGCTTTTTTACCATCGGGCCATAGAAATTGAGCATTCGAAATTAACGACACACCTACCAACAGAACCACAATTAATTGTTTCATAAATCTTGTACCAATTCATTGCTTAAAATACCTGAACAAATTTCCCGCACTTCGCCGGTCATACGAATTTCCCAATCTTCGTCAATTTCAATCTTTAAGTCTCCCCCCGGCATTTTTATTGTTAATTTGCGTTCTGTTAATCCACGTTTTACAACTGTACAAGCCACCGCACATGACGAACTACCCGACGCCAAAGTCCAGCCGGCTCCACGTTCCCAAATTAAAACTTCTACTTCATTTGGCGACACAACCTTGGCAAACTGTACATTAATCCGATTTGGAAACATCGGATGGTTTTCAATTTCTGAACCATACTTTTTAATCTCTGTTTCGTCCAATTCCTCTTTCAATATAATACAGTGCGGATTGCCAACCGAAACACAATTGATTTCGTAACTTCTTTCGTTTAGGTTTAACTTTTCCCCAATACACTCCTCCTTTTCACAGGCAACGGGAATTTTTTTTGATTCGAAAATGGCTTTCCCCATATCCACCTTTATCAGAAAAGCTTTTCCCTTATTCTCTTCAATAACCTCGGCCTTTACTAATCCACCGGGTGTTTCAATACTGAATGATTTTTCGGTGGCAAAACCATAATCGTACAAATATTTGGCAAAAATACGTAAGCCGTTTCCACTCTTTTCCGCTTCCGAACCATCGGGATTTAAAATTCGGAGACCAAAATCTGCCTTTTCGCTGGCTACCTTTAAAAGAATTCCATCGGAGCCAATGCCAAAATGCACATCGCAAATTTTCACTATTGCTTTTTCTGTTAAATCGAAAGAAATTTCATCGCTGTTTAAAACGATATAGTCATTACCTAAACCATGAGTTTTTACAAAGAAGTTTTGCATCATATTCAAATTATTTTCTAGTTAATGGTT
>JBFFMM010000040.1:0-17270 GCA_041554075.1 Draconibacterium sp. | reverse complement strand
TCCACACCATCAATAAAATGCCTGAATTCCGGACAAACCATTGCTGTGCCCAAAGACGCTGCGTCGATGTGGTACCAGCAATTTTCCTGTTTACAGATTTCGCCAATTTTTTTTATTGGATCGATGGCAGTTGATGAAGTTGTTCCTACGGTGCCACACACAAAAAACGGAAGCAAGCCCAGTTTTTTATCTTGCTGAATCTGTTTTTCAAGGAGGTCAGGACGCATGGCAAAGTTCTCATCCACATCAATTAATCGCAGATTCGCTTTTCCGATTCCAGCAATTTTTACCCCTTTTTCAACCGATGAATGTGTTTGTGTTGAAACATAAGCAATCAGTTTTTTCTCCAATCCTTTTTCGTTCGATTGAAATTTAGTTGCCCGTTCGCGCGCTGCAATCAGAGCAGTTAAGGCTGCTGTTGATGCCGTGTCCTGAATTACACCACCACCGGTTGAAGTTGATTTAAAACTATCAGGCATTTGCATCATTTCTGCCAGCCAGTCGAGCACACGGGTTTCTACTTCTGTTGCTGCCGGGCTTGTTGCCCAAATCATTCCCTGCACGCCCAGCCCCGACGATATTAAATCGCCTAAAATGGATGGAAAGGAAGTGTTTGAGTTAAAATAGGCAAAGAAATTCGGCGATTGCCAGTGCGTAATTCCTGGCATTATTTTTTCGTCCAAATCGCGCATCATTTCATCCATCGATTCAGATTTTTGAGGTGCCGACTTAGGCAAAGAATCTTTTATCTGGTCGGGTTTGAGCTGCGATAAAACGGGGTATTTCTCAATATTTTCGTAGTAATCGGCAATCCAGTCGATAATTTTTTTGCCTTCCTCGCGAAACTGCGCAGGAGTCATGTGGTAGTTTTTGCTTTCCAATTTTTAAATGGTTTTATTGATAACTGTAAACATACCAAAATTCTTTGCAAAACTTTGCGATAACCCGGACACTTTTGGGTTTTAGTTTGAGTGAAAAGTTACATGAAGATGGATGAAGTTTAAACACGAACTTCGAAGTTTGTAAATTCCTGAATCACCTGCATTTGCGCTGCAGTAACATTACGTACTTGCGAAAGAGTTGGGCCAATCCAAAGGTAATCGATAAATGTTTTGATTACAGCTTCTTCTCCCTGGACCATAACCAAAACACCACCATCCACGGTGTTTTTTACCCATCCATTTAATTCAAAAGCACGGGCTTGTTTTTGCGTATAATACCGAAAGCCAACCCCTTGTACCCGGCCCGATATTTTTATTTCGTATTGTACCACGATTCGTTTCGAATTCAGATATTAACCTGTTTGCTTTGAAGGTATACTATTCCTTTTTAAATGCTTCAACAACTTCAGGTTGTACCAGTGCCCAAATGGAATAAATGCCAAGACCTGTGCCAATTGGAAAACTAAATAAGTTCAATACCGAAATAATGAGTGTTAAAACACGAGCCCATTCTTTTCGCTTAAATAAACCAATGCCTGCAATAATACCTGGAATGCTGACGATTAAAGAGAAAACCATAATTACATTAGCAACAATAGATAACACAAATTCTGCCTCGTGGTCATCTACAAAATCACCGATTAAATAAAAAACTGCGAATAAAGTTCCTGCTAATATTAATCCTAAAATGCTATAGCCAATTTGTAAAGCTGCTACTACGTTGATGTGTCTTTCCATAGTTTTTAGATTTTTGAGTTATAAATTTAATTAAATGTAAATGAATTGTTTGTGTGGTTTTAAATTATTTAGACCAACCACAACAATTTATCGGTAAATTAGTTATTTAGATAGAGTATATTTAGTGAAAAAATGTAATTTTGCACTTCAAGAATTAGAAAGGGGAAAGTGATGGGAGTATTAAAAGTAATTTTATTGGCAGTTGCCTTGTTAGGAGTTGGAATGTTGGGAATGGCAATTCAAATTTTGTTAAAAAAGGGAGGCAAATTTCCGAATACCCACGTTGGAGGAAATAAGTATTTGAAAAGCCAAGGTATTCAGTGTGCCACTACTCAAGATAAGATGGCGCAACGTGATGCTAAAAAACAAATGAAATTTAAGTCACTAAATTTGGCAACAGATACAAAAACCGGTAATTAATCCGGTTTTTTATGCAAAAAACTATTCGACTGCTCTTTTAAAAATTGGTTCGATATTGATAAGCAGTTAATTCCTTAAATATTCACCAAATCCTTCCGACATATAAACCTGATTTTCTCCGTTTTCATCAGCATAAATAAAATAAATTTCCAGTCCCGAAACCCGGCGTGCGACTTCAATTCCAATATCTTTCCCTAAAACCATAAATGCCGTGGCAAATGCATCAGCTGTCATACAATCGTTGGCCAAAACTGTGGAGCTTAACAAACTGTGTTGCACCGGATAACCCGAGCCAGGGGCAATAGTGTGTGCATACTTTTTGCCATCTTCAACATAAAAGTTAAGGTAGTTCCCCGAAGTTGCCATTGCTTTGTTCGGAAGTTCAAGAGCTGCATTTAATTCATTTTTGAAAGGATCTTCAAAAGGTTGACGAATTCCAATCGTCCAAATTTTTCCCTTATCGTTTTTTCCATGGGCAACCACCTCACCACCAATATCAACAAGGTAGTCTTTACAGCCATGTTTGGCCAGAAATTCGCCCATTAAATCGCAGGTGTAACCTTTGGCAATGGCACTCATATTAATAGTCATCTCAGGATTTTCCTTTACGATTTTACCATCCACAAGTTTTATTTTCTGATATCCAATTAGTTCTTTTAGAGTGTCTACCCTATCGGCTGTCATTTTCTCTCGGTCTTCAGGCCCAAAACCCCAGGCACTAATCAAAGGGCCGGCAGTAATATCAAAAGCACCGTTGGTAATTTCCGAAATTTCCATGGCTTTTTGAAAACATGTGATGAATTCCGGCTCCAATTCAACATCAATATTGTTATTGACTTTCGTAATTGTCGATTCCTTTTCGTAATGCGAAAATATTAGTGTTTGGCGATTTAGTTCCTGTGTGATTTCTTCTTGAAAATCAGTTCCGTCAGGACTATTGTATTTAATACTGTAGTAGGTTCCGTAAACCATTCCATTGTTTGCAATGTATTTCGAAGGTGTATTATTACATGCAGTGAAGGCTACAATAATAACAAGGAATACAATCAGTTTTGCTTTCATTTTTATGAATTTAATTTCGATGACGAAAATAGGAAATAGTCATCAAATGAAGTTGGATTTACATATTTTCATTGGCAAAAAAGGAAAATATACATTCAATGTTAATTGTTTAGTGAGCATGTAGTCAGGTTTTTAAAGGAGTTTTTTTCCACTTTTAACAATCAATAATACTTTCCTTAGAACATTATTGTTTAGAAAGCGTTTAAATAATTTGCTTGCTTTAGAACAGGCAAGGTCATTTTAAACTAATTTTTATGCAAAAAAGTAAAACTGATTCACAATCGGTTACCAGTCAAAATCAAACCAACCCAATTCCATTTACTCAATTCATTGATGCCTTAAAAGTTAAAATGAAACAGGTGTTTCATGTTCGGGCAGATATCGACCAGCTTGCGATAAAACGTGGTCTTCCGCCTTTTGTAATGCGCGAAATAATGTCAGCAAATCCGCTTTCGGTTGGTATTCCAAAAGCATTTGGTGGACGTGGTGGAATAATGAAAGAGAATATTGGTTTGTTGGCTGCGGCTTCGTACGAGTCGCTGGCACTCTCTTTAACCTTCGGAATAAATTCGGCTCTGTTTCTGCAACCTTTCGGAAAGTTCGGGCAAGAGGAAGTAAAAGCCCCGGTTTTTAATCGTTTTTTGAACGAAAAAGCCATGGGTGGTTTAATGATTACTGAACCCGATTACGGGAGCGATGCCTTAAATATGCAAACTTCGTATTCTGAAGTGGATTCGAAATACCATTTGCAAGGGAAAAAACATTGGGCAGGTTTAACGGGCTGGGCTGATTATTGGTTGCTTTCAGGTCGTCAAAAATCAAAGTCGGATAAATTGCAGCGCGACATCGACTTTTTCCTTTGCGATGTAAATGCTCCCGGACAAAATATTGTTGTGGAAGAGTTTTTCGAAAACCTGGGATTGTATGCCATTCCGTACGGACGAAATAGAATTGATGTTCAGCTTCCACTGGCACATAAACTGGTGCCCGAAACAACTGGCGTAAAAATGATGCTCGATTTATTACATCGAAGTCGAATGCAGTTTCCGGGTATGGCAATGGGTTTTATTCAACGCTTGTTGGATGAGGCACTTACACATACCAGAGAACGTTTTGTAGGAGGAAAGAGTTTACAGGAATACGATCAGGTGAAGCACCGTTTAACCAAATTACAGGCTTCGTACACCATTTGCTCGGCCATGTGTGCCAACAGCAGCGAAAAAGCCGGTTTAGAGGTTGATTTGTCGGGACAGGGAATGGAAGCCAATGCTGTTAAAAGCGTGGTGACCGATTTAATGCAGGAAGCTGCGCAGTCGGTGACACAATTGGTGGGTGCAAAAGCTTACAAATTAAATCATATTGCCGGTCGGAGTATTGTTGATAGTCGTCCGTTCCAGATTTTTGAAGGATCAAATGATATTTTATATGCCCAGATTTCGGAGGCTTTGGTAAAAATGATGAAACGAATGAAAGAAAATAATCTTTTTGAATTTCTGAAAGGATTTGATCTTACTGAAAAAGCTGCCGTCTACGTGAAAAATCAGGTGAACTTTAATCTCGACCTTCAAATGCCGCAGCGCAAACTGGTAGAAATGGGAAAAGTTATCGGACGTATAATTTCTTTAAATCAGGTTTTGGATCTGGGAGATAAAGGATATAAAAAAGAATTAATTAACGGAAGTATTACTGTTTTACAGCAAGAAATTAGCAAGTTAATGTCTGCATTTAATTTCGCAAATACCATTACTGTAGTTGAAGGTTACGATGAAGATAGTTCGTGGTTAAATTTTGTACACTCATAATATTTTTTAGAATGTTTTTTGTGACAAGCTGTTTTAATATCGCAGCTTGTTGCAAAATATCTTTTTAAAAATGAACTCCCGAAACATAAACCCATTTTTGATTTTCACGTTTAAAAAGAGATTTTTCATGAATCTGACAGATCTGTCCATTTTCAAAATACAAGGCTTTAAATTCTACATAGCCTTCGTTATCTGTGACAGCGCCATCCCAGGTATTTAAAATTATTAGTTGCATCCATTTTACCGATTCGGTCCATTGTTTTATACTTTTTCTCTCTTTTATTGGGCGGGTTGAAGAGTGGTGACTTTTCAGTAAATAATTTACGTCAGCTTTTGTGTAAGCTGTGTAACGCGATTTCATCAGTTCCAAACAAGTGCGGGCTTCTTTTTGTCCGCTGATGATTGCACCGCAGCAAATTGTAAAGTCAAGTTTCGAACCACAAGGACACAATTCATTCATAGCAAATATTAAAATTCTGTTTCGAAAGTTAAGCTATTTTTAGTGCTTTTCTCAAAGGACAATTCTCCTGAATACTTTCTCCGTTACGATATTTTTCTAGTATTTTAACCGATTGCAAAGCCATGTTTTTTCGAACAGCTCTGCGTTCACCCTTTACCCGCGCAATTTTTAAATTATCGTATGCCGTTGTTTTATGGCGCATCCAGGCAATAACAGCTCGCGCAGCTCTCTCTTCAACCGGAATCATTTGAGTACGGGCAACGGTTCCACTGCCTACCGGAATAGCATGTGTTGTAACCAGTTTTGCCATTTTCTTTTCCTGCACTTTATAAGTCTTATGAAAGTCTAAAAAACGCTCGACTTCGCGGCAGAATTCTACTTCATATCCCTGCTGTTTGTGCGCTCTTCTTTCCCGATCTTTATTTAGCTTGATTTTATATTCATCCGTTAATCGTGTTGATTCTACTTCTTTTTTAGCCTCTGCAATGGTTTGTGCCGGGGCCCAAATCCCTTTTGAAATAAATCGTCTTCCCTTTTTTATCTGAACCCTGTAATAGATTCCTCTTGCAGTAATTTTCCGGGTAATACCTGCATCGCCGGCCGGAAGAAAAGCCCAATGTTTAGGAGGCACAAAAAATGATCCGGTGTTGCTTATTAAATTTCCGTTTTTATCGGGAATAACTATGTGGTCGTCGTTTTTCATTTTCTTATAAAAGTGGGCAAAAATAGGGTTTTAAGTAGTATTTGCAAGAAAATACAAAAACCTGACGGCTGAGTCTATTCTTTTGAAATAATAGAATCGATCAAACGATTTAATTTGTCTCTAAGGTCGATTATATCGTTTATATCCAAGTCTTCAACATTAAGTTTTTGTACCAGTTGTGCCGGAATTTCAGCTGCTTGTTCACGTAACTCTTTTCCTTTTTGGGTAAGATTAATCATTACTTTTCGCTCATCAATTTCCGAACGTTTCCGGGAAATTAATCCCAGTACTTCCATTCGTTTTAGCAAAGGAGTAACCGTGTTGGTATTCAGAATTAGCTTTTTACTAATCTCGTTTACCGTAATCGTATTGGTTTCCCAAAGCACCATCAATACGAGGTACTGTGGGTAAGTAATTCCCAGTTTATCAAGCAGTGGCTGATATTCCCGGGTTATTAGTCGCGAAGCCGCATAAATGGGGAAACAAACCTGGTTGCTTAGTTTTAATTGATCGTATTCCATAATGGTGATAAAAATAAATAAAAATCTGAGCATTGTAATTTTGGGAGAAGTTCTGTTGTAAGACAGAAACCTATCCCAAATTGAAAAACTTTAATTCAAAACCTTTTGTAAATAGGTATCTATTTTTTCCGGTTTTGTGGTGGGCGCAAAACGTTTTTCCGGTTTTCCTTCCGAGTCGATTAAAAACTTGGTAAAGTTCCATTTTATTTTGCTTCCCAGAATTCCACCCAACTCACTTTTTAAATATTTATAAATGGGATGGGCAGTTTCGCCATTTACATCAATTTTAGAAAACATTTGAAATGTTACTCCATAATTAATCATACAACCTTCCGAAATTGATTTTTCGTCGCCCGGTTCTTGGTTGGCAAACTGATTACAGGGAAATCCTAGAATTACCAGACCTTTGTCTTTGTATTTCTGATTTAGTTCCTCTAATCCTTCAAACTGAGGAGTTAATCCACATTTACTTGCGGTGTTTACTACCAATACTGTTTTGCCTTTGTAGGCATCCATTTTAATTTCTTTGCCTTGAAGGCTCTTTGCTGAAAATTGATAAAAATTGTTTTCCATTGTTATATTGTTTTAAATATCGTTTGCGAATATATCGTAAACGACACAAATGTATGAAATTTTATTTGTGTCGCAAGAGATATAAATTTAATATGGTAATTGTTAATGTGAATTTAGTATTGGCACGTTTATAATATTCTTAAAAATTATACGATAAACTGCAATACCATAAAATAGCAAGATTAGGTTTTTAATCTTGAAGATTGCGTGTTACTGCCTCCAAATAGGCGGTTAAGGGATACATTTTTTCGTCGTACCAAAGCGATGCAAAATACAAGCCGATTGGAGCTGCTTTTAATCCATTCGTATTAAATTCATTGTCAAGCCAGTTTAATCCATGTTTGCAGAGTTTATCATAACCTTTATTCGAAAGTGCCGAAACGGCCAATGCCGTTTCTTCGATGGTTCCCGGAATACTACTGGCGCCACCCCAGCTTCCATCTGCATTTTGTACTTTAATGAGATACTTTTCTCCAACCGAAATCTGAGATTCTATTTTTTCTAATAGTTCAGAATTGCTAGAAAGGCAGGGGAGAGCATCGTTTAAATACGTTAGAACGCGAGCGGTTCCATAAACCGGATTTTTATGTGTTTTTGTGTGTTGATTGCCAAACCAAAGTGGCAGCCACGAGCCCTCTTCTTGTTGGTGTTTTTGAAGGTAGATAGCAGCCTTATTTATAGATTGACTCAGCTTTCTAGTTTGGATGGATGAGATTTCATTTTTAAAAGTATCCATAACCTTCGCCAGCGCTAGAAAACAATGTCCGGTTAAATCGGCACAGCTTTGGTCGAAAGGCAACTTGCCCCAACCTTTTGAAAATGTGGGAAATCCACCATCCGCGTTTTGTAATTTTATCAGCCAGTTTGCTCCGGCTAAAACTTCATTTTTAATTTCGGAAGGCGAGTTGAGTAGCAGTAATGCCAGCATCGCGCCCGGTGTGTCATCGGCATCGGGCACCGATCCCGAATAATTTGTCCAGCCCCAACCACCGGGTGAAGTTTCGTTAAAAGGATGAACGGTTTTGTTCTGAATGGTTTGTAAATGCTGGGTGAGTTTATTTTGTTGTTCAGTGCTTAAAACTTCGTTTTTTTTCGATCCCAGCGCTTTTATACTCAGTGTTGTTATCCAGGTAGAAAGATCAACATCAATGGGCCAGCCACCATCTTTCCGCTGGGTGCGTTTTAAAAATCCAATGCCCTTTTTTACCACTTCCAACTCCTTGTGTCCGGCATTAATTAAACTCAAACTTACAAAAGCAGTTAAAGGAATGGCTTCTAAAAAACCACCACTTTGAGGCATTGAGTTTTGTAATATTTTCAGGGTTTTTCGTTCTGCACCTTTACGAATCCACTTTGCAAAATTTCCTGATTTTTTGTTTTTTAAAATCACAATTCCAACTGCAATTAGCGCCGGAATGGCATAACTTACCACGCTTAAATTTAGGAGTCGATAGAACTTTTGTGGTAGTAAAGCTAGTTCAAAAGGCAGCTGTGGGATTTTCTTAAAACCTTTTTCTTTGGGAATTCCACAAAGTGCCGACATTGTTAATATGGGCACCGAGAAAGTATAATCTGTTTTGTAGTGCGCTAGAATTGTTTCGGCTACCTTATCGGAATGAATATCTATATCGTTTTGCCGGAGGTAAACTTCAATTTTTGATTGAAGGTTTTGAAGCGATTTATCTATGTCGGAGTAAAGATTTAAAGCCGCGTAAACCAAAAGCGAGGTAGAAATATTTCCCGGACTTTCAGGTGTGTCGCCAAAACTTCCATCGGTATTGATATTGTTCTTCAGCCAGTTATATCCGTTTTCGATTTCAGTTTTATTTTCATGTGCATTATAAAAATGAAGTGCAGCCACCGCCACCGCCACGCCCAAAGCACTCGATGATAATTCACCGGTCCAAAACCCATTGCTGTTGAGTTCATTGAGCAGAATATTACTTAATTCCTGAAATCGTATTTCCAGTTCCTTTTTCATGGCTACTTTATACTTTTACCTTCATTCTTTAAAAGACTTCCCAGCGCCAGCAGTCCGTAAAATGTATATTCCAGGTCTTTCGTAAGGTCGCCATCGCCCGATAAAAACGCACCTGCTTCGTAATTCTCCTGAACAAAATCGAGACAACCAGGAGTGATTATTCGTAAATCGTAAGCGGTTTCTTTCAAAACAAATAATGCTACTCCGGTTGATAGAGTGTCGCTGGTTTCAACAGATTCAAAAGCCCTGAATCCACCAGAGTCAACTACATATTCAAGCAACTCACTTTGCAAGCCAGCTATTTTTAGTCCAACCATTTTTCGGGCATAAACAAGCGCAGCTGCTAAACTGCAGGGAATATTGCCTTTGGGTTTATAAAAGTATAACCAGATGCGTGCAAAAAAATAGTACAGCTTTTTGTTTTTCCCGGTGGCATCGATGACCAGCGACAATAGAAAAAACTGATACGATAGTTCTATTAAACGGCCTTTTTTGAATACGGTTTTATACAGTTCAAGCAGGGATTGTTTTTTTTGAGTAGAATCCAGTTCCGATTGAATTAGAAGGAGCGCTAAATCTTCCACCGGACTTTTTGTATTGACTTTTGTTTTGTTCTCAATAAACGCTTTCAGATTATCCAGTAATTCTTTTTGTTCAGTCGCTAAACTTAACCAAAGTCCAAACAAGGAATAATATAAATCTGAATTTCCTGCTCGGTCAATAAAACCTCCATCTTTATTTTGTTGACTATTAATAAAAACAATTATTTCGTTTTGAACTGAAACATCCAACGCTAAAAAACCGGTTCGAACGGTTTGAACCAGTTGTCGGTATATAGGGATATTTTTCCCTTTATTCATCAGCGGCAATGGGTTTAAAAATTTTTCCCAAAATACCATACAAACTCAAACGCAGCTTTGCATTCTGAAGTTTATCCAACTCTGAATAACATTTTTGTACATAGTTATCCAGAATATTGTCGGCTTTTGTGTGCAGACTGTTATTCAAAATTTGTTTTCTGAAATTAGAAACAGAACGAAACGTTTCTTCAGTTGTCTGACCATTTAGCAGGGCAGCTAAAAATGGAAAATCTGCAATTTTTTCATTCTGATTTTCTTCCCTGAACTCATTTAAGTCGTCGCGAATTTGATACGAGATTCCAAACAGATCAGAAAAGTTCTCCAGAATTTGTAGTTCCGAATCGTTTGCCTCACCCAAAATGGCACCCAGCAAAAGCGCTACTTTTATGGCTTCACCCGTTTTGTGTTTAAAAATCTGTAACGTTTCTTCAAAATCAGGTTTTGTTTGCCCCGAGTTAAAAAGAATATCGGCACCTTGTCCTTGTGTTAGTTTTAGGTGAGATTCAGAAATTCTTCGGAGACCCTTCGCCAATACTTCTCCTTTTACGGGAAGTTCCGAGAATATTTTATAGCCTTTCCCAATTAAATAATCGCCTATATTTATGGCTTGCGCGATGCCGTATTTTTTATGGACTGTTTCTGTCTGGTAGCGGAAATCAGCGTTATCCTGAATATCGTCGTGTACCAATGACGCCTTATGGAAACACTCAATAATTAACGACAATTGAAACAGAATTTCATTTTCCTCGGAGTTGGAATAAGCCTGGTAAGCCAAAGAGGCAATAAGCGGGCGTATTCGCTGACCTCCCATTTGCAAAAATTCTTTGGCCACTTTTTCAGTCATGTCTTTTTCCGGGAAATATTTCTCAATGGCTTCGTTGGCAAAAAAATCATGAATTTTAGTCTTTAATCCTGAGGTTGAAATGGGTTGATAAACCGGATTAGGATTAAAATCTTTTATTTCATCCATTAGCCATTTCTTGTCGATTTTGGTGTTTTCGCAACCATCGTACATTAGTGGCAGCCCAATTACCGGAACTGCTGCATTCGAAACCGGCTCAAACGAACGTTGTAAAACGGGCATACAACTTACGCCAATTACAGCATCAATCGAACCTTCTTCAACCAGACCAATGGCAACGGTTGTTCCTTCGGCAACCAGAGTGGCGTAACCTAATTCTTCTGCTTTTAATAAAATGTCATCAATGGGACAAGCTTTACATCCGGCACAGTTTAGTCCCAGTTCATCAAATACTCCTTTGCAACTTGAGTTGTCTTTTAAACATTGCGGCAACAGTAATAAACGACGTTGAAAAGGCGTGGCCTCAACTGTTTTTCGCCACGATTCATTACCCAATAAAACGATGGTAAAGTCGATGTATTCTTCCGAAAAATCAATTCGTTTTAATAAGTCGATTGCTAATTGTTCCAATACCTCAAACGAAACTGGCGGGAGCAATTCTTGCTTCTCGGCCAACAGTCGGGTCTCTTTGCGAAGTTTGTTTCGCAAAAACGATTCCTGAGGAACTTTTAATATGCGTTTCGATTTATTCATCGTTTATCCGTATGCGCCCAATCCAAAAAAGGCATTCTTTTTTGCAAAGCGGTACATCCAGCTTTTTTCGCGAATTTCTTTTGCCGAACCGTGGCTCGGAACTTTGGGCATGGCATTTAAACGTTCAAGTTCATTTCCTCTTCCGGAAGAGTCTTTGGCGCCGTGTTTATTTACATGGTTTACAATCCACTGCGGATCGTCCATTACCACACACCCAGAGGTTTTTAGTGGTATCTCGGCTTTAAAATCAGCCAGAAATTTCGAATTTTTATAAATATCAATCAAGTTTCCATCGGCTACATTATTGGCAGCAAATTGAATAACCGGGCAAGGTTCAATATCGCCCGACGCATTAATATGATGACTTAAACCTGAGGCTGCCGGACACAGTCCTTTTCCGTTTTGATCCCAGTAGGCATCAACAATTACAATGTTATATTTTGTTCGTGCTTCAACCAGAAAATTACGCAATTGCTCAATCTCTTCTTTCGAAAGTGCCAGTTCAACCGTAGCATCTTTCCCAACCGGACGATAAATGTAGTACCATAAATAAAGTACGCCTCTTTTTATCAGCGAGTTGATAAAGTCTTCTGAAAAGGCCAATTCCAAGTTCGATTTACAAACACTCATGGCAACTCCGGTAACCAAACCGGCTTGTGTTGAATGATCGATTGCCGACTGTGCTTTTTCATATACATTGATACCGCCACGTCGTACATCTGCCACTTCCATATCGCCTTCAAAACTAATCAGCGGAGTTACGTTTGCGAGTGTTCGAAGTTCGCTGGCAACACTTGGAGTGAGCAAAGTTCCGTTTGTAAAAAGCTGAAAATAGCAATCCGAATGTTTTCTGAAAACCTCAAAAAGTGGTTTGTACATCAATGGTTCGCCGCCTAGAATTCCAAAAAAGTACGAGCCTTTTTCTTTCGACTGGATAATGATTTTATCGAGCATTTCGGGTTCCATACGGGCATTTTTCTTTTTCCCGGTCACCCAGCATCCCTGGCAATTCAGGTTGCAATCGTCGGTTACAGATATAAAATGAAAGGCCGGAAAAAACTCGCCTTTCTTTAGGCGCTTTTTAAAACGGGTTAAGCCTATGGCACCTTTTATACCAAGGTTGTACACAAATTTGTACAGGCATTTTTTATCGGTTTTTATAAGGAGCTGTTTTAGCATCTATTTTTTCGTTAATCCTTTTTTTAATTCTTCAATGGCTTTTAATTTTTCTGCTTCGGCTTGTTGCGTTACTCCTTGTTTGAAAATATTCTTTCGGACACTGTTACGTTCGTTTAATAAAACAAACAGTCCTTCTTTTTTTTCTGTTTTTGCCGGTTCGTCCTTGCTCCCCGGTTCTGCTCCTGACAGCACCGAATTTTCCGGTAAACGAGGGAAAATGATTGCTGACGCCGGGCAGGTTCGACCACAAGCCGGACAATTATTTTTGCACGACAAAGGATTAACAACCTCGAGGCTTTTTTTGTTGTATTTGTACACTCCGAAAACACAAAACCGGGCACATTGTCCACACAATGTACAACGCGATTTATCAATTACCGGATACCAAGCCGGAACTTCAAGACTACTTCTTAGTATTTCGTAGCTTGTTTCGTCAGTACTTTCGTCGGCCTTTTCTTTTAGTGTTTCAACAATATTTTCAGTCGATAATTCTCTGAAATTTAAAATTTCGTAGTTGGTCAACTCAATTTTATTTTGTTGAAATATATTTTGAATGGCTCGTGGATAACAAGCTACAATAAACTTTTTGTTATAATTTTTTTCAAGTGAATTCAGAACGTCTTTTTCGTTGAGTGAAAACGCACAAATATCGTGAAGTTCAAAAACATCGATTTTCAATGCTTTGAAAGATTCTCCAAGTGCATGTTGTTTTTCGTTGGAAATAATTCCAGCTCCACAATTGCAATAAACCAGGCAATTCTGTTTTTCCATTGTTCTTTCAATAAGAAAAGCTAATTAACTAAATTTCTTTTCAAAATAGAAATGAATCAGAAGTATTGTGGTTTAATTCGTACGAATTGGGAATTCGGCATTATTTATTGATTTAGTGGTGCACGATACTGAAATGCCTTGGGCGTATTAATTAGTCAGGATTAGATTTTGAGAACATTCGCTATTTATTTTAACTTTCGAAAAAGTTTGGTTTAAAATGGAGTACAGCAATTATGTATTTATAGCCAAAAGTATAGACGGTTACATTGCCGATAAGAATGGAGGATTAGATTGGTTACATTCTGTTCCAAATCCTAATCATTTGGATATAGGATACAGTTACTTTATGGATAAAATTGATGCCATTGTAATGGGACGAAAAACCTTTGATGTGGTTCGTAGTTTTGATATTCCATGGCCATATATAAAACAGGTCTTTGTGGTTAGTAAATCTCTTAAAAGTCTGGAGGAAGAATATGTTGGAAAAGTGGAACTTGTAAGTGGTTCTCTTTCTGAAATATTGAAATACATTCACAGCAAAGGATTGCAAAAGCTCTATATTGATGGAGGAACATTAATCCAAAGTTTTTTAAAGGAAGATTTAATCGATGAAATGATAATTTCAACGATTCCGATTTTATTGGGCGGTGGTTTTCCATTGTTTGGCGAGCTAACAAAACCAATGGAGTTCGAACATGTAAAATCGGAAGTCTTTTTGAAAGCGATTACACAGGATACTTACCGAAGGAAAGAAAAATCCTGAATTAGCTTTTTCATTCTTTTCCCTCCCTAATGGGGAGGTTAGGAGGGGTCAATTTAAGAATCTCATCCTTTATTTTTTGAACAACCCAAGCAATATTGGTTTCAACCTCTTCATTCTTAAAACGTAGTACTTTATACCCGAGCATTTCGAGGAGGCGAGTTCTTTCTTCATCCTCAGTTTTCCTTCTGAGATGGATTTTCCCATCTATTTCAATAATCAATTTTAACGAAAGACTAACAAAATCAGGAATAAAGTACTCAATAACGTGTTGACGTCTGAACTTTACCCCCAGTTTTTTAGTTTTTAGCTTTTCCCACAAAAGCATTTCAGCAGGTGTCATGGTGTCTTTCAGTTCATTCCGTTTATCTACATAATTTTTGTAGAAATTCTTATTTGCTGTTACCCAACGGGGTTTCTTATGCTCATTTGAATTAGTCATAGTGCTTTCTTTGACCCCCTAAATCCCCCCATGGGGGACTTAGGTCACATATAATAGTGTTAGTTACTATTATCCTACATTATTTTAAAGGCATAATGTAAAATATGTAAAAATAAGATTTTACTTTTTCCTTTTCACTCCTCGTAATGGTTCTGCTTCCAGCGGATTTTCTGGCCAGTGATGTTTTGGATAACGCGCTTTCATTTCCTTTTTTACTTCGAAATAGGCATTGTTCCAAAAACTATTTAAATCGCTTGTAATCTGCACGGGTTTAAATCCCGGCGAAAGCAAATGCATTAAAACTTTTATTTTTCCCCGGTTAACGGTTGGAGTTTCCAACAGTCCAAAAACTTCCTGCAGACGAACGGCAAGAATTGGCGATTCTCCGTTTGGTAGATAGTTGAGTTTGATGGATGAACCACTGGGGATTTTTATTTTTTCAGGAGCTAATTTTTCCAGAAGATTTTGTAGGTTATAATCCAAATGATGCTGAAGTACGTTTTTTAGATTAATCTTCTTTAAGTCTTCGGGTTTTCTGATGTTGGAAAGATAAGGTGACAACCAATCTGCATTTGTGGCGAGTAGGTGTTCGGTGCTTAAATTGGGCCACAGGTTTTGTTTATCCCAAATACGAAGACTATTTACCCGGTTTTGCAACTGTTCCACTTCTTTATTAAAATCCAGCAGCCAGGCACCTTCTTTTTTTATTGCATCCGAAATTGCTTTCATTTTTAGGTTTTCATCATAATCATGCAAAGGTTTACTTTGTAATACGATGTTTCCAATTCGTAATTCCGTTTGCGCATTAAATCCGCCACGTTTGGTGTCCCAAAAAATGGAATTAACCGACTTTACCATTGGGGCCAAATCTTTTGGATTAATGGGGGAAGCCAGGAAAATTCGTCCAACTCCGTCGCGTGCATTTAAACTGGCAATCGCTAACCAGGGTTCATGCGCCAGGTCGTCTTGGTGGCCGGCAGCGGCAATGTTTCCATTGGCCAGTTTAAACTGGGCATTGTTTCCCGGAGTAGCGTGTGCAATTCGCTCAGGATACGCAAAAGCAAGCAACAAACCCGTTTCAAAACAATCCACTGCAGAATTATCTTCCTTCACGTCTAACATTCTCCGATATTGTTCAGCTGTTTTGGCAATACGTATTAGCCGTTTGTTTTTCAAGGTACCCGAACGGAAACGTCTTAAGGCTTCGATGCGGAGGTTGATATCTATTCCGAATTCTTTGGTCAGGGGGTCGCGTTCATCAAGAAGTGCAGCTACATCGCAGGCCAGAGCCGTTAATCCTTTGTCTTCAGCCAATAGTAACATGTGTGCCAGTCGTGGATGACAAGGGAGTTTATGGATAGCTTTCCCGTGCTCCGTAATTTTTCCATCTTCAATGGCGTCAATCTGTTGCAACAATTCTTTGGCCTGTTCAATATGTCCATTGGGAGGTGGTGTTAACCAGGTAAGACTATTAATATTTTCCACTCCCCATTTTGCCATTTCCAGGGCCAACGAAGCCAGGTCAGCTTCTTCAATTTCGGGAGTTCGGTGTTTATTTAGTCGGTGCTGCGTTGCTTTTGTCCACATTCGGTAGCAAACTCCCGGCCCCAACCTGCCTGCTCGTCCTGCCCGCTGATCAGCTGAATCAAGGGTGATGTCAATGGTTTCCAATCGCGATAAGCCTGTATTGGGATTAAATTTCATGGTTCGGGCAAATCCGGTGTCAACCACCACCGAAATACCTTCAATGGTTAAACTGGTTTCTGCTATTGAGGTGGCCAGAATAATTTTTCGCTTTCCATCACGATTGGGCATAATGGCCGCATATTGTTTTTGTGGCGAAAGTTGTCCGTAAAGCGGGTGAATGGAAATTCCTTTTTGTGTGGTTCTCAAAATCTTTTCGCAGGCTTTAATTTCTGCTTCTCCGGGAAGAAAAACCAAAATATCACCCCGCTGTTCTTTCACGGCTTTGTTGACAATCCTGCTTGTTAATTCGGGCAACAGTTGCAGATCGTTTTCACCTTCATAAAATATTTCAACCGGATACTGGCGCCCTTCGCTATGCACAAACGGAGCATTTAATAGTTGTGTGAGTTGTGGCATATTCAGGGTTGCCGACATAATCATTAAGCGCAAATCGGGACGTAAAACCTGCTGAGCTTCACGCGATAAAGCAAGGGCAACATCGGCAAACAGGCTACGTTCGTGAAACTCATCAAAAATGACCAAACCTACACCTTTCAAAGCATTGTCAGACTGTAACATCCGGGTAAGTATTCCTTCAGTAACAACTTCGAGTTGTGTGTTCTTGCCAATACAATTGTCGAAACGAATACGATAGCCCACACGTTCTCCAACTTTTTCACCCAAAAGTTCAGCAAGCCGCATGGCGATGGTTCGCGCCGCCAAACGCCGCGGTTCGAGCATAATTATTTTTTGTCCTTTCAACCAGGATTCTTCTAATAATGCAAGTGGGAGCAAGGTACTTTTTCCGGCTCCGGT
>JBFFMM010000039.1:0-17335 GCA_041554075.1 Draconibacterium sp. | reverse complement strand
GAAGCGAGCGTATTTACCGATGTATTGGGTTGGAGCCGGGAAGCCGGTTTTGACGGAGTAGATTTGACCACAACTGCTTTGCGCCCTGTTCTTCATTGTTACTGGAATTTAATTGTACAACCGGAAGTTCCTTTTGAGCAAATCAACGTGGATGATTTTGATGCCTTGGCCATTCCCGGAGGTATTGAAACTGCCGGATTTTATGAGGATGCGTACGACGAACGTTTTCTGAACTTGATTCGCGAATTTGATAAAAAAGGAAAGATAATCGCATCAATTTGTGTGGCTGCCCTACCCGTTGGAAAATCGGGGGTATTAAAAAACCGCAAAGCAACCACCTGGGATTTAAACGAAGGACACCGGCGCAAACAACTGGCGGAGTTCGGTGCACTTGTTCAGGATAAACAAGTGGTAGTCGACAAAAACATTATTACTTCAACCGGCCCGGCAACAAGTATTGAGGTGGCATTTAAATTACTTGAGTTACTTACCGACAGCAAAAATGTAAGGGAAGTAAAACGTAATATGCGTTTTATTTTAGACTGATGCCGGATACTTGTAGCTCGATACTTATAGCTCAAAACCAGTACTGAAAAACCCATTTAAAGATTGCAAAAATGACAGAAGATATTGAAAAATTAGATGATGGAGACATTCATTTTATTCATCGCACTAATTGGCTAAGAGCGGCAGTTCTTGGCGCAAATGACGGCATTCTATCCACCTCAAGTCTTGCAATAGGTATTGCTGCTGCCAGCAATGTTAGGGATCCGATTGTATTGGCAACATTAGCCGGATTGGTCGCCGGTGCTTTATCAATGGCAGCTGGAGAATATGTTTCTGTGAGCTCTCAGACAGATGTTGAAAAAGCGGACATTGACAGAGAAAAACAAGAATTAAAAGAAATGCCCGAAATAGAATTACTGCGATTAGCAGAAATTTACGAAAAAAGAGGACTAAAGAAAGAAACTGCATTAACCGTAGCTAAAGAATTAACTGAAAGAGATGCTTTAGGCGCTCACATCAGAGACGAGTTAGGAATTAATGAGATTAGCCAAGCCAAACCAATGCAAGCTGCTTTCGCCTCCGGCCTGGCATTTACGGTTGGAGGAATTCTTCCTCTTCTGGTTGCCATATTTTTACCATTAAAACAAATGGAATATTATCTGTACGGTTTTGCAATCGTATTTCTAATTATATTAGGGTCAATAGCTGCTAAAACCGGAGGTTCAAGTGTAGTTAAAGCCGTTATTCGGATTACGTTTTGGGGAACTATTGCAATGGGATTAACAGCTGTAATTGGATATTTATTTGGTGTAAATCTGGGATAAATGAACATCCCCGCTGTGATCGCTAGAGGATTACACTCATTTAAAACTGAAAAGTGATACACTCTAATTGTTTAAAAAAATAGCCGAAATTGATTTATAAATACTGAAGGCTTACACAAATACGAAAGGATGAGTAGAGAATCACCTTTTAGGAGTTAGCACTTCGGCTATGGCCAACCAAGGTTCTCCCCAGTTTCCGTAAACCGGAAGTCCTGATTGAAACGGATAGGTTCTGCGGGAAGTGGTTATACCTGCATTTTTTCCAACATTACGCCCGTGAAATATGGTATAGGACTGCAATACATTATTTTCATCTCTACTTACCTCAATTACAATAGCAACGTGATTAATTCCAACCTGCGGAGCAGTCAAAGTATCAATATTCATGGTTTGGTAATTGTAGAGTGCGGCATGTTGGGCATGCCCATAGAACATTACCGTTCCGGGTTTGATTAAATCACCTTGAGAGGCAGGATCACGAACAATTGTTAAGTGACCATTTTTAGCATACCATCCGGCAATGCTGCGCGACGAACGAGCAACAGTAATAGTTGGAAAAATTGCGTTGGGACATAAATCTCTCATCCCATCTAACATTTGATGAAATATGCCGGAGCAGTCGTTTTTTAAAGCTCTGTCATACGGTGTTCCTTCCAATCGTTTAACCGATTGGTTGATATTTTCCATCAAATCGAATTCTAAATTTCCACACAAACCGAAAGCGTCCGCCACTATTGGCTTATCAACAGGATTATCTGCCGATGAAACTTCAGTATCGGGAACAAGCTCTTCAGCTGTTTCTCGTGTTTGGCTTATTTGTTCTTCTTCACCCGGTTGCTTCACGGTATCGGGGCCAGTGCGTTCAATTTTTGCAAGTGGCTTACATGCAAAAGCAAAAAGAAGAATAAAAAGTGACAATTTATAAAAAGAGTTAAGCATCTTCATCTCGTATATTTTTTCACATTTATACGTATCAATCTATAAAAGTTACAACTTTGGCTCTTCCACAATACATTTTGGAAGCACAGTTGCTTAAAGAATTGAGCACACTACAATCAACCAATTACTGAAATACTGCATACAAATTCTTAAATTTGACATCCAAACAAAAGAAGTTTGGATGTGTTAATGAAAATTGAAGCTACTTATTATGGAAAAAGATAAATTCAAAAATTTACGTTACCGACTAATGGAAGCCGACATTTGGCCCATGAAATACATGTTTAAGTTTATTACTCCAAACAATGGTGGCAAAGTGGACGAGATTAAGGCAATATTGCCCGACAACGGAGAAATAAGCTATAAACATACAGACAACTTAAAGCATGTTGCCATTACCTGTATTGCAGAAATGGATAGTGCAGATCAAATCATTCTGATTACCGAGAAAGTAAATGAAATTGAAGGGGTAATCATTTTGTAATATCGTTTTCTGAATTCAATAAATAGTAAAGATAATAGCACTGGATTCTTGTAGATTTCGGCATGTAGCTTGTAGCTCACATTACAACTCAATCTTAAAAAACAATGCCGGAGTAAATGGCACGGCATCAGCATAAATGCCTACCAAACTAATATCGTCGATGGTTGTTCCACTAATATTTGAATATTTAATATTATTGGCATTCAATACATTTAACACCGAAATACCCGCTTCGGCTTTTACTTTTCCGGGTTTAAACTTGTACACCAACGACGCATCGAGCCGTTTATAGGCCTGGCTTAAATTGGTCCCATTCTCGGTTTCGATATCGAAACGTGCAAAACCTGACCCATAAATATAATTGGCCGACAAATAAAACGATTTGTAATTGAATATTCCGGCAAATTTTAACTCATGTTTTTGATGCTGTGGCGCCAATTTGTATTCCTTTGCTAAATAAAACGGGAAGTGCTCCTCTGTTTTACTCAATGTGTACGAAACCCAGGCCATGTGACGTTTGTACTCCTTTTTTATAAAAACATCGAGACCATACGCCCGAGCGTCGCCTTCGTAAAATCCATTTTCAATACGTTTATTTCCATTAAAATAGCGGTTTAATCCTTGGGTGGTTTTGTAATAGGCTTCGGTGCTGAATGTAAACCCATTTTTATTGTACGATACTCCGGCAACTTTATGTTCAGCGCTTAACACAGGAATATTTTCCTCATCGGCATTGATCCAAAAATAAGCAATATTCAGACTGCTGTCCACCAACGAGGTTTTAGATAGAAACTGGTTATACAAGCCCCACGAAACATTTACTTTGAAACCATCATAGGGTTTTAACGAGGCTGATATCCGAGGTTCGAAGTAGATTTTATTTAAGGATGTGGCATAATTCAGTCGTAACCCGGTTTTGAGTTCAAGGACGTCACCAAGCGGTAATTCGTCTTGCACAAATGCAAGTAAGCGCGGCGAGTATGCATCCATATCCATTGCCTTTTCATTGTTTGTAACCCGCAGCAGTTGTACGCGATTGTTTTCAATTCCTCCGCCAATCAACAATTTGTGCCCCCTATTAAAGTTTAACCCGTGTTCGGCTTTAAATGAAATTTCATCTACTGCATTTTCAGTATCTACTTCGCGTGTAATTCGTTGAATATCAAGTCGGGTGTTTTCAACCGAATTTTGTTCAAACGATTGCTGCTCAAATGTGGAATATGCCAAAGAAAAATGAGTCACACTTTCATTGTCCCACAAATACGAATATTGCATCGATCCACCCAGTTGTTTGTTTTTCTCCTCCTCGGTTCTACCCAGTACATTGTTTATCATTTCGCCTTCCATGTTGTATAAAAACTCGTCGCCACCAGCGTATAAACTCAACGCAAAACGGCTTCCATCATCACCCTTCAAAGTATATTTCAGGTTGGCATCGCGAAAAACAAAATCGGGTTTTACTTCAAAATTTATCGGAGAGTTTGCCTGGCTTCCTCCCGGACCAGCACCATTCCTGTTACTTCCCGAGTTTTCATTTTTTCTTCCAAAAAGCGTTAAACTTGTTGGATCGTACAACTGGTAATAGGTTTGCCGGTAGGCGCCCATCAACGACGATTTTTTTGAAAGTGGCACCTGAAGCATTGAATTGATCGTGGTGAAATTAATGGTAAAACTAAACGTTGGTTTCAGCAGAGTTCCGTCTTTTCCGGCAATGTCAACAATTCCTCCCACTCGTCCTCCGTAACGGGCTTCATATCCCCCTTTCATCACCTCAATGTTTTTCACCATAAAAGGATTTACTACGCTAATATTGTCGTTAAAGTTTTTTAGACCAAAAACTGTAAATCCATCAAATTGAATTTTACTGTGACTTTCATAGGCTCCCCAAATCAACAAATCATTCGATTGCTCGCCGGCAGCCAGAATACCCGGCATTAAACGCAGCAAGTTAAACACCGAATTATCCCCATATCCGGGAAGAATAGGTGCAATCTGGTGATTGATTTTCATCCGTCCGGCTTTGTCGCCAATCAAGGTTGACTTTTCAATGGGATTACTAATAATCCGGACCTCTTTTATACGTTCAATTTGAGGAGTAAGAAAAAAAGAGCGGTTTAAACATTGACTTACGATGGTATCGTACACAAAATACCCCAAATGCGAAATCTGTAAATTAAAGCTGGTGTCGGCCGAAGCAATGTAATTAAAATGCCCCAATTGGTCGGATTGAACAGGCCGGCGATTGATTAGAATATATGAATATGGAAGTGGTTCGTATGTTCGGGCTGCCAGTACCTGCCCCGAAATTTGGGTTAATGCAGGTTCGGGCTGCTTTTCTGTTTGTGGAATAATTAAAAATACTTCACCCGATTTTTCCAGCTCAAGTGGCAGGTTTCGGATTAAATACAACAGCGCCTCATTTTCAGATTGAAAAGTGCGCTGTGCAGAAACATTATATTGCGAAAGTAAATCGTTGTCGAAGGCAAACTGAAGGCCATACGTTTCCTTTAAATCAAGTAACACCTGACTCAAAGGAGATTTACGTACATCCAACTTAATATTTTTGATTGTTTGTGCTGCAAGCTGTCCGAAACACAGAAACATAAAAACAATCAAGCATGTGATTTTTGCCATTCCTTCCAACTGTCAATCTAACACCATCCGGTTTAACCCGGAATATACATTAGAAAATCTATTCCGCATTGAAACTACTTCAAAACCCATCGTTTCACGAACTTGCCTAAATCACCATAACGGTGGCTATGCCTCTTTTCGACAAGTTCTTGTTTTATTGTATTTTCAATGCTCATCACAAAGTTCTAATACATAAACCGGGTTTAACTTTCGTCAACCACCAAATATACATTTTCTGCTTGTTTTATAAACTTCAATTTCATGGGTTTACAAACAAAATCCAACACCTCTTCAACGTTGTGTTTTTTCGAAAAATTGCTTACAAAGTTTCGCTTATTTAATTCGGGCTGAAGACGGATGGTAACAGCGTATTGTCGTTCTATTTCGTCAATCACCTCTTTTAGGGGTCGGTTGGCAAAAAAGAATTGGTTATTTTTCCAGCTCAAAGCTTTTTCTGTTTTAAACATTTCGGTAAGAACCAGTTTCCCATTTTCCAGTTCTACGTGTACGTTTGGAGTTAGCACAACCTTTTCGTTGTCTGGCGATTTCACCTGAACTTTTCCGGTTAAACAGGTAACCCGGTATTCCTCGTCGCGGGAATATATAGTAAACGAAGTACCCAAAACCTGTGTCGTTCCATGCGTAGATTCAACGGTAAAAGCAGATCCCTTTTGTACATTAAAATAGGCTTCGCCTTCAAATTTCAATTTTCGTTCGAATCGCCATTTAAAAGGATGATATTCCAACGTAGAACCGGCGTTTAAATCAACTTTCGAACCATCGGGAAGTTCGGCAACGATGTGTTGCCCCGGCAAGCATTCCACTTTTTTTGTGTAAAAGTTAAACACGCCCAACAACCCCACCAAAAGCAATATCACGGCTGCGGCACTCCATCGAGCAATGCGATGGAAAAGTGAAACAGATTTTCCTGCTGGTTTCCCATCCATTGTATTTTCTAGTTCAGCCCACACTTCTGCTTCCGACTTTTCCCAGGTAATTTTCCCTTTGGTGAAAAGCGGGTCGGCCTTACCGTTCAAGTTGTCAATATGTAGATTTTTATCATTCATTCGTTTTTAAATTCACCCGTAAATATTCAAGTGCTTTTGACATTCTTTTTTCTAACGCTTTTACGCTTATCCCCGTCATCTCCGCAATTTCAACATATTTCAAATTTTCAATCCTGCTCATTAAAAAAACCGTCCGTTGATTCTCTGGCATTCCCTCCAAAGCCACCCGGTAGTTCTCCTTTAATTGCTCAAATTCCATTTCATCTTCAGGCGAATCGCTTAAAGCATTAAACTGGTAGTGATTAAAAAATTCGAAAGAACGTTTTTCTTTTCGGTAATGCGAGACAAACAGGTCGTTGGCAATTTTAAAAAGCAAACCTTTTACTTTTCCCGGCTGAATGGTTTGTTGTTTTTCCCAGATTTTAAGAAATGTTTCCTGCGCGAGATCAGTGGCAAGCTCTATGTTTCCTGAACGGATAAACACATAGTTGCGAACCTGTGCAAAATGCATTTCAAATAGCGTTTTAAAATCTTCCCGGGTCAAAATGTAGTTATTATTTGGTGCCACTCAAATATACACCTCTTTATTGAACTGAAAAAGAGCACCCGTGTGATATTCCAATAATCAACTCACAACGGGTACTTCAATGTTTGCCTCAATTATCCGCTACCGTTGCCTCCTTAATTATATTTACAGTCGTTATTATTTCTGTTATTTTCTTGGTTACACTTTACTTTATGTTCCGAAAGATCCACGTCGATTGTTCCATCCGAATTTGTCATTTGTGCAATTTCGTCGCATGTGCCATCGCCATAATCCATGGTACAAATCACGTCGTCATTTACAATAATTTCAACAATTCCTTCAACAATGTATTTGCAATCGCCAATTCGTTTTAAAGGAGTGGTAATTTCTTTTTTGTAGGTTTCGCCATTCATTTCGGCAACTGCGCTGCCACTAATGGTAATTACATCATCACTGCGGTTATCCGTATCTAATCCGGCTATCCACTGCCAAACTCTTTCCGACTCGCGAGTTACAATCGTGCCATCTGCCAAAGTAAATGTGAGGGTAGAAGTAAATTGGCGAAACATTTCGTCCACTTTATCTACCTCTATGGTTGAAGTTCCGGATACGGTAACTGAATCTCTACCAAAATCGGTGTAGGTAATGCTACGAATATAGTCCTGACTGTTTCGTGGCGCAGAAATATTAATTTCAATTAAACCACTTAGTACTTTACCATTACGCAGAACAGTGCTGTCGCCGTAATTTAATGTAATCGTTTTTGGATAGCCTTCGTTTTCGCCTTCCACAATGGTCACATCAGGACATTGTTTCAGGTACCTCACTTTATGCCCGTTGTTCCATCCAAACTTTTTACCAATTCTCCACCACTGCGTTAATACCATTTCGGCATTGGCAAAAAACTCAACTTCACATTCAGCTTCTGTAGTTGTTGCTTCAACTTGTACTTCGGCCACCGTAATCGCTGCCGATTTTTCCGATAGTTCTTCACTTAGGTTTGCGACGTTTGTATTTTCGTTGTTACACGAAAATAATCCAAGCGCCAAAACAAGAAATGATAATCCAATAATTTTTTTCATGACAATAAGTTTTAAAATTGTTGTTTCTGATAGTAATCCGCACAAAAGCAACTCTACCCTACCTCATTTTAAACTTATTTTTTAAACGACTCTTCAAACAACTGAATAACAATATTTTGAAACAGTTAAAATTTTTAATGGCTCTGTGCGTTTTATTTGTTTCAAACGTTTCATTTCGTACTTTTAGCGACTTAATAGTTTAGTATTTATGAAGGCAGGAGTAGTTGTAGTTTTTGTGTTGTTATTTTCAATTTTTAGCTCTTCTTTATGGGCACAAAAAAAGGTAGATAATAAAAATAAAGCCCCAAAAGTAGTGGTGGGAATAGTGGTAGAAAACATGCGTCCCGATTATATTCAACGTTACTGGAATAAATTTCAAGCCAACGGATTCAAAAAAATATATACCGAAGGTGCCATTTGTTCGAATGTAAAACTAACCCTCCACAACCAAAATTACGCCAGCGGAACTGCAACATTATTTACAGGTGTTCATCCTTCTATTCACGGGATTGTAGCCAACACCTGGTACGATCGCCTAAAAAAGGACGAAATTGAATGTACCCAGGATGATTATTACATTACGGTGGGTGCCGATACAAAAGAAGGAAATGCTTCGCCCAAAAACCTCCTGTCGACAACAATTACTGATAACTTAAAAATTCTAACACAAGGAAAAGCCAAAGTTTTCAGTGCCGCTTTAAACCGCGAATCGGCTGTTTTTGCTGCAGGTCATTCAGCCGACGGCGCCTATTGGCTAGATGTAAAATCGGGCCGGATGATTTCCAGTTCGTTTTACGTGAGCACATTTCCCGACTGGGTGCGCTTGTTTAACAGCGAAAATTATGCTGATGTATACAGTCACCGAACCTGGACTACACTTCTGCCGGAAACCACGTACGAAGAATGCCTGCCCGACGACTATATTCTGGAACGTGGTTATTTTGGAGAGTTTAATACTTTTCCGCACTCAATAAATAAATACATCAAACGCACCGAAGATTTCAGACCTTTTAAAACAACGCCATCGGCCAATATGATGATAAAAGACTTTACACTTCAGTTAATGGAAAACGAAGACATTGGCAAGGACAATGTAACCGATTTTGTTACTGCTGTTTTTTCATCGATGGACTACGAAAACAGTTCGTTTGGACCGGCCTCTCTCGAAATGATGGACTCATACCTTTACCTGGATAAATACATTGGAGAACTGATTACAGAAGTAGAAAAACGATATGGAAAAGAGAATGTGCTGTTCTTTTTAACAGCAAATACCTCAGCCTCTTATCCTGTAGAATATTTAAAAGATGAGTACAATTTAAGTGTTGACTATTTTAATGTTGAAAGTGCCATTGCTCTGCTCACTTCTTTTTTAAACATTACTTACGGCGAGCAAAAATGGATCGAACATTATTCTGACTTGCAATTGTATCTCGATCATGAATTGATTGAAAAAAGCGAGCATGTGACTTTAAATGAACTTCGCGATGTTACTTCTAATTTTATCAATCAGTTTGAAGGAGTGCAGGTTTCGATGCCAGCTTATCAACTGGAACAAGGTAGCTCGGCTAACGGAATGCTGGAACCCATTTACAACACCTATTTTAAGAACCGATCGGGCGATTTTATGTACACTTTAAAAGAAGGCTGGCAACCCGGCTACAAATTTAAACGGGTAAACTACACCGATCAGAGTCGAATTCCGCTGGTGTTTTTTGGTAAGAATATTAAAGCTCAAACCATTTGGACCAAACATAATGCTGCCGATCTGGTACCAACGCTTTCCGAAATGCTTCAGATTCCGGTGCCTGATAAGTGCCAGGGGAAAATTATAAATGAATTATTAGAAGATGGAGTCTCGAGGTATACAGATTTCCTAAAATAATCCGAAACTAAAACAACTTAAAGCCTTTGTGCTGTGCTTCCTTCTTTCCCAACTTCTCCTCATCGTTTTTCTTCTGTCGGCTTTTTTCCACTTCATTTGGTTCTAGCATTACTACTAAAGTAGTATCCGATTTTAACTCTAGTACCTGCGAAAAGCTTTTAAATCCACCATCGGTAATATTTAAACTAAGCGTACCTTTTTCAAGTATCAGCTTATAAAATCCATTTTGGTTGGTTATGGTACCAATTCCTGAGTTTGCCTCAAAAATAGTTACATTTTCGAGTGCACTACCGTTCAATCCGTTATTTACATAGCCGGTAACAGTTACAACCTGTGCCCAGCTAAAATTGGGTATAACAAATAAAAGCAGCGTAATTTGGGTAAATAAAATTGTTCTCATTTTCTCTTTTGTTTATTGTTTTCTAGCTTCTATCAATATAGACAATATAACGCACAAAAAGGTTGCTTTATGTTTTACTAAATTTAAAATAATTGTTAATTTTTTCTGAACATAATTCAGAATAAACGGCAACTATAGTTATCCATTCTCTCCTAACAAGTCGCAAAACATTTTAAACAACATATATTTATATGATAAAAATTAGCTCTTTGCACACTTCATAACATCACTTCTACAAAATCACTCAAACCTGCTGAAAAACATAATGTTAATAAACAATTCAATAACCTTTTTTAGCAACAACTGCTTAAATTTGTTTATGTGAAATAAAGAATTTTTTCTCTATTTGTGAGTGGAGTTTTTCACTTGGTGACCCTGCCTTAATTGGCGCAATTTTAAAACAACAACAACAACAACTAAAAACCATTTTACAATCTAAAATTTTTCTCATGGATCCAATCCAATCTTTAATTAAAGATCTCGCCGATAAATATGGCCGGACAAAGGAAAGTCTGCTGCCAATTATGCAAGGCGTGGTTGAACGCGAAAGTTATCTTTCAGAACATTCGATGGTGGAAATTGCAAAGGAAATTGATATGCCGGCTGCTGATGTTTACGGAACAGCTACGTTTTATTCGTTCCTTGAAACCCAACCCACCGGAAAGTTTATTATCAGAGTTTGCAAAACCATCACATGTGCAATGAAGGGGAAAACACAAGTATTGTTTGCTATTCAAGACATGCTTAAAATCAGAATGGGTGAAACCACTCCTGACAAACGTTTTACCTTATTGGAAACCAATTGCCTGGGCTGGTGTCATAAAGCACCAGCAATGTTAATAAACGACAACGTTTATACCGAACTCACGCCTGAAAAGGTGCGGGAAATACTTACGGATTATATGAAAATAGGTGTTAACAATCAAAATTAGCAGCAATGGCAAATTCGCATCAACTAAAACGTGTCGATTTTATTTTCAGAAATGAAAACGATTGGGAAAAAGTCCTTTCAAATACGATAAAAAAGAAACCGAATGAACTCATCAACGAACTAATGAGTTCAGAATTAAAAGGCCGTGGTGGTGCCGGCTTTCCTACCGGATTAAAATGGAAGCTCACCTCGGAAGCCAGCAACGCTAAAAAGTATGTAATCTGTAATGCCGACGAAGGTGAACCCGGAACATTTAAAGACCGCGAAATTCTGTCAAGAGTGCCGTACAAAGTATTAACGGCAATGGCAGTATGTGGCTATGTTACCGGAGCAAACGAAGGATTTATTTACCTCCGTGGCGAATACAAATTTTTACAACTGGAGCTTGAAAAAGCCATCGATGAATTTCAATACTATTGCAAAGAAATAAAACTCGATTTTAAGATCTCAATTTTTATGGGAAGCGGCGCCTACATTTGCGGTGAAGAAACTGCTCTAATGGAATCGATGGAAGGGAAACGTGGCGAGCCGCGCAATAAACCTCCATTTCCAACCCAAGCAGGTTATAAAGGCAATCCAACAGTAATCAACAACGTTGAAACGCTGGTTCATACGTTTACCATTTTTAAATACGGAGCAAAAAAATTCTACGATCTGGGCGTACAATATTCCAGAGGAACAAAATTGTTCTCGGTTTCGGGTGATACGCCAAAACCAGGAATTTACGAATTGGAGTTGGGAATGAGTTTGCAGGATTTTGTTTACGAATTTGGCGATGGCGACACCAAAGCTGTTCAGGTGGGTGGTGCCTCGGGATTTTTGGTACCTCGCAAAAAATTTAAAGATGCCGCCATTGGTTTTAAAGGTAAACTTACCGGAATTTCACTTCCTACAGGTGGTTCAATGATGCTTTTTAATAGCTCTCGTTCCATGTTTAACGTACTCGATAATTATTTGGAGTTTTTCCGCGAAGAATCGTGCGGGCAGTGCACTCCTTGCCGGGTAGGATGCCAGCAGCTATTGCTTGGAATAAAAGCCGTAAAACGTGGTGACAAACCAGCTGCTTATCTCGAAAAATTATTGCGACTGACTGAAACCATGCAATACACTGCCAAATGCGGACTGGGACAGTCGGTTGCCAATTCATTCTCATCCATTGTTGAGAACTTCAGAGAAGAGATGATCTATTAAATTACGCGGAAAAAACTAAATAATGAATAAAAAAGTAAATCTTACAATAAACGGTTTTCCGGTGGAAATTGAAGCCGGCAAGACCATACTCGAGGCAGCCGATAAACAGGGCATTAAAATTCCAACCCTCTGTTACCATAAAGATTTGTGTGTAGCCGGTAATTGTCGCGTGTGTATTGTTGAAGTTGCCGGGCAAAAACGCCTTTCAGCAGCCTGTGCAACACCTTGCGAAGAAGGAATGGAAATTCTCACAAACAGTTTGAAAGTGAGAAACTCGCGAAAACACATTATCGAATTGCTGCTAACCGAGCACAATGCCGACTGCACCAAATGTTACAGAAATGGCAATTGCGAGTTACAAACACTTGCCTCTGAATATAAAATAATGACTCAGGATTTTATTGAACTTGTGCCTTTGAAGAAATATTCAATCGATTCTTACTCACCGTCAATAATGAAAGACGATAGTAAATGTATTCGTTGCCAACGTTGTGTGCGCACTTGTGCCGGGTTGCAAGGTGTAAATGCCCTTACTGTGGCACACAAAGGCGATCAAATGAAAATAACCACTTTCTTCGAGAAACACATGCGCGATGTGGTATGTACCAACTGTGGCCAATGTGTAAACCATTGTCCAACCGGAGCTTTGGTAGAAAAAAATTACATCGAAGAAGTTTGGGAAGCCATTGCAAATCCGAAAAAACATGTTGTGGTTCAAACCGCTCCGGCAGTTCGGGTTGGTTTGGGCGAAGAACTGGGGATGAAGCCCGGGTCGCGTGTTACAGGAAAAATGGTAGCAGCCTTAAAACGACTCGGGTTCGATTCGGTTTTAGATACCGATTTTACTGCCGACCTGACCATTATGGAAGAAGGTACAGAATTACTTACCCGCTTGAAAAAAGCTTTGGTGGATAAGGACGAAACCGTTGAACTCCCCATGGCAACTTCTTGTTCTCCCGGCTGGATAAAATACATCGAGCACATGTATCCTGAACATCTGGGAAAACTTTCTTCCTGTAAATCGCCGCAACAAATGTTTGGTGCACTGGCCAAAACTTATTATGCAAAGGCACGGAATATTGAACCGGAAAATATTATTTCAGTTTCCATTATGCCATGTACCGCCAAAAAATTTGAAGCTTTCCGACCCGAAATGCACGACAGCGGATATCGCGACGTGGATTACGTATTAACTACACGCGAACTGGCCATTCTGATAAAACAAGCCGGACTTGACTTTAAACTACTTGAGTCGGTTAAATTCGATCGCTTGATGGGTGAATCAACCGGTGCTGCAGTTATATTTGGAGCAACCGGTGGTGTTATGGAAGCTGCACTTCGAACAGCTTACGAAATAGTTACCGGTCGCGAAGTACCTTTCGACAATCTAAACATTACTCCTGTGCGTGGTTTAGAAGGAGTGCGTGAGGCATCTATAAAAATTGAAAATCCGGTGAAAGAATGGGCTTTTCTCGACGGTGTTGAACTAAAATGCGCCATTGCACATGGACTGATAAATGCGAAAACGGTTATGGATAGAGTTAAGTCCGGTAAAGCAGATTATCATTTTATTGAATTTATGGCTTGTCCCGGAGGTTGTTTGGGTGGTGGAGGTCAACCGATCCCTACCAATCCTGAAATCAGAAAAAAACGGGCAGAAGCCATTTATGCTGAAGACGAATCACTCACTCGACGTAAATCGCATGAGAATCCTGAAGTAATAAAACTGTATAAAGATTTCTTAAAAGTACCGTTGGGTGAAGTCTCACATCATTTGTTACATACAAAATATACAAAACGCGAACGTTATTAAGGCTACAACAAGGAGTATAATTCTAAAAGTCCGATATCTTTGGTGTCGGACTTTATTTTTACAATGAAACAAAATTACTATCTAAAATATTGTATAACCCCTTTGGGAAGGCTGGAACTTAAATCAACCGAAAATACACTTTTGTCAGTTCGTTTTGAGGGAAAAGGAGAGTCAAGCGAAATAATACCTCCAATACTAGAAGAATCTGAAAAGCAATTATTGGAATATTTTCAGGGTAGTAGACAAATTTTCAATTTAAGACTAGCACCGGAAGGAACAGAATTTCAACAAAAAGTTTGGGAGCAAGTTGTAGCAATTCCTTTTGGTGAAACCGCATCGTACCTCGACATTGCCTTTAAAACAGGTTCGGCAAAAAATACCCGCGCTGTAGGATTAGCCAACGGAAAAAATCCAATCCCAATAATAATACCCTGCCATCGAATAATTGGAAGCAATGGAAAGCTAACCGGATATGCAGGAGGGCTGGAAAGAAAACGTTGGTTATTACATCACGAACTTACTAATTCAAAAAAACCAGGTCTCCTTTTTTAGTCCCATATTGAGAATTTTATCCCACATTGAATTCACCCATAATTTCTGGCACACACATTACCAACTCATTATCAATTCCTTACAATTATTGGCCTAACTATTGGTATATACGAAATTGAAATTGAGAAGATAAAAAATTAGGGTTTATATCAATCATCAAAGAAATTTAAATGGAACTTAAGGGTTTGGGTTCCATTTTTTTTATGTCTTTTTTTTAAGAAAAACGACATCTTTTCATCACTCCTTCCTCACTTTTTTTTGACTTCTAAAAACTTCTTTGTACACTTACCATTATCTTTATAAAAATAAAATTCAGAGATGTTTAAAAATAGTCTTTTACTTGCTGTAGTTCTTTTACTTACAAGCGCGGCGTTTGCACAGGACAGATACACCGAACCTTTTTTTGATGAAGTAACTGTTGAAACACTTACCTACGCCACGAAAGATGGTGAAAATTTAGATTTGGATATTTACTTGCCTCAGGCTGATGCTGAAACAGAACGGGCAACATTAATATATGTGCATGGTGGTGGCTTTAGCAGTGGTCATCGTGACGATGAAGGGATTAAGGATTTTTGTACCAGAATGGCAAATCACGGCTATGTTGTGGCCTCTATTTCTTACCGATTAACCAGAAAAGACACACCGGAAGGATTTGGCTGCAATTGTCCGGCCAATGCCAAATTAAATACTTTTTATGCCGCTGTTGAAGATCTTCAGGATGCTACTTTCTTTTTAATTGAACACAGGGAACAATTTGGTATCAATCCTCAAAAAATAATTCTTGCCGGAAGTAGTGCCGGAGCCGAGACTGTTTTAAATACTGCTTATCAACCACCTTATTGTTATGGCCTCGATTCGGGACCGGTTTCGTTTGCAGGAGTTATCGGAATGGCAGGTGCAATTCCCGACACTGCCGTAATTTATGACGAATCAGCAGTTCCTTCATTGTTGTTTCACGGAACAGATGATCCGCTTTTACCCTATGGAACCGCTCCACATCATTATTGCGACAAAGACAAAGCGGGTTATTTAATTCTGCACGGTTCGCAATCAATTGCCGAAAAACTTCATCAGTTAAATATACCATACTGGCTGCATACTTCTTGCGGTGCAGGCCACGAATTACACAGTCAACCTTTCGAGGATTATTTTGATGTAATAATTGACTTTTGTTACACATTTGTAGTAAAAGGAGAAGGAGATGAAAGGCAAACAATAATCGAAGGAAAACAAAACGCGGATAAATACACACCTTATAATTTTTGTGCTGAATGAAAAAGTTAATTGTAATTTTATTACTGGTAATTCCGGCAACTTTAATTGCCCAACAAATGAATATCATTTCTTTTAATATTAGATACAATAATCCCGGCGACGGAGTAAATGCATGGCCTAATCGAATTGAGATGGTAAATGGCTTGCTTCAATTTCACGAACCCGATATTTTTGGCTTGCAGGAAGCTTTACACGAACAAATTCTGGACATAAAAAAAGGACTGCCCAACTACGAGTGGTTTGGTGTTGGCCGCGACGACGGAGACATGGCCGGCGAATTTGCCCCTTTGTTTTATAACAAATCAAAATTTATTTTAATTGAAAAGGGGCACTTCTGGCTTTCAGAAAATTGCGAAAAGCCCGGATTGGGCTGGGATGCCGCTTGTACGCGAATTGTAAGCTGGGGAAAATTTCAATCTAAAGTAACCGGCAAACAGTTTTTTGTGTTTAACACACATTTCGACCATGTTGGCGACGAAGCACGTAAAAACTCTGCTTTCCTGATTCGGGACAAGATGAAAGAATTAACCGGCGATAATGGTTTGCCGGTGATTTTAACCGGTGATTTTAACTTAACACCTGACAAAAAGCCTATTTCGCTGATTAAGGAATACATGAGCGACAGCCGCGAAATTACTGAAGAACCGCCTTATGGACCAATTGGAACATTTAGCTCTTTTAAATGGGACGCTTCGTTTGAAAACAGAATTGATTACATTTTTGTAAACGATAGAGTAAAAGTGCTAAAGTATGCAACTTTAACCGACAGCAAAGAACAACGCTGGCCATCGGATCATTTACCGATTTTTGTGAAAGTACAGTTGAAGTAAAAGTTGTGATTTAGTAACTTTTCTGTTTTCTTAGTGGAATGCTTGAAAATCTTGGTCAACTCATTATAAAACTATCCAATTTAATTTGGGGAGCCCCAATTTTAATTTTACTGCTTGGCGGCGGATTTTACTTTTTAGTCTATTCGCGTTTAGCTCCCTTGCGTTACATTGGGCATGCCCTACAAATCTTAACAGGCAAGTACGACGATCCGAATGAAGAAGGACAACTGCGACATTACCAGGCACTGTCAACCGCCCTTGCCGGAACAGTTGGAATGGGAAATGTGAGTGGCGTTGCCGTTGCGATTACAATGGGCGGTCCGGGTGCCATTTTTTGGATGTGGGTTTCGGCATTACTCGGAGTTAGTACCAAATTTTTCACCTGTTCGCTGGCAGTTATGTTCCGCGGAAAAGATGATGCAGGCGAAATTCAGGGTGGTCCAATGTATTAT
>JBFFMM010000038.1:0-18016 GCA_041554075.1 Draconibacterium sp. | reverse complement strand
GTATTCGCTCCCGGAGCAATTTCACCTATTTCCTGACCGGCATAAATAGTTTGTCCAACTTGTAATTGTTTCAATTTATCAAAAACATGCCGGTAGCAAATTAAAGTTCCGTCAGGCTGCATAATCGTAATACTATATGTCCAACCATTATACCAACTCTGTGTATCTTCATTTCGTTTGGCTCCAACATTCTCAACCACTACCCCATTCCTAACTGCACAAACAGGCATACCTGGTTTAGCATAAAACCCTGTTGCTGTCCACGAGTCAGGTTTTGAGTTGCCTCTAAAACCGTCAATATTTTTAACATCGAAAATACGTATTTTTTCACCTTCGTTAAAAGGGAGCAAATAAGGAAAATCTAAGTCAACATCAGCCATAGGGTTTGATCGAAAAGACTTAAGCTCGTAGTTAAAACGCGGTACATCTGCATCCAAATCGCGCTGAAGCGTAAACAATGTATTAAATCCGGGAGTTAATCTTTTTACATAAGGTAAAGTTTCGGGGAAAGTAGTGTTTTGCAAATCAGCAAAATTAATATGCAAATAAACTGGTGCTTTCGAGTTGTTATTGGCTGTAAAAATACAATCGCCAACACCATTGTAATCGGCTTGCACATCCACTGGCTGAGCACTTGTGTTCAACACTAAAAGAGTAGTAAGAATGAGTAAAAAATGTCGTAAAATCATTTTCAGGTTAATTTTGCGCAGTAATTCTCAAATGTAAAAATAATTTCCTTGTTGAATAAATACTTTTTGGTGTATATTCGAATATGTATTCCAGAGATGAAATAAAAAAACTACGATTAACTTTTTGGGAATTATTTGGTAAAAGATGTGAGATTCATCCTGAACTTCAATACCGCAAAAGAAAATGGGTACTTCACCGCACAAAAATAAAAAGGGTTGCCTTGCGTTTTGATGTGGGAAGAAAAGATGCCAAAGTAATTTTAGAATTAAGCAACCGAAGCGAAAACCTTCGTTTTAAAGCGTATGAATTTCTGGAACGTTACAAGGTTGTAATTGAGGACGGTTTTGAAAAAGGTTTGATCTGGGAGTTTTTTCACGAACGCGAAGACAGTGGCAAAGAAGTATGCAGAATTTATTGTGAACTTCCGAACGTTGATTTTCACCGACAAAATCAGTGGCCCGAAATATTTAACTTTTTCATTGATAACATGCTTAAACTGGAACGTAATTTTTTGTCGATACGCGATTTATTACAAGAAGAATTGAAAAATTAGCTACCATTCAAAACATCAATCTCTATCTATCTTCTTCAATCTCTATAAATCTACATCAATCTTTCCCGACCAACCCTTCAATTTCATTTTTAAGTTCAGGAAACTCTTCAATTAAACGCTTATCCGCCAATTCAAAATCCTCAAAATGAAATCCTGGCGAAACAGTGCAGCCAACCAGCGCAAAGCCATTTGTATTTAGTAAGCGCGCAGCAAACCACTTATTTTTAGGAACTACAATCTGAAAATGTTCTTCGTTATTTATGTTATTGCCCAGCTTTTCTCTTACAAGTTTCCCGTCCTCAATCCATAAAATTTCAACATTGGAATTGCCGGTGTAAAAGTGCCATAATTCGTCTGATTTAATTCTGTGAAATGAAGAAAAATCCTCACCTTCCAATAAATAATAAATAGATGTTGAAAAATGTCGGGAACCACCAAAAGCTGCTGCCAACCATTCTTTTCCAGCTATTTCTTCCGAACGATACACCTCCTTAAACCAACCACCTTCAGGATGTTTCTGCAGGGCTAATTTTTCAATCCAAAACTTGGAAGTCTCCATCAAATAAACAATTCACTTATTGCACCAAAATAATCATCGTCCCAACCTTCCGAAATGTTTTCGTAAGCATCGTCTGGAATATTTGTATGCAGCAATTCGACACTGGTACCTTTTTTATGTGGGTGTATTTTTATGGTTACAATAGAATTTTCTACCTCTTCGCCAAAAAACCACTTTTGTACAATTTTTTTGTTCTCTTCAAATTCGAGATTAATTCCAGAAATACTTCCACCCCATAACGAAAATTCGGTGTTCGGCTCCAATTCCATTACTACCTCTTCTCCCGTCCATATTTCAAGCATTTTTTTGTTGGTTAAAGCGTTGTAAACATCCTTGGGTTCTGCTGTTAAAGTGTAATATCGTTTAATTTCTTTCATCGTTGTTTCTTTTATTCAAAGTTAGCTTTTTCCATTCTAAAAATGTGGCCTGTAATTATTATCTTATCGAATCCGGTGAGTGCGCATTACTTTTTTATTGATTTTATAAGTAAATCCAATGCTAAAGAATTCCTTGATTTGAAGTTTGGGTTTTTCTCCAATTTTCGTTTCTCCATCATCAACATAAACCGGAAAAAGAATATTATCGTCGTATATAAAATGTACCATAAATTGCATTCCAATATAACTATTAAGCTGCATTTTAAACAAGTTTTCCCAATTCATATCGAACTTTGTAAAAGGATCCTGATAATTGATAAACATTTTGTATTTGGTTTCGTACGAGATATCTTTTGAAAATTTTGTTTTGTAACTAATATCAGCATTTAAACCGGGTTCCCAAAATGCTTTTCTGTTTTCGTTTACCCCGTATTTTGTTTGGTCTATTAAACTCGTGTCGCGAACATATACGTTCTTCAATGTAAGCGGCGAGATAAATACAGAAAAGTTCTTGTTCGGTTTATAATCTAAACCCAATTTAAAATAAGTTTGTACCGGAGCCATAATTGCAGAAAAAGGAACAGGATTATTACTCTTGGGATATTTATACCCACGAAACAGCTGCGTGTTTACATTTAATTCAGAACTGTAATACCACTTTTTAAACGCACTTACTCCAAATCGCGAAGTCAGCTCAAATTTATCATCGTTCTTTTGCAATTCTTCTTCTTCGCCACCGGGTCGAATCCAGCCGCTTCTGAGTTCACCGGAATTTTCCCATTTCACTTTGTTGTCTTTTCTCGAATAGTTTGCAAAACCTTTTAAAACAATTAAAGTTGACAAAGCACTTTTACCCCCTTTTTTCCAATTTTCGAGATAGGTTTGCGAAAAACCGGTACTTCCTTCGCCACCAATTCGCCAGGGCGTTTCCAGCTCATAACTTTTCCCAATTTTCGAAAATTTATTATAATCAACTTTTAAGGTTTCAAAATCAAAATCTTTTGTTGCCTTTTCTTTATAGCGCGAAAAAGTAACTCCATCGTCGATTAACATCTGTACGCTTCTTTTATCCAGGTTTTTAACCATCACGCGTAAGGAGTCGTTTTGCTCGTTTTTCAGCCATACTCTTGAAAATCGTTCGTTGCCATTTTGTAATAAAATATCTTCGCGTTCTCCTGTTAAATTTACAAACGAAATTCGCGTGGTATCAATAAAATCAGCATATTCAGTAAGAACATCTAGAACCGCTTCAATGGTGTCGTTAACTTGTGCTATTACTTCGTCGTTGTACTCTTTTAAAGTCTGGTAATTACTCACTTTTGTATTGTCCCTGTATCTTTCTATTCTGAATGCCAATCCTTCGTTGTAGCGTTGTTGACGATAATCCCGAACCACTGAATTAACATGCATTGCGGTAACAGAATCGTTGTAAGCCAAACGTTTTGTTTCGATATATACATTTCGAAGGCTGTCAGTTTTTACCAAGTTATTAAACTGTTCCGGCGAGTTGAGAACAGAATCAGGAATTACTTCAGGAATAATTAAATGTTTTGGAAACGAATAAACAGAATCCGTAAATAATTTAATTCCTCTACCGGGAGGAATAGTTTCAACCTCGTTTTTGGCTTGATCTACAATCGAAGCCGGAACCATTATTTCGTGAATTTTTACTTCTCTCCGATAATCGTCTCCTATTTTTTTTATATCCTGCTTCAACATTGAAGCTGAGATATAACCAGGGACATTCAAGCTGTCTTCCACATTTTCGGGCAAACGAAGTACATAATTGCCCTGCATTAACTTGGCATTGTTTAACTGTTTTATAATATCGTCAATGGGTTGATCTTCTAAATAATTAATCAAACCTTTTACATTATTATCAACGCCGGGTTCCACAACATGCCAATTGCTGTCATCTGAAAAATAATTCTTCAGAATCTGAATACCACTTTCAATGGCCTGTTTTTCGGCTTCATCGTTTTCAGTTTGAGCAAAAACGAAGGGAGCGAGACAAATAAAAAATAAGGTGAATAAAATAGAATTTCCTCGTACTGGGAACATATATACTGTTTTTTAGCTTTTGGTTAAAACGCAAAAATAATACCATTGTTATCTATCTTTTGCAGAAAAAAGAGATAACAATTAACAACTAGCTCTTAATTAAATTATTAAACAAAGGGTCATAAATGCAATTTACCATTTTGAAAACGGATTTTGAGAGAGCCAGGAGTTAAAATAACGATGATCAGAACTCACTTCTTTGATTATCCAATCGGGCAATTCAATGGTCTGATTTTCATTTTCCAATTCCACTTCGGCCAAATACAAACCACTGTTTACCCCTTCAAAAACATCGATTTCCCATAACATCCCTCCATCACTTTCATGATAGCGAGTTTTTTCAATGGGGTAATCCAGGCACATTTCCAACATTACTACGGCATCTTTTACCGGAATTTCATATTCCAGTTCGGTACGCGTAATTCCCTGCTGATTTCCTTTTATGGTTAAAAATGCTTTTTCGCCTTTTGTCCGCACTCTTACAACACGCTCTTTATCAACCGACAAGTAGCCTTGAACAATTTTCAATCCCTCGTCACTAGGTTGCCATTTTTCAACATCAATTAAATATTTTCTTTCGATCTCAAGCATTGCTACTTTTTACTTTAGTTGGCGCAAATTTATTACTATTTTTAAAGCACAGTAATATTTTAAAAGAATAAACCAATACTATGATTACAAGAAAAGAAGCGGTTCTGTTGCTGGAAGAAAATATACAGGCTGAAAACATGCGCAAACATTGTTATGCCTCCGAAGTCGTTTTAAGAGCCATGGCCAAAAAGCTTGGAAGAAATGAAGACGAATGGGGATTGGCTGGCTTACTGCACGATATTGATGTTGAAATAACCGACGCCGATCCATACACGCATGGTCCGTATGCCGAAAAACTATTGACTGGAAAAGTTAGTGCTGAAATGTTAGATGCCATTGTAATGCACAACGAAATAGCAACAGGGAAAGAACGCACATCCGAATTTCAGCACGCTTTGGCAGCGGGCGAAACCATTACGGGTTTAATTACTGCAACAACATTGGTTTATCCGGATAAAAAAATTGCAAGTGTAAAGCCAAAATCAGTTACAAAACGGATGAAACAAAAAGCATTTGCCGCTTCGGTAAAACGCGAAAATATTCTGGAATGTGAGAAAATAGGAATTTCCATGCCAGAATTCGCCGAACTTTCGATCAATGCTATGAAAGAAATTTCTGACGTTCTGGGACTTTAACTTTCTGTGTTAATTTTATTTTTCGATTCGAATTCGTGCATCCACTGCAAGAATTTCGTTTTCGTTGCCAAGCAGCGGATTGATATCCAACTCTTTAATTTCAGTTGCATAGCGTAATAAACTTGACAAACGAACCAAAATATCAGCAAATTTATCGATGTTAACACCTTTTTGTTTTCGGAAACCTTGTAATATTTTATACGATTTTAAACTTTTTATCATCGAATGGGCTTCGGAATGTGTAAGAGGTGCCAAACCCGATGCCACATCTTTTAATACCTCCACGTAAATTCCACCCATTCCGCATAAAACAACATGACCGAAATTAGCCTCATAACTTGCTCCCAGAAAAAGTTCGGTGCCCGACACCATTTGTGCAATCAACACGCCTTCAGTACCTTCAATTTGAAACAGATGGTGAAACTCTTTTTGTACTTTATTTATATTACGCACATTTAGAACTACTCCCCCAACTTCGGTTTTGTGTACTGGCCCCACCACTTTCATTACCACCGGAAAGCCAATGTTTAAAGCAGCTAAAACGGCTTCCGATTCAGAAGTTGCAACCCTCTCTTTTACCATCGGAATTCCGGCAATTGAAAACAGTTGATGTATAATTTCCGGAGACTGATAACCATTTTCTGCTTTATCAATTACTTTTCGAATTTGATCAACATCAATTCCCTCAGTGTAAATTTCATTTTCAGCCGGTTTTGGAGTATTCATTACTTTTGTTAAAGCACGCCCCAGCAATACTTCATCCGGAAAATTAACGTTCCCCCGCGAAAGGAAATGAGCAACATCTTCCTTAACATTTATAATTGAAGGTAAAGTAGGGTAAATTGGTTTTTTGCAAACTTTCATTTTTTCAGAAAGCACGTCGTACACATTGCCTATTGGGAAAAGTCCCGGACTTCCATAAATTACTGCCATCCCATCCACAGTAAAATCTTTTTCACAACTATCGATAATGTGTCCCAATTGCTCAGCAGTACCTGTTGCTAAAAAATCAATCGGATTTTCAGCCGACGAGCCCGGATAAAGTTTTTCGAGCAAGGCACTCTTTGCAGGTGAATCTTCTATTTCAGGTATTTTTAAACCACCAGCTTCCAATGCATCAGTTAGCATTACTCCCGGACCACCGGCGTGTGTAATAATAGCCAGTTTTTCACCTTCCAATTCCCTGCACATAAAAACACAAGCTACTGTGGTAAGTTCTTCACGACCATAACAGCGCACAATACCTGCTTTTCGGAATAATGCTTCTACAGCAGCATCCGAACTTGTTAAAGCGCCTGTATGCGACGAGGCAGCCCGACTTCCGGCTGAAGAACTTCCGGCTTTTATTGCCGCAATTTTACAACCCTTACGAATCAAAGAAGTCGCATGAAAAAGTAATTTATCGGGATTGTTTATATTTTCGATGTAAAGCAATTTCACCCGCGGACTAATGCCAACTTCATAGTTTTCATCCAGATAAGCCAAAATGTCTTCCACTCCGGTTTGAGCGCTATTACCCACCGAAAATACATTAGCAAAACGTAATCCTTTGGGAATGCCCGATTCAATGATAAAAACAGCGGTGGCTCCCGATCCAGAAATAAAATCGCAGCCTTCATTCGTTAACGCTGGAATTGGTGTGGTAAAAACACTGGCGTGTGCGGGAGTCATCACACCTATACAATTTGGGCCGATTAAACAAGCATCGTGTTTGTTCACTACTTCAACAATCCGGTTTTCCAGTTCCTTCCCTGTCTCGTCGGTTTCGCCAAAGCCAGCAGAAATAATAATAAAAGCTTTGGTATTGTTTTCTTCTAATAGCTGCGTAATAATTTGCAAGCAATATTTTGCAGGTATGGCCAGAATTGCCAAATCCACATCGGGCAAATCGCTAACATTATCAAACGAAGGAATACCTTGCACTTGCGATTCATGCGGATTTATAGCAAACAGATCTCCCTTGAAATTATGATCCAAAAGGTTTTTAACAATTTTCCCACCTGGTTTACCGGTATTGTTCGAAGCTCCAACAATTACAATACTTTCAGGATGGAGCAATTTATCGTTTATCATTCTACTTACTTTAGTGTTTGTAAAAGTAGAAAAATGAATATTAACCTTTCCTGATATTTTTCAACATGGATCAATAAGGTGTTCCTATTTCTCTATTTTTACACAAAAAAGATGGCATGACCAATTCGAAGGAGCAAAAAATAATTGTACTTACTGAGCTTTCACCCAACGATAATCCACTCATTTTAAACGGAATAAAAATTGCTTCTATTTTCAAAAAAGAACTCTGCCTCGTTTTTAATTACACAAAAAAAGAAAAGAAAAATCATTCAATTTTTAAGGAAAAACTAAAACAATACACGCTTCCAATTAAAAATGATATCCCGGATTTAAAAGTTTCAACGCTTTTATTATCTGAAAGCTGGTCGGATGTGCCCGAAATATTGGCCGATGATTACGAAGCCATCGTACTAATTGCCAATTCTTTAAAATTCAAAAAGTATTCAAAAGTACTATCCGAAAGTTCGGTTCCCATGTTGTTTGTTCGACCTGACTCGAAGATTATGGACTTTAATAATATTGTTCAGCCTATTGATTTGCGAAAAGAAAACAGCGACAGTTCGTTGTGGTGTTCTTATTTTGGTCGGTTTAATCAGGCCGAAATTGTTGTGGTTGCCGCCAACGATAGCGGAAAATACAACAAACAAGAACTTCTGAAAAACATAACACTCACCCGAAAATTATACCGAAAATTTAAAATAAAACATAAAATCTACAAAGGCACTAAATCCAGTTTTCGCAATTCGTTTGAAGCACTCGAGCTAGCTTTGGCATCCGATTGTAATTTACTGGTTTTATTGGGGAGTTCGGCAGTAACTCCGCTAGATTTGTTGATTGGCTTGCCCGAACGAAAAATTATTAATCGTGCAGGTAATTTACCGGTTTTGATTATTAATGCACGAAAAGACAATTACATTTTATGCGACTAACGAGAAGAGAGTAATCAGTGTTTAGTTGCAGTTTACAGTTGTTCCTAACAATTTTTCAGTTTAACAATTTAGAAAACAAATCATTTATTACTTTCGCAACAGATATAAGATTTAGCATGAAACAAACGCTTTTTATACTACTGCTCTTTATTTCGTTTCTAACAAATGCACAGGATTTTGAATACCAAGTTTTGTTTGAAGGCATTGGCGATAACCGAGAATTCTCAAGCGAATATGCATTGCCCCAAACGATTATGGGAGCCCGCGGAGCTTTTGAGATTGGCGTTAACATTGACAATCATCGTTTGCGTGGCGGATTGAGTCACTTACTCGAATTCGGCAGCGACATAGATGCACAAAAACCAAAACTTACACTCTACTATCAATTTACCGATGACAACAAAGAATTTTTATTCGGAGCATTCCCTCGTCGCAACAAGCTGAATTTCCCTCTGGCAATGCTTACCGACACTTTGTTGTATTACCGCCCAAACATAGAAGGTTTTTTAGGTAAAATCAACTGGGACTGGGGCCACCAGCTCGGTTTTGTTGAATGGGTGGGCCGCCAAACAGTAGAACAACGCGAGCAATTTATGGCGGGTTCTTCAGGCGAAATTTTTTACAAGAACTTTTTCCTGCAAAACTACCTGATCATGTTTCACGATGCACATACAAAACTAAACCTGCCAGACCAGCACATTAAAGACTATTCGGGTTATGCCCTTCAGGCGGGTATTCGAAGTTCCGAAACATCAGCACTTCAAGGTGATGTAAAAGCTGGGATATTGGGTTCAATGTTTCGCGAACGTAATGTCAGCGATGGTTATATTACTGCTACAAGTTTGTTTACTGAAGCTAACGCGAGATATAAAAACTTTGGAATTAAATCAGTACTTAGTTCGGGTGGCTGTCATAATTTTGCTTTTGGCGATGGTTATTATTCTGCTAAAAACTATTGGCGAACCGATATCATTTGGTACTTTATCAATCATAAAAATGTTAAGGGCAAATTTAATGTTTCAATGCATGTTGTAAACTGGGAAATATTAGATCAGCAACAGCAGCTATCTATTATTTACATGTTTGGTAATTAAGCTCTTAAACATAAACAATACACTCCTCTATTCTTTTTATTGTTGTTATAAATTTATGACTATTCATTCTGAATTACCAAGAATGAGCAACAAAAAGATAAAAACCAAAAGCTGTTTAATTAACCGTTAACCAAATGGATTCTTCATTTCTTGCATGAAAGATGATTAACTTCTTCTTCTGATCAATTAGTTTTCTTCGTCCATTTGTTAACCAAAACTCAACACTATGAAAACCTTTTTTGCGCTGTTATTTACTATTCTATTATTTGCAAAACGGAAATGGAATAAAACCTGAAATTTGTTATACTGAAAATTTTACAAGTATTTTCGACTCAACAACCTGGATTAAAATAGAAAGTCCAAAATGGGATGCCCCTGAGGGAGAATGGACCCAGGAATCCTTTTTTATTCAAAATCCTCCTGAAAAATTGAATATTAAATTCCGTTTTCAATCAACTGAAGGAAATTACGCGAGCTATTTAATTGATAACTTTTACGTAGAAGGAATTACAACAAATTCAGAGAAAACCTTGTTCGCTGAAACCAATTTTAAAATCTACCCCAACCCGATTACTAGCAATTCAGAAATTTCCTTCCAACTAAAAATATGTGAAAATGTGAATCTTTCCATCTTCGATATTCAAGGACAAAAAATCTGCACCTTAATAGATGAAAAAATAATTGCGGGCGCACACACAATCCCACTTGGAAATCAAATTCAAACCAATGGAATTTACCTGTGTAAATTGGCAACTTCGGAGGGTATTTCAACTATAAAACTGATTTATTAAACCAGCATGGCTATACAGAGATGCCATCCGTATTATTTTAGAATATACGGATGGCATCTTTTTGCTCGGATTGTAGAGAGTAAACCTCTCCTACTCCACAATTTCCATTTCATCCAACAAGTAACCCGCACCTGCAAATTTATCGATGATAAACAGCGCGTAACGAATATCGATGGCAATGTTGCGACAAACTTCAGGGTCGTACATAATGTCGCTCATGGTACCTTCCCAGCAACGGTCGAAATTAACACCAATTAATTCGCCGTTGGCATTTACAACCGGACTACCCGAATTTCCACCGGTTGTATGATTCGACGCGGCAAAACACACCGGAACATCCCCGTTCACTTCATACCTCCCAAAGTTTTTGCTGTTGTATAATTCTTTTAATCTGTCAGGTACATCGTAATCATAAATCTCAGGATTGTCTTTTTCCATTATTCCACTTAAAGTTGTGTAGTATTTATATTTCACGCCGTCTCTAGGCTCGTAACCTTCAACTTTTCCATAGGCTACACGAAGTGTTAAATTGGCATCGGGATAAAATGCCTGCCCCTTTTTCATATCCATTAAACCGGCCATATAAATTTTCATGTTAGACGAAATACCTGCTTGCAAATGGGTAAGCTGCGGTTTAATTGCGGTTTCATGTTTAAAATTAAGTTGATTATATAGAGTGAGAACTGGATCCTTTCGCAACTTTAACAGTTGTTTTTCAGAACCATTCTCAAGTATATCTCTAAGTTTTGTTTCGTTTGCCAAAATCGATTTCTGAAATACTTTTTTCACCAATTTATCAGCATCGTATTTATTCACCGTTTCCACCACATCGGCAGGTAAAAATTCGGCATCCAAACCTTTAATTAGCATGGGCATTAATTCAACAAACAGTTTTTCGTCGGTAGTTTGATTGTAATTTTTAAAAAATGAAGGGAGCCCTTTTATAGCTGCCGAACGCAATGACTCCACATTCTCAGACTGCTTGTTCTCAATATTATTTAGGATAGAATTAAGAGTTTGTGCATTTCTAAATATTTGAACTCCACGATAAACTACTTCAGTATAATAATCTGATGCTTGTATGTATTTTGCATAGTCGGCATATTGTTTTTCGAAGTTTTCAAATACCGATTTATATGTATCTTCCCAAGTGTTACGCTGCACAGCCCAGTCTTTAAATTCATTTTCGAAGGTCAGTTTTTTGTTAACAGCATCGAGCCTTTTTAAGCCTTTAATCTCTCCCTGCCACTTTTTCCATGAATTACTTATACTGGCATATTTTGCGGCATATTGTATACGTATTTTAGGGTCGGACTGCATATCTGATCCAATGATTTTAAGTTTTTTGTCGCGCAGCATGATCCGATCCGGATTACGTTGATTCATGGTAAGATCGACTGCCTGAAACGGCCAGTATTGGGTAGTGCTTCCCGGGTTCCCAAACACCATGGTAAAATCGTCCTTTTCAACACCTTTCATCGATACCGGGAAATATTTTTTGGGTTGGTAAGGAACATTGTCTTCTGAGTATTCAGCGGGTTCATTATTTTTATCGGCATAAATACGAAAAAGCGAAAAATCACCAGTCTGACGAGGCCACATCCAATTGTCGGTATCGCCACCAAATTTGCCAATTGCTGTTGGTGGGGCACCAACCAAACGAACATCTTTATACACTTTATACACATATAAGAAGTACTGATTGCCATAAAAAAGCGGTTTTACGACTGCTTTAAATTTCCCTTCATCAGCTGCCTCTTTTATTATAATGGCTGTATTTTTATTCATCTTTTCAAGTTCATTCTCTCCTTCCAAACCTTCTGTGCCGAGCATCACCTTTTCTGTCACATCTTCCATATATTCCAAAAAACTAACTCTTAAACCCCTATTGGGCAATTCTTCATTTCTATTCATAGCCCAAAAACCGTTGGTAAGGTAATCGTGTTCTACCGAGCTGTGCGATTGAATTTGACGATAACCACAATGGTGATTCGTGATCAAAAGACCGTTTTTTGAAATAAGCTCGCCGGTGCAGCCTCCTCCAAAAATTACAACAGCATCTTTCATACTCGAATTATTTGCATCGTAAATATCCTGCGGGCTTAATTTGAATCCCATTTCCTGCATTTCAGAAAAATTATATTTATCTAACAAAATTGGAATCCACATTCCCTCTTTTGCAGAACTTAGCATGACATTCAAGAGGATTAACAGGGTAAGCACAAGGTTTTTCATTGTAATAATAATATCAGATTAATATAAATTTCAAAGAGAAAAAAATACTTTTTAAAAAACTATGACAATATATATTTGTTGTTTATTTCCATTATTAGGCACAAAAAAGCGGGCTTAAAAATAGTCAAGACAATTCAATCTTTCAATTCATGAAGTTTTAAAAAGTGATTTTATAGTGAATCAAGGAATATTAATTTTGAAGCACATGTAAAATAAAAAATAGTAAATGATTTGTAGAATATTGTCTCATTTAATTCTAAAAGCCAATTTACAAACTATGTTTGAAACATTTCCACTCAATGGGCTAATTCAATTAAGTGTGCCATTGTAGCCGTATTGGTTTTTGGTTTATTTTGGGAATTAAGACAAGCCTTACCATTGGTGATAAAAGCTGAAATAAGAATGTAGAAGGCGCGACTTTCTATATTATCCTGCCGAATGAAAGTAGCTAAAACTGTTCTTCTATCGATTTTGTAATATCGGTTTGTACATCTCCGGTGTGTGCCGTTGTTTTATTTTCAATCAACATTATTTTACACTCTTTTTCTGATGACACCCTGTGGTTAATCCCTTTTGTAACAATATACAAATCGCCCTTTTTCATTCGAAAAGGTTCCTCATTTTCAATTTCGAAAAGCAAAGTACCCTCCAAAACGTAAAACATCTCATCCTCATCGCGATGATTGTGCCAGGGAATTTCTGCGCCTTTTATTTTTGCAATTTTCACATATACATCATTTACCTCCCCCACTATTTTGGGTAGAAAGTATTCATCTATTTTTTTAAATTTTTCAAGGATATTCATAGGCGAATAGTTAGTATTAATGTTACTCTTGTTTTTAAATGTAGGGCCTTTTATTGTTATTCGCAATACCCACAAAAAAAAGACAGAAAAAAAGCACTCGGCTTATTCTTCTGTCTATCCTCACTATTTTAGCTTTAAATACCGTCTTACTAATGTTTTTATTTTAACTCTAACTTTTGATTAGTTGAGTAATTTTTCCCTCTGACCAATTCAAATGCATCAACCATTTCCTTCAACTTCTCAGGATTTTCTTTGGCAATATTTTTTTGCTGACCAACATCGTCTTTTAAGTTATATAATTGCCAATCGTCATCATTTCCTAGTTCTATATTCACAGATTTATTTATTGTTGGTCCTTTATATGGAGGAATTAGAGCCCAGTCGCCTTTTCGAAATGCCGTACGACTTGTAGCTTCCAAAATCAGTTCTTCTCTACCATGTTGGCTCTTGCCCATAAATACATCAAGCAGATTCTTGCTATCCGATGTTTTATCATCGCTTCCAATTAAATTAGCTAACGATGCAAGTAAATCGACCTGACAAACCAGAGCATTAGAAACAGCAGGCTCAATTTTGCCTTTCCAATAAGTAATAAAGGGCACACGTGTTCCGGCTTCAAACAAACTGTATTTGCCTCCACGGTACACTCCCCATGGAGTATGATTTCCAAGTTTTTCCACCGCATCGTCGTAATAACCATCATTAATAACCGGTCCATTATCGCTTGAGAAAACAATCAATGTATTTTCCAAAAGACCTTGCTCTTCCAGCGTTTTTACAAATTCGCCCAAACACCAATCTGCCTCAACAATAGCGTCGCCTCGTGGTCCCATTCCCGACATCCCCTCAAATCGTGGATGTGGTGTACGTGGCACATGTGGCTGTTGCATGGTGTACACCAGAAAAAATGGTTCGTTTTTATGCGCTTTAACATAGTCTTGTGCTTTTGCAAGAAAGTGGTCAGCCATATCAATATCCGACCATTTTGCTGCTTCTCCACCTTTCATAAAACCAATTCGTGGAATACCATTCACAATACTGTTGTTGTGTCCGTGATGCCATTTCATTGTGGTCAATTCAGGGTTATCCAATCCGGTTGGTTCACCTTCAAAGTTTTTCTGATAACTCACTTCAATCGGATCATTAGGATCAAGATTGTCAACGTATCCATTGTCGATATAAACAGTAGGAACCCGGTCTTGTGTAGCAGCTAAAATATAGGCCTCGTCGAAACCCACTTCGTTTGGCCCGGGCGCAACATGCTGGTTCCAATCTACATTACCTGTTCCCAGCCCAAGGTGCCATTTACCTACAATACCGGTGGCGTAACCTTTTTCTTTAAATACCTTCGGAATGGTTAATTGATCGGTTCCAATAATGAGAGGTGCTGTACCCGGAAGGATTTTAGCATCTTTATTTCGCCAGGGATAAACACCTGTTAGCAAACCATATCGACTCGGCGTACATGTTGATGAAGTAGCATGTCCATCGGTAAAGCGAACACCGCCTTCTGCCAATTTATCGATATTTGGAGTTTGCAGCGCTGTGGCTCCGTAGGCGCCAACATCGCCGTAACCAAGGTCATCTAAATAAACAATTACCACATTGGGTTGGGTGGATTGGGTTTGCTCCGTTTTTCCACTCTTACTTTGACATCCAACCAACAAAGCAAAGCTTATGAGCGCAAGTGCTCCAAGAAATCTCATCTCTTTTCTCATCCTATATCTTATTAATAATTTTTGTATTCCGGTTTCAATATTAAGTCTTTTCTTTTTTTAAAACCACCACTTATCTTTCAATTAGGGGTGATTTTCTGGTCAACACGTGTAATTACCCTTAAATAGGATTAAAATTGAAAGCAATTGAGGTATAAGAATGTATTTTTCCAACTTTCCTTTGTAAAATTTAATAAATTCAAATGCTCAATGAAAAGGAGCATTAAACCTTAGGTCGTTTATAGTTTCCGCGATAGGGCCTCGCTAATAATTTTGATGCTTCCTTATTTCCAACAACCTCAAGCTTTTCGGTATCCCAAACCACTTCACTTTCGGTATAATAAGATACCATTGCCAGTTGAACAGTTGCTGTCGATTGAAACGCATCTTCAATTGGACACGCGATCAGTGATTTATTTTTTGCACGTACAGCATTCAAAAAATTACCAACATGGTCTTCCTGCATTTCCGGCGTTTGAATTTCCATTTCTTCTTGCTGGCTATTTTTACCTTTGGGCATTACAACAATTTTATTGTCAGAAGCAAAAAGTGTCCCTTCCTCGCCATAAAAGAAAACGCCGTTATTGAACTGTGTATTTAAATCTCCCGTTCCCCAAAGTCTGTGTTGCCAAATTACCGGACACCCATCGAAATTCATTGTGGCATTTAAGGTATCGGGGGTCGTAATTTTTCCCTTTAATATTTCTAAACTTCCATTACTTGTAAAAGAAGCCGGCATACCAAAATTCATTATTTTTCGGATAATATCAATATTATGAATTCCCCAATCAACCAAATGCCCGTTGCCATACTCTTTTTCCAAACGCCATGCTTTGTGACCAATTATCGGCCGATAATCCAGTTTTGGAGCTGGTCCACACCAGGTTTCCCAGTCAAGTGATTCTGGTGGCGCTTGAATTGTATGATCAGCAAGATTTGGATTGTAATGAATTTGCGCTCCAATTTGATGTACTTTTCCAACCCGGCCAGTCTCAATCAATTCTTTTGCTTTTGCAAAAGCTTTACTTTGTCGCCTTTGAAAACCAATTTGTACAATGTTTCCGGCCTTTCTCTGTGCAGCCACCATGGCTTGTCCCTCGCGAACATCATATGCCAGCGGCTTTTCACAGTAAATATCCAATCCTTTTTCGCAGGCTGCAATAAAATGTAGTGCATGCCAATGTGGAACGGAGCCTATCATAACAGCATCCAAACCCTTTGTATCCAATAAATCATTGTAATCTTTTAGTTCCGTTGGTCTGCTCCCTTGCAGAGATTCCAATTTATCGGCACTACTTTTTAAATGTTCAGTATCAATGTCGCATACGGCAATTACTTCCACTCCACCTACTTTTAAAGCTGCTTCCGTAATGACCATTCCATACCATCCGGCTCCAATTAAACCAATTTTTAGTTTTCTATTTTGAGCAAATGAAGGAATGTGAAAAGCGGTTACCATTCCGGCGGTTGCCAAGGTCGATTTTTGAATAAAGGATCTTCGTTTCATTTTATATAGGTTCGATTTAGATTATAAATTTAAAAAAATAGTCGGAAGAAAGAATTTGAAAGTTTATTAACCTACAAAAAAGCATCGGATTAGCTCTTTGTTTACCATTCCGATTCAATATATTTGTTTTTCTAAATTAAAATAATCTAAATCATGAAACGAAATTTCTCCTTATTAACTTTTTTAGTCCTTTTTATTATTTCAAACTGTTTAAAAGCTGAAGTAAAGTTACCTGCCATTTTTGGGAACGGAATGGTACTTCAACAACAAAGTAATGCGGCAATTTGGGGAACAGCTGATAAAAACAGCACAGTAGAAATAACTACTTCGTGGAACAATAATAGTTACACAGTAAATACTGCTACCAGCGGCAAATGGAAGGTAAAAGTTGCGACACCTGAAGCCGGTGGTCCGTATTCCATAACTATTTCGGATGGAGAAACCATTACTTTGGATAATGTATTAATAGGTGAAGTTTGGGTTTGTTCCGGACAATCGAACATGCAAATGACAATGAGTGGTTATTTTAATCAACCCGTTTTGGGATCGAATGAAGCGATTGCATGTTCTACCAATAAAAACATACGCCTGATTACCATTACACGCGATAAAAGCTTAACACAAAAAGATGATTTTTCGGGTGAATGGCTGGAATGTAACCCGGGTAATGTTGCTAATTTTAGTGCAGCTGCATATTTCTTTGGCAGAATGATTCAAAAAGCGTTAGATGTTCCGGTTGGTTTGATTTCTTCGTCTTGGGGAGGCACCCGGATTGAACCCTGGATGAGTGAGAATGGATTTAAGGAATTTGATTGGGTGAATCTTCCGGAGAAAACATCAACTGACGAATTTAATCAGCAAACACCAACTGTACTTTATAATGCAATGATATCGCCAATGGTTGGTTATACAATTAGAGGAGGATTGTGGTATCAGGGAGAATCCAACAGAAATGAACCCGCTGAATACGAAAAACTGATGGCAGGATTGGTAAATAACTGGCGGGCAGAATGGGGCATTGGAGACTTTCCATTTTACTATTGTCAAATCGCACCATTTGAATATGGCAACGGCGTTAATTCTGCGTTTCTTCGTGAAGCACAACTAAATGCTTCTGCTGCAATACCAAACATTGGCATGGCTTGTTTAATGGATGTTGGCGAACCCTACAATATCCATCCGGCCGATAAAGAAGCCGCCGGAGAGCGTTTAGCCTATCTTGCTTTGGCAAAAACATACGAACAAAAAGGATTTGCATACTCAGGCCCGGTTTTAAAAGACATGAAAATTGAAGGCAGCATCGCCAAACTAACTTTCGACCATGCAACCAACGGCTTAACAACTTTTGGGAAAGAGTTAGGTAACTTTACCATTGCCGGAGAGAACAAACGTTTTTATCCG
>JBFFMM010000037.1:0-18833 GCA_041554075.1 Draconibacterium sp. | reverse complement strand
CAGCCACCCTTTTCATATGTTTCGGAAGAAGTGGAATACATCAATCCAAAATCAGGGTTTAAACTCACCGGAACCTTAACAATTCCGAAAGATGTGAAAAACTGTCCGGCGGTGGTATTAATAAGCGGCTCGGGTGCACAAGACCGCGATGAAACCATTTACGAACACAAACCGTTTTTGGTGATTGCTGATTATTTTGCAAAAAATGGAATTGCAGTTTTACGTGTTGACGATCGGGGTGTTGGAGGATCGGAAGGAACGACCAGCGATGCCACAAGTCAGGATTTTGCTACCGATGTGTTGTCTGGGGTTGAAATCTTGACATCCAAAAAACAAATTGATCCGAACAATATCGGACTGATTGGACACAGCGAAGGTGGATTAATTGCTCCAATGGTTGCTAACTCCTCGACCAAGGTCGCTTACGTTATATTAATGGCAGGCCCCGGAACTCCAGGTGATTCCATTTTGATTGAGCAAACAGAATTGGCTGCTAAAGCTTCGGGAATGCCGGAACAGACGATCAATGCCAAACTTTTTGTAATGAGGGGAATTATAAATATTATTAAATCTAATTCAGAACCCGGACAGCGAACTGCCAGCTTTCAGAAAGCATTTACCGGTGGAATGTACAATCAAATGGATGACGACCGCAAGGAATTGATTGACCAACAAATTGCCGGATATAACAACAACTGGTTTAGCTTTTTTGTGAACTACGATCCTTATCCCGCTCTTACAAAAGTTGCCTGCCCCGTTTTAGCACTTATTGGCGAAAAAGATGTACAGGTTCCTCCACAATCAAATTTGTCGGCCATAAAAAAAGCACTGACCGAAGGTGGAAATAAAAACTTCAAAACAATGGAGCTGCCAAACCTAAACCACTTATTTCAGAACTGTGAAACCGGTTCACCCATGGAGTATGCACAAATTGAAGAAACCATTTCGCCCGAAGTTTTGAAAATTATGAAAGACTGGATTATTGAGATTACTGAATAAAATGAAACTGACAACAGAAAGATTAATATTACGTCCCTTTCAAGTTGACGACCAAACGGCTCTTTTTGAATACCGCTCCGATGCTGAAGCCAATAAATACCAAGGTTGGATACCTACAAACATTAAAGATGTTGAAGATTTTTTTGCCAAACTAGCTTCCAAAATCAATGTTCCAGGCTCGTGGTTTCAGTTGGCAATTATCGAAACGAATAGCCAAAAACTAATTGGCGATGTGGGAATACATTTTCTTGAGGATGATATACAACAAGTGGAATTGGGTTACACTATACATCGGGAATACCAAAGAAAAGGATATGCCACTGAAGCCTTAACTGCCGTTTTACACTACTTGTTTTCCGATTTGAAAAAACACAGGATTACAGCCTCCATCGATCCTGAGAATTTAAGCTCTATCCGCTTGCTTGAGAAACTCCGATTCCGCAAAGAAGCTCATTTTGTTGAGAGTCTATTCATTAAGGACAAATGGGTTGACGATGTAATTTATGCCATGCTGAGAAGTGAGTGGATTGAAAACGTAAACGAATAATACCTTCTATGTTTTGGTCTTGCTCTGGCAACCAGAGTTTGTGGTCTCAACTTCCCCACTTACTTGAGCTAGGCTCACTATCATTTTTACTAGTCTTGAATAAGAAATATCCAATAAGAAAGAAATAAATGAGCAAGTATTCGTCCTCAACCATGTGTCCGTATCACTTTTATGTTCCTTCTTCCTTATTTTATATTTCTTATTTTTCTGGATTCTTCAAGTTCATATTTGTGTAATGAGAATAGCTTACTAGAGGAGACAACTGGAGCCAAAGGCTTCGAAGAAGCGAAGCCATAAGCAGCGAGTTATTCCGTTTTCTTTTCTATTTTTGAATTATGTCAACAAAAAAACGAATCCTTAATGTTCTGTTTTGGTCAGTGGTTTCGGCGGCATTTATTGGTCCTGGCACCATTACAACAGCTGCCAAATCGGGTGCATCCTTTGGTACCGAAATACTTTGGGCACTTTTATTCTCAACTTTTGCCTGTTTACTTTTACAAGAAGCTGCTGCCCGGTTGACCATTGTTTCAGGTAAAAATCTGGGGCAGGCAATTGTATCTCATTTCGAAAAAAACAAATCCAGGCTTTTGGTACTTGTTCTGGTTTTAGGTGCAATTGTATTGGGTGCTGCGGCCTACGAGATGGGAAATTTACTTGGAGCAGTTGCCGGTTTTCGTTTAATCTTCAATGTACCATCGTACATAGTGGTTTTACTTATTGGAATAGTAGCCGCAGTTATTTTAAACATTCCATCGCTAAAAATTATTTCAACCATTATGGGTTTTGTGGTGGTGTTAATGGGACTTGGTTTTTTACTTACCGCATTTTTAATTCAACCCGATTTTACTGAAATTATTAAAGGAGCATTTATTCCTAAAATTCCATCAGAACCACAAGCCGGCATTTTGATTATAGGTTTGATTGGAACTACAATTGTGCCCTATAATCTATTTTTGGGCTCGGGTATTTCCAATAAAAACCAATCAATTAAAGAAATGCGTTTTGGTCTCACCATTGCAATTTTATTGGGTGGTCTGTTTTCAATGGCTGTTTTGGTGGTAGGCACTTCGGTTATTTCAGAATTTTCATTCGATGAATTATCCATAGCACTACAACAAAAAATAGGACCGTCCGGAAAATATTTACTTGGATTTGGCTTGTTTGCAGCAGGATTCACTTCAGCAATTACAGCTCCTCTGGCTTCTGCCATTACACTAAAAAGTATGTTTGGAAATAACAAGCCCGAAAAATGGGAACCCAATTCTTTTAATTTTAAAATCGGATGGATAGCAGTTTTGCTTATTGGAATTGGTTTTGCCATCGGAAATGTAAAACCCATTCCTGCCATAATTCTGGCACAAGCGCTTAATGGTTTTTTGCTTCCATTTGTTAGTATTTTTCTGTTTATCGTCATCAACAATCCCAAAATTACTTTCAACAATCCAAATCCCGGGCTACTCAACATTTTAATGATTTTGGTAATTTTCATTACACTTGTTTTGGGTTTAAATACTGCAACAAAAGCATTTTACTCAGCGTTTACGTCAGGTTCAACCCCCGGAAACAACATACTGATTCTGATTGTTGTTTTAGCTAGTATCATATCAGTTTGGGTGTGGATCAAAGGAAAATTAAAAAATAAAGTCGAGAACAAAATTGCTTCCGACTTACAGCTATGAAAAATACAGACCAAAAATATTTTCAGTTATTTGTTGATACCGGCGGTACATTTACCGATTGTATTGGAGTGGATGAAAGCGGCAAACAATACCGCCAAAAAGTTTTAAGCAGCAGCAGTTTACGCAATACCATTCAAAGCGTTATTTCTGAAAAAGAATTCCGGATTCCGGATGCATGGAACTTAAAACAGGACATCCTGAAAGGTTTCTCTTTTCGATTGCTCAACGCTGAATACTCCGACATAATAATAGAGAACTTTGATCCCAATTCACTGACCATTCGATTAAATAAATCAGTTGTGAACACTTCGTGGAAAGGGCAAAACTTTGAAATTACATCGCATGAAGAAGCACCGGTTTTAGGGGCAAGGCTAATAACACAAACCGGATTAACCGAAAGTTTCCCTGATTTGCAACTAAAACTGGGATCGACAAAAGGTACAAATGCATTGCTCGAAAACAAAGGTGCTAAAACACTATTTATCGTAACAAAAGGATTTGCTGATTTGCTAAAAATTGGCAACCAAAGTCGCCCCGATATTTTTGCCATCAACGTTATCAAGCCCAAACAAATTACACACAAAATCATTGAAGTTGACGAACGCATCGATGCAAAAGGAAGAGTTATAAAGGCCTTCGACCAAGAGGCATTCCAAAGTCAGGTTCAGACAATCGATAAAAGTAAAATTGAATCAGTTGCAATTGCTTTAATGAATTCATACATCAATCCGGTTCATGAGAAACAAATTAGCACTATTTTAGAAAAAGCCGGATTTAATTTCATCTCCACATCAACCGGACTTTCTCCACTCATTAAAATTTTAAATCGAGCAGAAACAACTGTTGTAAACGCCTACCTCTCTCCCATTATTCACAATTATGTAAATCGTATTTCCAGTCGAATTGGGAAACAATCGTTTCAGATTATGACCAGTGCCGGAGGATTGGTTTCGGCTAAAAAATTTCATCCAAAAGACAGTTTGCTTAGTGGTCCTGCAGGCGGTGTTGTTGGGGCAAAAAAGGTAGGTAAACAAAGTGGTTTCACCAAACTTATTACCTTCGACATGGGTGGTACAAGTACCGATGTTTCGCGCATCGATGGAGAATTTGACTACCGCTATGAAGTAGAAGTTGGCGACGCAAAAATCAACAGTCCGGCCATTGCCATTGAAACGGTAGCTGCGGGCGGTGGCTCCATTTGTGGTTTCGATGGCTACAAACTTTTTGTCGGCCCCGAGAGCGCCGGAGCTAACCCCGGGCCTGCGTGTTATGGCGCGGGAGGGCCACTCACTATTACTGATGTCAACCTGTTATTGAACCGACTGGACACCAGCCAGTTTGGAATTCCTGTTTTTAAAGAAGCGGCACAGAATCGATTAAATGATTTATTAATTAAGATTGAAAATACCAGTGGAGAAAAACATGATGCTGAAACAATTTTAAAGGGATTTATTGATATTGCCAATGAAATTATGGCAGGTGCCATTCGGAAGATTTCGATTTCGAAAGGCTACAATCCTAAAGATTTTGCATTGGTAGCTTTTGGGGGTGCCGGAGGGTTGCATGCCTGCGACATTGCTGAAATACTGGGTATAAAAACCATTCTTTTACCTGAAGATGCCGGACTGTTAAGTGCCTATGGAATTGGAAATGCCGCCATAGAACGTTTTGCCGAAAAGCAAATTCTGCAAAATTTAAGTACGGTTCAAAACCTGCTTTCTGATTGGTTTCACGAAATTGAAAGTGAAGCCTCACAGAAGTTGAAAAATGAAGGGTTTCAATCTCACCATATCCACATCCGACAGCGAATGGTTTTTCTTCGATTCAAAGGTCAGGACTCAAGTCTGGAAATCAATTTTTCAAATCCAAAGCAATTAATTGTTGAGTTTCACGAAGCTTACGAGAAATTATATGGACACAAAGTTACCAATCGTGAAATAGAAGTGGAAGCTTTGCGTGTAATCGCAACAATCAACAATTCTGATTCGCAACATTCAAATGAACTTTCAGAAAAATATTCGCCCACTCCTACCAAAAACTCTGATAATACAACTCCAGTTTTTATTCGAAAAGAATTAAAACCCGGAGCCTGTTTTGAAGGTCCTGCCCTTTTCCCCGATAGTTTCTCAACAACTTTCATAAAAAAAGGATGGTTCTTTGAACTTGAAAATTCAGGAACAGCAATTCTTACCTGCGATTTGGAGAAAACGGAAGTTAGTAAAACACAAACACGCGAAACTGAACTGGAACTTTTCACCAATCGTTTTATGGCCATTGCCGAAAATATGGGAGCTTTGTTACAGCGTACTTCCTTATCGGTAAATATCAAAGAGCGCCTCGATTTTTCGTGTGCTTTGCTTGACTCCGAAGGCCGATTGGTCGCCAACGCTCCACATATTCCGGTACATTTGGGCGGGCTGGGAGTTTGCGTTCAAACCCTGCTAAAACATTACCGTTTCGAGGAAGGTGATTCGCTGGTTACCAACCACCCCAAGTACGGCGGTTCCCACCTTCCCGACGTAACACTTGTTACTCCGGTATTTTATAAAAACGAACGCATTGGTTTTGTGGTTAACCGCGCCCACCATTCCGAAATTGGCGGAATAAGTCCAGGTTCGATGCCTCCCAACGCTACCAATCTGGAAGAAGAAGGAGTTTGTATTTCACCTTTTTATCTGATAAAAAAAGGTAAAGCGAATTGGGAAGGAATGCGCTCCATCCTTCAAGATGGGAAATATCCAAGCCGGTCGGTTGAAGAAAATCTGGCCGATTTAAATGCAGCTCTGGCTGCGAATAAGAATGGGACAGAAGCTTTTCTCACACTCATAAAAACCTATGGCAAAGAAACCGTTCAAATTTATCTTGATTTGCTTCGCGAACATGCCTCTTCTAAAATGAGAGCAACGCTTAAAAGATTTAAAAATGGAATTTATTCTGCCACTGAATTTTTAGACGATGGTTCGCCTTTAAAAGCAAATATTGTGCTTAATAATGGTGAATGCAAAATTGACTTTACCGGAAGTTCGCCAGTGCATCAGGGAAATATGAATGCCACCGAAGCCATTGTAAAAAGTGTCAGTATTTATGTTTTTCGTTTGCTACTGAATGAACCGATTCCTTTAAACGATGGACTCCTTGAGCCGGTAAAATTTATTTTACCAACTGGTTTGTTGAATCCAAATTTTGACGACGATCCGGCCTTATGTCCTGCTGTAGTTGGCGGGAATGTTGAAATTAGTCAACGTTTGACAGACACCTTGTTAAAAGCATTTGGAGTAGTGGCGGCCAGCCAGGGAACCATGAATAATACCTTGTTTGGAAACACAACTTTTGGTTACTACGAAACCATTTGCGGCGGTTGTGGTGCCGGCGAAGGTTTTAATGGGGCCAGCGCCGTGCATCATCACATGACCAATACACGAATTACCGACCCCGAAATTATGGAATTCAGATACCCGGTGCGTGTGGAAGAATTCAGCATTCGCAAAAACTCGGGTGGCAAAGGAAAATGGACAGGCGGCGACGGCATAAAGCGTGTGCTAAAATTTCTTGAACCTGTAAATCTTTCTGTTTTGTCGCAGCGAAGAAAATCGGGCCCATTTGGAATCAAGGGTGGCGAAAATGGATTAGCCGGAAACCAAAGGGTCCTTCGAAAAAACGGAACAGAAGTAAAATTGGATTCTATTCAGAATATAAATATAAAAGTGGGCGACCGGTTTATAATTGAAACACCCGGGGGCGGTGGATGTGGTGAGCTTGAGAATTAAGGATGGGTTGGTGGTCGTTTTACTCCTATTCCATATAGAAGACAGGACCTTTTATGCAGCATATTATTATTTGCCATTTCCCTTCAATCTAATATCTTTACCCGCAAATAAGAGAAAACCTAACTTATGGAAACACCATTTCTGGCGCTTATCATTCTATTTATTATTACCCCCCTCATTGTAATTTATTTGGAAGGACGATTTTCAATCTTAAAAAAAATAGGTGCAGTTTTAATTTGTTACGGTGTTGGTTTAATTGTTGGGAATATGGATGTTTTACCCGAAGGAGCAGAAACCTACCAAAACCTACTCACCGAAATTACAATCCCACTTTCCTTGCCGCTCATCCTTTTTTCGGTAGATGTTAAAGCCTGGTTTAAAATGGCACGTTCGGCTTTTATGGCTTTTATTACCGGTTTAGTTTCGGTGCTGATTGTAATTATTGCCGGTTTTTTCATTTTTAACGGCAGTATAGAAAATATCTGGCAGGTTTCCGGAATGTTGGTTGGCGTGTACACCGGCGGAACTCCTAATATGGCAGCCATGAAAACGGCACTTGATGTTTCGCAGGAATTGTATATTATGACCCACACCTACGATATGACTTTAGGTGCCATTTACCTGGTTTTTATTTTATCGGTTGGGCAAAAAGTATTTTTATGGTTTTTACCCGCCTATAAACCGCTAAAAACAGCAAACCCGTCAGCGCAAATTAACACCGAAGAGGAGTTTGAATCGTACGAAGGAATGCTAAAAAAAGAAACGCTTCTTCCCCTGATTTTTGCGCTTGGACTTTCCGTTACAATATTAGGATTGAGTTACGCCATTAGTTTATTGATTCCAAAAGAATATTCAACAGCGGTAATCATTTTACTCATCACTTCGTTTGGAATAAGTTTATCGTTTGTACCCAAAATAAAGGCCATAAAAAAAACGTTTCAACTGGGTATGTACCTCATCCTGATTTTTAGTTTAACAGTAGCTTCCATGGCCGATATAAGCAAATTATCCGACATCTCGTTTTCGTTGTTTTACTATGTTGCATTGGCCGTTTATGGTTCGCATATTATCCACATTATTTTGGCACGTATTTTTAAAATCGATGCCGACACGGTTATTATTTCTACCAGTGCCTTGATTTGTTCGCCGCCCTTTGTGCCGGTAGTTGCAGGTGCTTTAAAAAACAAAGAAATTATATTAACCGGGCTAGTGGTCGGAATTGCAGGATATGCCGTTGGGAATTATCTGGGTGTTATTATTGCTTATCTTTTAAAAGCAATGCCGATTTAAGCACATCACCTTTAGTACTTTTCTCTTTGGCGGCATTTTACTCGCAGTTCATCTTAAATTACTTACAATTAAATTGGTTTTGCAGCTCGTCATCCTTTCCTATAATTTCGTTTATTGCAGATGAAATAACCGACAAACATTCTGATTGATTTATATCACTCTCTTTTCCATTAGCCAAAGTAACTAATTGATCACGTATTTGCTTAATGAGCTCCAGTTCGTTGTTGTGCACCAGCATTTTCAGAAATAACTTTATAATGTCACATTGCATCATTTTATTGTTTTTATAAAATTCTACAATTTCTTCTAACAATTCAATCGAATAACATTTATCCTGTGTCCATGCCCGAAGCACCATGTATTCAAGAAGTACTTTTTGAGTGAAACTGATTTGTATTTTAAAATCGATGGTATCTTCCGGAACAATAAGTTCATATAATATGCCGTCGGAAATTAATTGATTGTAGGCCGGAATAATTTCTGAATCGGGTAACAATCTATCTTTCTCCACCAAAGTAGTTTCTTTACAACGGTTACAAAGAGCAATATACCTTTTCATTAACAGCAATTTTTCTTCGAGCAGGGGGGGCGAAAGGATTTTTGATTTTATAAAACGGTTGAGAAGAATTATTTCTGTAACGTTCTCGTTTTGTTTGCATTCCTTAATAAATAACGATAACGAATAGGGATGAGAGATAATTTCAAGAACATCTTTGTAGCGTGTAAAAATAGCATTGTACTTATCTTCTATATTCTGCCGTTTTAATATTGCTCTAATTTCTTTTGGACTCAATAGCGGAATGTTTATGGCATCAATGTATTTTTCATACACAAATCCTACCTCGAACCAGTTGGACCTTAATACCGGATTTTTGTGTAATAATTGTGTAAAAACATCCAGATTTTCCGGCCGACAAGTTAAAATTATCTTAAACCATCCCCCCTCGTTTATCATCAGTATCCGCACAATATTTTCAACCAATTGGAAATATCGTTTCCTATCGAAAAATACTTCATCTACATCATCAAACATCAACCACATTCGGCATTTTCTTTTACCGGGATTTTTTTGAAAGAAAAAATTTAAACCGGCTCTTACTTCAAACTTTAAAAGCTGGTTTAACATATCTACATTGCTGTTTTTCGAATAGAGATTAAAAAATATACCTCCATCAATCAAACAAATAATGTCGTTTTTAAATTTCTCATTCTCCTGTAAAAAGTAATTTTCCACCAACTGGATCATCAGGCTCGATTTGCCATATCCGTCGGGGGCAATAAAAAGAGTTGCAGGAACACCGGATGCTTCAAATCTGTCAAATCTGTTTCTTAACTTTGGCCTGAAAATAAATTCTTCGTTGTTGTAATTGGTTTTTTGTTTTAGCGACTCAAGGCTATGAACAGTAACCGCCATCATTTGCCCTTTTAAAACTTCCCACGAATCGTCACCGGAAGAGCTGTGAATCAACGGATCGTGTAATTTCAGATAATCCTTCCAGTCTTTATAACCTACAAATACGGCCAGGGTGTCAAGCGTATATTTCGATGGATTATGATTGCTTTTTATCAGACCAAAAAATCTTTTCAATGTAGAACTGCTTACCTGACGTTGGGTTTCATCGTATATTTTTTGCGATAGCAAATTACAATCGCTACCGTATAATTTTGTTTTCTTAATCTTACTCAGGACATCATCTTGCAAAAACGTGTAAATATCCATAATTGTATTTTAAACACCACCTTCCAAGCTTCCAAGTATCAACAGTTACTCCTTTATTTATAAATAGTTACAATTTACGAACAAATACGATATTACTATCAATTCAGGAAGGTAAAAAGAATACCATAACACACACACTGGAAACCATTTTATGATTTTGGACCGCTGGTTTTATCAGTTCATAAAAATGAATAATTTGAACAAAAAAATGAAATGAAAATGATTTTACCAGACGGTTGAATCATCTTATTTTTGTAATCCAATCTGTTGATAAAATCAGTGTACACGAATACAAAAGTATGCGCTGAGTAGTTCCGAACAAAAGGGATTATGACACTACCAAAAGGTAGACTGAATCATTAAATCATAAATTATAATCACCTTAACCAATGGACATTACAAAAAGAAAAGAAACAGATCATCAGCAATTAAACCGTCCTAAAACAAAGGAAAAATCGTGGTTTTACACTTCTGAGAGAAGAGATTTTAACCCCTTCAGAAACGTTTATAGCCAAAGGAGACATCTGTTCGTTGTTGATTGGCAAATTTGCGGCGAGGAGCTTTTGGAAGAAGATAATTTGCATTAAAATCTGATGTTCAAAAAAACATTTAGCATGGTTCTTCCATTTAAAGTCTGATCTCTTGGTGGAAGAAAGTTTTGTTTATCACAAATTTTTAGAACAAACCGGATATTTAAAAACAGGAAACTGGAAGTAGAATTAGTATCCATAAATAAAACCATTATGATCGAATATGCAAAGTTTATTTTACCAAAAGTGTGTATGTGGGAAACTTTGTTTCAGAAGGAATTAAAAAAAAGCTACAATTGGATAGAGGAAACCGAAATACCAGAATTATATAAATGGTGTTATGCAAATTTTCATCATTTGCATCCTGTTATTTTGGCCGAGGTTTTTAAAGACTACTCTCAAAAATTAGAAGTACAAGCACTGATTATTACGAAAAGGAAATCGGCAAAAAGACATAATATGTTTGCAAACTCGGCATAAAGAAGTTTTGGATTTAGTTCTTCTGTAACGTTGAAAAAAATATTGAGAAAAGAATCTACAGTTATCAAAATAGAATTAACATCCTTTAACTAACTATATATAATTACAACAGCATGAAAAACCTAAAACAACTTCGGCACGGTTTGTAGAAAAAGGAGAATCCTGTTCATTGTCCAATTTTTCATCTCTCACTCCTTAAAAAGGATTCTCCAACTATAAGAAAGTCTGTTGTAAAGTTTAGTAAGAAGAAAAGCCTCTGTTTCAAGCTTTTCTTCTTCGCTTAAAATAGAAAGTACTAACAATTAAATAAAAGTATGCCAATGAAGGTTTTAATGTTCGGATGGGAATTCCCTCCACATATTTCAGGAGGATTAGGAACGGCATGTTATGGACTGACAAAAGCATTATCTGCTGTACCTGGAATAGATTTAACTTTTGTAGTACCCAAAATATGGGGCGACGAGCCAACAGGAGGAATGAACCTGCTGGGAGCAAGCCAAATAGATCTGGTTGCCAGCAAAATAAAAGCCGAAGCCTTTAAAACTCCATTTACGTATTTAAGCGTGCAGTCGGGTATGTTACCCTACATCGACCCGGCAGCTTATTCAGAAGCAATCCGCGAGGCAGAAAAGAAAACTACAGCCGGCGGCAAACAAGATCCCTTTGAAAGCATCCGGTTCACCGGTGCATATCATTCCGAATTGATGGCCGAAATACACAATTTCTCGGTAGTGGGCGAGCACATTGCCGGGCAACAACAATTCGATGTGATCCACGCCCACGACTGGTTAACTTTTCCGGCCGGGATAAAAGCAAAACAAGCCACAGGAAAACCGTTGGTAATTCATGTTCATGCAACCGATTACGACCGAAGCGGCGGAAATGCAAATCCCGATGTGTATACGATTGAAAAGGCAGGAATGGATGCTGCCGACCGGATTATAGCTGTAAGCAACCATACCAAACAAATTATTATTGAAAAATACAACATCGACGAATCAAAAATAATTGCCGTACACAATGGCGTTGAACCATTTTTTAAAAGTGCCGAAAAGCGCATAAAACAAAAACAGAAAAACAGAAAAACAGTTACTTTTTTAGGGCGTATTACCACTCAAAAAGGGCCTCAGTATTTTGTAGAAGTAGCACAGAAAGTACTTTCACGATTGCAAAATGTAGAATTTGTAATGGCAGGAAGCGGCGATTTATTACAAGCCATGATGAAACTGGTAAACGATTTAAATTTAAGAGATCACTTCTCGTTTCCCGGCTTTCTGAAAGGGCTTGAGGTTCGTAGTATGTTACAACATTCCGATGTATTTATCATGCCTTCTGTTTCCGAACCTTTTGGAATTTCACCGCTGGAGGCCATGTACTGCAAAGTTCCGGTAATTATTTCGAAACAATCAGGCGTATCGGAAGTAATAAAACATGCAATTAAAGTGGATTTTTGGGATACCGATACCATGGCCGATGCGGTACACAGTATTCTTAAGCGGTCAACATTATACAAAACACTAAAAAAGCGCGGAATAAAAGAAGTAAAAAACATAAACTGGGAAAACAGTGCGCTAAAAGTGGCTCATGTTTACAGCAGCTTTGTGCGGGCATAAAAAAACAGGCCGACCAATAGTTTTTTAAAAGGGTAGAAAAATGAAAAAATTTTGTTTTTGCTTTCAAATTCATATCCCAATCATTACAACAAATTACAGGTTTTTCGACATTGGTGAAAACCACCAATACTTTAACGATGAACAAATACGTGAACGTGTTAAAAAAATCAATTCCGAAATTTTGCTTCCACTGATCGATATGTTGAAGGAAACACACATTGAAACGTATGGAAGCTTTAAAACAGGAATTTCGATATCGGGAACTACCCTTACACTTTTACAACGAATTGCCCCCGATACAATTGTTAAACTTTTGGAATTGACACAAAACAACTGCATTGAATTTTTATCGGAACCCTGGTCGTTTTCCATTGTTCCTTTTACTAATAAAGACCTGCTTTTAAAACAAATTGATAGGCACGATGAGTTGATTAATATTTTATTTGGTAAAACACCAAGTGTATTTATTGCGAATTCACCACTTGGCTCTTATAAAAATATAGAGCCCATAATTTCCAGACATAAGAAGCGGATTTTTGCCTATACAAATTTTGTTTTAAACAGGTCGACCCCGCGCATAGAGTTAACCTCCAAACCACATTCGCCCAAAGGGGTATTATTTATTAATACAAAAATGAGCCAGGTATTTCAGAAAATCGATTTTCATCCAGACAAACATTTATTACAGGTATATGCCTCCCGGGTACACAGTCGTTTAAACAAAAATAATCCTCATTTGTATCCTTTAATTATTGTTTATAATCCAATACAATTTAATAAGCCTTTCGATATAAGCCAGATTGTACTTTGGAAAACAATTTTTAAACGAATCCATCATTTTTATGGATTTAAATTCTCTCTTCCCGGCGAAATAAGCGACCAGACACCCGAAAATATCTATGAAACATGGCCTGCCGATAAGTTGGCTGATTATTACCGTCTGCCTGATTTATGGCTGAGCAATAAGTTACAACGCGATGCCTGGAAAGCCCAGTTGCACATTCGCGATTTAATTAAAAATGAATACAATACCTTGCTTAACTCCAACTGGGATTTTTTACAAGACATGAACAATTTGTTTTTTATGGACGACCATTTTTTAAAACCTTCCTTTGCGGCCCGTTATTATAGTCCCTACTCAAGCCCTTATATGGCGTATACAAATTACATGAATATATTAGACGATATGCAGACCCGTTTAGAGAAAAAAACAGTACACCCCATTTACAAACCCGAAATCCGCAAAAAGAAAAAGGCCACAACTTCTCATTGACTTTTTTAAACATACTCGGTGTTACACTTCCGTTTTACAATTTGTACGTTACATACTAAAGGCTACGTTTTAAATCCATTAGATTTAAAACCAATATTTTTGAGTATGGCGATGATTCTTTATGTTCAATTTTAAACCTTTTAGGTTGGTATTATACCTCAGATGTTTAACGTTTGAGTTCAGAAATGGATGTTCTGTCCGTGCTTCCAGCGTTTTGGAATTCTATAATTCCTGAAAATTTTCAAAAATCGTCTCCATCATTTCTTTTGAAATTGTAATGGCATTGGTGCGCCATTTCTCCGAAGGGGGATAAAACATTTCGTAGTAACCGGCTCTCACTTTTTCGTGATCCCTTTCAGATTTGTAGCCATAGTGTGCGCCCTGATTTTCGGTAATTGAAATATGAGCCGATTTTACCGCACCAATAGTTGTGCTGGTGTTTAAAGTGCCAAATTCCATCACCATCGGAATACATGTTTTGCCGGGAAGTATGTCGCCAATGTACTCCACAAATTGTCCGCTTACAGTGTAAAAATTATCCGAATTGCCCCAATTAATTTCATACCCATTAAAAACTCTTTCCATTGTTTGTTTCAACATCGGATCATCAACCGGGTTTGGAAATAAATGCAGTTCTCCACGCTCACCAAAACCAGTGTGTAAATCCAGGTTTAGAATGGTTTGATAGGGAGAAGCCTTTTCAGTTAGTACTTTCGATAAAATGGCAACTTGCTGTTCCGATTTAAAACCGCCAAAATAAATCCCCTCAGGAAATTGATATTGCCCCTGAGCAAAGGCCTGTAACAAAGCCGGCATTCCTTTTTGAGCAATTTGCCGAATGGCTTTCAGTAAAAAAAAGCGATTTTCAATACTATTCATATTTAACTCGCCCTTGGGAGTTAACATGTCGTACAATGCCACAAAACCTTCATTTTTAGTTTGGAACAGTGAATTATCCAACCCATAATTCCGGTTTAAATCAACATTGTTTTCGGTAAATCTTCGTTCGTTTTTAAAGCCCCAGGCATTCATTCCATGAATCATTAAAAGCCCAACATCGGAAAACATTTCAGGCTTAAAAAACTCCTCCATTAACATTTGCTGAACCGCACTTCCAACATACCCTTCAATTCCGTGTATTCCGGAATTAATGACAAGCAACTTTTTGGTATTGTCGCGGGCTGGGATATAACAAAAGTCGATGGTTAAATCGGTGTCGGTTTTACTTTCAACAGGAATAGCAAAAACCTCAACACTGTCGAAACGAGATTTTATATTTTCAGCCTGCCCACGAAAAGCAGTCCGGCATTCCTCCCAACTTTCATGATAATAGGCGAGTTTTTCCTGATCCACATCCACATCCGGATCAGCCGGAGCATAATAATTAAAACTGATGTAGGTATATCCCAAAGCAGCAATTATCAGTCCTGTCAGAATCAGAGCTGTAATTTTCAGAAACTTTTTCATAAAAAGGTTTTACATTACAAACTTCACATATTTGTCTTCGATCATTTGTTGCAATTCGCGCAGTAAAGCTTGTTCGTGCCGATCGATGTACCCGTCTTCAGTAGCTATATTTAATATCTTATCGTACTCGTCGCGCGTGATTTTATGATCCTCAATGGCCTTTTCAATCATTTCTCTTAAACGAATTGAACTCTCGCTAACTTTTTCTGGCATAACTTTAATTTTTTAGAAAGGTAAAAAAAATTATCTAAAACAATTAACAGTTACAAAGCTGAAGTATAAACAAATAAACCAATGCTGCAAAGCTCGCCCCGGCGATTGGCCCAATCACAGGAATCCATGAATATTTCCAATCGTTGTCGTCTTTATTTTTCATTGGGAGTAAAGTATGGACAATACGCGGCCCTAAATCACGCGCGGGATTAATGGCATAACCGGTGGTTCCTCCCAAACTCATTCCTATTGAAAATACCACCAACGCAACCGGCAAAGCACCTAACGACCCAAGGCCAACATGACCACTTCCCAGATTTTCGTATTCCAGTTGTGGCAAGGAAATGAGCAGAACTGCCAAAATCAGAATAAAGGTTCCGATAAATTCAGAAAATAAATTGTTTGGTGTATCGCGAATAGCAGGTGCAGTACAAAAAGCTGATTTTTTCATGCCTGCAGTTTCCGTAATTCTAAAATGATTTCGAAAAAATAAATATACCGTTGTTGCCCCCAACATTGCACCACACATTTGTGCCAAAATAAATGGTAATACAAGTGCCCAATCGAATAAACCGGCAATTGCTAATCCAATCGTAACTGCCGGATTTATGTGCGCTCCACTTAAATCAGCTGTTGCCAGAACGGCAACATAAACTGCCATTCCCCAGCCTGCCGTTATTGCAATTAAGCCTCCGCCTTTACCATAAGTTTTGTCGAGGTTTACATTGGCAACCACGCCATTTCCCAATAGAATTAAAATAAAAGTTCCCAAGAATTCACCAAAAAGTTGAAGTGCCATAGCTTAATTTTTCCAGTTAATTTAGAAGGTTGAAAATACAATTTTATTTAATGAATTCTTAATTGATTTATCTCTTACAAAACAGCTTTTTCAAAGATAAATATCAGTCTTAAAAATTGGATTTCTTACTCTTCTGCTTTTATATGACTACACAAATTGTAAATTTGCCTAGATTTTTCTAAAAAAATGAACATTAAAACAGATACCGTAGGGATAATTGGCAGTGGAAGCTGGGCAACGGCAATTGCAAAAATGCTGCTTGAGAATGTAAGTGAGATCAATTGGTTTTTTAGAAAAGAATCAACAATCAAACAGTTTAAGAAAACCAAACATAACCCACGCTATTTATGCGAGGTTGAGTTCGACACATCACGTATAAATTTCTATAAAGATGTTACTCAGTTGGTTGAAGATTCGGACATTTTAATAATGGTCGTGCCCTCTGCTTATCTTCCTGCTGCATTGGCTGAAATAAAAACCGATATTTCGGAAAAATATATATTATCAGGAATTAAAGGAATTGTAAGTGAAGAGAACCTTTTAGTAGCGCAATATCTGCATACAAAATTTAGTGTCCCGTACGAAAATCTGGGAGTATTGGCAGGTCCTTGTCACGCCGAAGAAGTTGCCAGCGAAAAGCTTTCGTACCTGACCGTTGCAGCAATTAACGAACAACAAGCAGCCAAATTTGCCAGCCTAATTGAAAGCGATTATATTTTCACCACTTTATCGGACGATATTTGGGGAACTGAATATGCGGCTGTATTAAAAAACATTATTGCCATTGCTGCCGGAATTGCCCGTGGATTACGTTACGGTGACAATTTTCATGCTGTGCTTATTTCGCGTGCCATTCAGGAAATGAAACGATTTGTTGATACGGTCCATCCAATAACCCGCGACATAAAATCACCAGCCTATTTGGGCGATTTACTGGTAACCTCGTATTCGCAATTTAGCCGTAACCGGACTTTTGGAACAATGATTGGCAAAGGTTATTCGGTTAAAGCTGCGCAGCTGGAACTAAACATGGTTGCCGAAGGGTATTACGCCTCAAAATCGATTCAAAAGATTAATGAAAAATACAAGGTTGACATGCCAATTACCGAGGCCGTTTACAAAATTTTATACGATAAAATTCCACCCGGAAGAGAATTTTCCCGCCTGACGAAAAAATTGAGCTAACAAAAGAAATAGCTTGCGTCGTTTCGAATCTGAAAAGTGATGGAGATAAATCGCGATCGTTGAAGGATACTTCCTCGTAAAAATGGCACTTATAAAAACCTTTAAAAAATCACCCGGTAACTATATTGAAAAACAATAGTCACCGGGTGAATAATTAACAGTTAAAATATAATTGCTATCTCATTTCTTTCCAGGCATTGATTAAGCCGTTTGTTGAAGCATCGTGTCCTGTAACTTTTTCTTCGGAATTCAGCTCCGGCAAAATGGCGTTTGCCAGTTGTTTTCCTAGTTCCACTCCCCATTGATCGAAACTGTAGATGTTCCAGATAATTCCCTGTGCGAAAATTTTGTGTTCGTACATGGCAATTAAAGCTCCCAAAACGCGTGGAGTTAATTGCTTTACCAAAATCGAGTTGGTTGGGATATTTCCCATAAAAACTTTAAATGGTGTAAGTTCTTTGATTTCGGCGTCACTTTTTCCGGCGGCTTTTAATTCAGCAACCACCTGCTCTTCGGTTTTACCCACCATCATGGCTTCCGTTTGTGCAAAAAAGTTAGCCAGCAACTTTGGATGATGATCGCTTACTTTGTTATGATTTATCGCCGATGCGATAAAATCACAAGGAATTAATTTTGTTCCCTGATGAATTAACTGGTAAAAAGCGTGCTGACCATTTGTTCCCGGCTCTCCCCAAATAATTGGGCCGGTTTGGTAATCCACCTGCTCACCATTACGGTCTACATATTTTCCGTTACTTTCCATATTTCCTTGCTGAAAGTAGGCAGAGAAACGGTGCATGTATTGATCGTAAGGCAAAATAGCTTCGCTTTCGGCACCATAGAAGTTGTTGTACCACAAGCCGATTAAAGCTAAAATTACCGGAATGTTTTGGTCAAACTCGGTTTCGCTGAAATGTTTGTCCATGGCGTGAGCACCGTCTAACAACTCAATATAATTGTCGTAACCAATTCCCAACATAATTGATAAACCAATGGCCGACCACAACGAATAACGCCCACCTACCCAGTTCCAGAAACGGAACATATTATTGGTATCGATTCCAAAAGCAGAAACTGCTTCAGCATTGGTAGAAACTGCAACAAAGTGTTTGGCTACGTTCTCCAAATCTTTTGCAACTCTTTGACCGTCACGACTCCTGCTCTGCTCCGGAATATTCATGATTGCCGTGTGAGCATTGCACTGCTGCAACTGAGCTATTTAAATCGATTCGGCGCCGATTATAGCGTTTGACTGATCAACATGCAAATGT
>JBFFMM010000036.1:0-18999 GCA_041554075.1 Draconibacterium sp. | reverse complement strand
TTTGTTTCTATCTGTTAACTATTAAATTTCTGCTTCTTTTAGTTTCTCTGAGTTTTCCTCAATCATCAGTTTTTCAATTACTTCATCAATGTCGCCATTAATAATTGCCTGAAGATTGTAAAGCGTTAAATTAATCCGGTGATCTGTTACACGGCCTTGCGGCCAATTGTAGGTACGTATTTTTGCTGAACGGTCGCCTGTTGAAACCATGGTTTTACGTTTCGACGAAATTTCATCGATGTACTTCTGGTATTCCATGTTGTACAAACGAGTACGCAATTCTGCCATTGCTTTATCGAGGTTCTTAAGCTTTGATTTTTGATCCTGGCAAGTAACCACAATTCCGGTTGGAATGTGTGTTAAACGAATGGCGGAATAAGTAGTATTCACCGACTGTCCACCCGGACCTGACGAACAATATTCATCACGACGAATGTCTTCAGTTCTTAATTCCACATCAAATTCGTCGGCTTCAGGCAAAACGGCAACCGTAGCGGCCGAAGTATGCACACGTCCTTGTGTTTCGGTTTGCGGTACACGCTGCACACGGTGCACTCCCGATTCATATTTTAAAACTCCGTAAACACCCTCGCCTGTTACAGAAGCAACAATTTCTTTGAATCCGCCAGAAGTACCTTCATTTACATTGGTAACTTCCATACGCCAGCCCTTTTTCTCACAAAATTTGCTGTACATTCGATACAGGTCGCCGGCAAAAATACTGGCTTCGTCACCACCTGTTCCGGCACGAATTTCAAGTACCGCATTTTTAGAATCTTCCGGGTCAGCGGGTACGAGTAATAATTTCACCTGCTTCTCAATTTCAGGAATTCGCTTTTCTGATGTTTCAATTTCTTCACGTGCCATTTCACGCATTTCTTCATCACTTTCCTCTGCTAACATTTCCTTTCCGGTTTCAATGTTATCCACCAGATTTTTATACTCCTGAAACGTAGCTACCAGCTTTTGCAGGTTTTTATATTCCTGATTCAGCTTAACATACCGTTTCATATCCGTGATAATCTCGGGATCAGTAATTTGTTGCTCCACCTCTTCGAAGCGATGCTTTATCGATTCAAATTTTCCTAATAGTGCGTATTCTGCCATCTTTGTCTTTCTTCATTGTTATTCCGAAGGAAAATGCGACTGAGCAATCCCAATCAACAGATTTCTCTCTTCGTTCGAAATGACATTAATAAATAAATTCCCCTTTCTCCGACTTAATAGTAAGTTTTTTACCGTCGAAAGGTTCAACTTTCCCAATAATCTGTGCATCGATGTTAAACGATTTTGAGATTTCTATTATCTCTTTGGCCACATCGGCACCACAGTATATTTCGTAACGGTGTCCCATATTAAACACCTTGTACATTTCTTTCCAATCGGTACCCGACTGTTCCTGAATCAATTTAAACAGTGGCGGAACCGGGAACATATTATCTTTTATCACGTGAACATTATCCACAAAATGTAGCACTTTGGTTTGTGCACCTCCTGAACAATGTATCATTCCTGAAATTTGTCCACGAAATTGATCCAATACTTTTTTTACAACCGGAGCATACGTGCGGGTTGGAGAAAGTACCAATTTCCCTGCATCAATATCCAACCCATCAATGGCATCGGTTAATTTTTTTGCTCCCGAGTAAACCAAATCCGACGGCACTTGAGGATCAAAACTTTCGGGGTATTTCTCAGCCAAATACTTTGCAAATACATCGTGGCGGGCAGAGGTTAATCCGTTACTTCCCATTCCTCCGTTGTATTCCGTTTCGTAAGTTGCTTGACCCGATGATGAAAGTCCAACAATTACATCGCCGGCTTTAATATTATCTGCCGAAACTACGTCGGCTTTTTTCATACGGCAGGTAACCGTTGAATCCACAATTATGGTACGTACCAAATCGCCAACATCGGCAGTTTCGCCTCCTGTTGAATAAATGCTGATTCCCATTTCGCGAAGCGTGGCCAACAATTCTTCAGTACCGTTAATAATTGCTCCGATTACTTCACCAGGAATATTGTTTTTATTGCGCCCAATGGTTGACGATACCAAAATATTATCGGTCGCCCCAACACACAACAAATCGTCCACATTCATTATCAATGCATCCTGTGCAATGCCTTTCCACACCGAAATGTCGCCGGTTTCCTGCCAATACATATAAGCTAATGCCGACTTGGTTCCGGCTCCATCGGCATGCATGATGTTGCACCACTCCGGATCGCCTCCTAAAATATCGGGAACGATCTTACAAAATGCCTTTGGAAACAAACCTTTATCCACGTTTTTAATTGCCTCGTGCACATCTTCTTTCGATGCTGAAACTCCTCTTGCACTATATCTCGATTCAGTTACCATTTACTACCTAATTTTTGTGGCTACAAAATTAACAAAACTTTCATCATTTTAGGAATCAATTGTAGTATTGAGATTTAACTTCACAATAAATCAATCCCCTTTTATTCCCCATATTCAAGGGGCACTAATTTCAAACCAGTAAAGTGGCATTTTGGAAATCCTCCTTTTAAAAGGAGGCGGTCAACACGCGAGGTCGGAGTATTGAAGTTTCTGAGAATAATTTCAACGCCAAAATTATACACAGAAAAAAAGGAAAGCCCGTATAAAGACTTTCCTTTTTCTACATATTCCTGAAGCTATGCGTATAAAAAGCGTTTAATTTTTCGGGTTGGAGTACGTTCAAAAGGAATAGGATGAAGCACCACCTGGTTAATCCTTGAAAACTTATTTACTTCTTCATTTACCTTTTTTTGTATTTCCTGCAACAGCTCTTCCGATTTATCGTTGATGTATTGTTTTGCTTCCTCTTTCATGTGTTTAAAGTTCTCTTCCACTTCTTCCATATTTAAGTGAATCATAGCAACCAGTTTCCCTTTTTGTTCCACAACCAACGATTCCAGGACAAAACGCATTTTGTTGATTACAGATTCAATTTCTTCGGGATAAATATTTTCTCCACTGGCGCCAACAATCATTGTCTTTATCCGCCCCTTTATATGAAGTAGATTGTCAGAATCAAACATTCCACGGTCGCCGGTTTTAAACCAACCATCTTCGGTAAATACTTCTTTTGTTATTTCGGGTGCTTTGTAATACCCTTTCATTACATTCTCTCCTTTTGCCTGAATTTCACCTTCGCCTGTAAGGGGATCCGCATCAGCAATACGTAATGAAACGCCTTCCATGGCAATTCCTGCCGAGCCAACCTTCCTGTTTTTTTGAACAGCCCCCGATAATAATGGCGCAGTTTCAGTTAAACCATATCCAATTGCATAGGGGAAACCACCTTCATATAAAAAGCGCTCCACGGTTGTATCCAATTTTGCTCCACCAATTCCAAAGAATCTCAGCTGTCCCCCAAAGGTTTCGTACAATTTTTTACTCGCAACTTTATGTAATACTTTTCGGCTTGGTGCAAAAGATGATAAAAATCTCATCAGCGCATTTTTTTGAAAAGTAGGTTGAATTTTCGATTTGTACACCTTTTCAATTATCAGCGGAACCAACAACATAATAGTTGGTTTTACCTTTTTTAGGGCCGGCAACAAAACCGAAGGCACAGGTGGTTTTCGTAAATAATGCACCGATGCTCCGTATTTAATCGGCAATAAAAAGCCAACCGTATTTTCTAAGGTATGCGACAAGGGTAACAAGGAAATAAAACGATCATCTGGTTCAATTCGTTGCAAAGTTCTACTTTGTTGTGCTGTCCAGGCAAGGTTTTTATGGCTTAACATTACTCCCTTAGAATTCCCGGTGGTTCCCGAAGTATAAATAATTGACGCCAAATCCTGTTCATCAACTTCAACCGGAACATAATCTTTTATTTCTTGCGGAATAGATGGAGTTAATAATTGCAAATCATCTGCCACAGTTTCCTTTGGGACAATGGCGAAATTATCCACCATAATTATATTTTCCACTAAAGCCGCAGTTTCAGTATTTACCGATTTATACAAACCTTCTGAAACAAACAATAACTTCGATTCAGAATGCTCAACAATCGTTTTAATTTCATTGGGATGAAAATCGGGTAAGATAGGAACAACAACTGCCCCCAAAACAGAAATCGCAAAAAAAGCTTTCCCCCAATTGGGCATGTTCGTACTTAAAATAGCCACTTTATCGCCACGTTCAACACCAAGTTGAATAAGCAGTTCAGCCAACATCTCAACATCTTCGCCCATATTCTTATAAGTGTAATTCTCTTCACCTACAAATACAATTGAAGTATTGTCTGCAAATTTTCCCACCGAGTTGTAAAACATAGCCGGTAGAGTAAGTTTCGATGTATCAATCATATAAATAACTTGTCGTCTGTAAAAATCTATCCCTTAAATGAAACAAGGCAAAAATAATAAAAAAGCAATGCACAACTTTGTGACTCACATCGCATTGAAAATTCAACAACCCATATATTTCTATATATCAATCCATTACGAAATACGTCAAATATTATTAACGTTTTTTAGGGATTAAAATCTATTTTTAGAAGCTAAAATTTGAATTATGGATTCCAAAATTCGACAAAAGAAGCTTCTTTTTCAGACGGAAGAGTTTATTAAACAACATTTTGAGGATGAAAGTTCGGGGCACGACTGGTGGCATATTTTTAGAGTGAGGAACCTGGCTCTAAAAATTGCAGCGCACGAAGGAGGATATCTTTTTATCATTGAAATGGCAGCTTTACTTCATGATTTGGACGACTGGAAATTGACAAACGACAACAAGGTTTCCAAAACAGAACACTGGTTAAAAACAATCGAAATTGAAAAAAAAGTTGCAAATAAAATTTTGGAAATAATTGAACAAGTTTCGTTTAAAGGAGCAAAAGTTAAAACCAACGCTATCACACTGGAAGCAAAAATTGTTCAAGATGCCGATCGTTTAGATGCCATTGGCGCCATTGGAATTGCACGAACATTTGCTTACGGTGGAAATAAAAACAGATTAATTCATCACCCCGACAGTAAGCCTGAAATGCATGACAGTTTTGAAGCTTACAAAAAAACTACAGCACCAACCATTAATCATTTTTACGAAAAGTTACTCTTATTAAAAGACCGTTTAAATACAAAAACTGCTATTGATTTGGCCAAATCTCGCCATCGTTTTATGGAGGATTTTCTGGAACAATTTTTTAATGAATGGGAATGCAAATTTTAACATTCTCGATTCTATTTTTCAAGGAAAGGTTTTGTATTTTTAGAAAGAGAAATATTTTGTAGTATGAGAATTGACCACCTTGCCATTTGGACTTTTAATCTTGAAGGATTACGCAATTTTTACATGCATTATTTCGATGCTTCATCGAACGAAGTTTACCACAACCACAGTCGTGAATTCCGTTCGTATTTTCTATCGTTCGGAGGTGATTGCCGGCTAGAATTAATGGAAATGCCAGGAATTCCAAAATCAAAAGACAACCCACTAAAACAGTTTACCGGTTTAATCCATTTTGCAATAAAAGTTGGATCGAAAAATAAAGTTGACCAATTAACGGAAGACCTAAAAAAAGACGGATTTAAAATTATTGGAGAACCACGGACTACCGGCGACGGCTGCTACGAAAGTATTTTTCTTGATCCTGATGGCAACCGTGTAGAGATCATGGCGTAAAAATTAACCAATTGATTTTCATTTCCCTTTTCATTGTGTATTTTTAGCTTTCAATCTAAATCAACAACAATGAAACTTAAAAACCAAAGGCAATTTCTTTTCTTGTACTTTATCGCAATTATTTCTACAACCGTTATCAGTTGCGAAGAAAAAGTCCCCGAAGAATTACCAAATATTTTATGGCTAACCAGTGAAGACAACAGCCCTTTTTTAGGCTGTTACGGCGATAAGTTTGCCACAACACCTAACCTCGACAAACTTGCTTCTGAAGGATTTCTATATACACACGCCTATGCCAATGCCCCTGTTTGCGCTCCTACACGAAATACCATTTTAACCGGAGTTTATGCATCTTCAAACGGATGCCAACACATGCGTAGTTATTATCCGCTTTCGGAAACGGTGGTGCCCTACCCTGTTTATTTGCATCAGGCAGGTTACTACTGCACCAACAACAGTAAAACCGATTACAACACCAATAATGTTGATGAAAACAAAATCTGGGATGAGTGCAATAAAACAGCCCATTGGAAAAACCGACCTGAAGGAAAACCCTTTTTCGCTGTTTTTAACTCTACTATTTCGCACGAAAGTAGTATCCACAAATCTATTCCGAATAATGAATTGCGACACAGTCCCGACGAAGTAGCGATTCCTCCTCATCATCCGGCAACACCAGAGATGAAACACGATTGGGCACAATACTACGACAAAGTGGAAGACATGGACACTCAAATTGGGGAGTGGCTAAAAGAATTAGACGATGCTGGATTGGCCGAAAATACAATTGTATTTTATTATGGCGACCATGGCGGAGTTTTGGCACGCAGCAAACGTTATGTATACGAAACCGGTACACAGGTTCCCTTTATTGTTCGCATTCCAGAGAAATACAAATATCTTTTCCCTGAAAAACAAGTCGGATCGAAAGTAAACCGTTTAATAAGTTTTGTTGATTTAGTGCCTACACTACTTAGTATTATTGGGATGGAAATTCCGGATTATTTGCAAGGATACGCGTTTCTGGGCAAACAAAAAACAAGCGACCCGGAATATGCCTACATGTTTCGGGGAAGAATGGATGAACGTTACGACATGTCTCGTGCCGTGCGCGATCAAAAATACCGATACATAAGAAATTACATGCCTTACCGTATTTACGGGCAACGTTTGGAATATTTGTTTAAGGCTCCTTCCATTCGATCGTGGAAAGAGGCCTACGAAAAAGGCGAATGCAATGAGGCACAAAGTGCTTTTTGGGAAACAAAACCCGTTGAAGAATTGTATGACACAGAAAATGATCCCTGGGAAATTAACAACCTGGCCGACAATCCCAAATACAAAGATGTGCTGGAAAGAATGCGTGCTGCCAATAAAGATTGGGTAACTCGTATTAAGGACACCGGTTTTATTCCTGAAGCCGACCGCGTTGACCGTGCGGGGGAAATGGCGATGTACGATTACATGCGCTCGGGAAAATTAGATTTGGAAGAAATTATGGAAGCAGCAGAAATAGCTACTTTGGGAAAAGCAGAGAATATTGACAAGTTGAAGACTTACCTAAAAAGCGCTGAAAGTGCCGTGCGTTACTGGGGTGCTTCCGGGCTGTTGATTCTTGGAGACAAAGCAGTTTCGGCAATTCCCGATTTAAAAGCTGCCACTTCTGACGAATCAGCAAATGTTATTTCAGTGGCCGCCGAAGCACTTTACAATTTGGGAGAAAAAGAAACAGCAAAACTAGCTTTGCTCTCCGTTTTAAAAAACAAAAATGAATTTGCTCGCTGCCATGCTTTAAACGTAATCGACTGTATTGAAGAAAGTAGTCCTGAAATCCAGACCGGAGTGATCAATATGATTTCAAATGCTGATTCGAAGACCCGGAATAAATACGATATGCGTGCAGCCAAGTGGCTGATTGAAAAATGGGGGCTAAACCCAGACGATTATAAAATTGAATTTGCCTGGTAACAAAACTCTGGTGAGGGCTTCACGAATGGTGTAACCCTCACCAGAATATTTCTGATTAATTTGTGTTTAAATCATCGCCACACTCCCAAATAATTTTTGGCCGGCTTTTATTTGCATTAAAATCAACAGGATCAATTCCTTCTCCCCAAACAACAAGATCGCCGTTGTAGTGATAAATTTCACAATCAGAGCACGACGAGTAGCCACAATAAACATGATAAAAAAACTCATCGTTGTAGGTCCAGCGTTGAACCGTGCAACCAAAACAATCACCTGAATTTTCAAGTTCCTCCAAGCGGGGTTTTAACCATTCGGGAACAACAACCGGATTAGGTTCGCGATTTTCGCACGAAAATAGTGCAAGTCCCAAAAAGAAAATGAGAAGTGCTTTTTTCATCGTCATAATATTTATGATAGTTTGTTTTATTTGTTAGTCGTCGTAAACGGTTAAAATCACATTTGTTTCATAATCCTTTGCTCCATGAACAATTGAAAAACCAGACAAACGAACTTCGATGGGAACTTCGGTGATCTGGCCCTTGCCACTAAAAAAATAACTCGATATACTCCCAATTTTTTGATAATTTGTACCGTTATAAATTTTGCTTTTATTGTGTTTATTTTGATTTCCATATCCGTCTCCTGTCCTAACAATTTCAAGCTGAATTTCCTCATCCCAGATCAAATCTTCCTTTCTGACTTCCACCTTCCATTTCCTGTTTGGATTCATTTTTTTATCCCAGTCGTCTCCCGATATAACTGATAAATACAAGGACGATTCACTTTCTATCGAATTTGGGAAATCCGTTCCAGCCTCACTAATTGTAAAATTGTTCTGGTCGAATTCAACCGAACCGTCAACCATGATTTCCATCACCTGTGCTTTCAGCACAAAACTGCAACCCAGAAATCCTATTAATATTAAAATCCTCATTTACTATTAATTATCGGTTATTGTGTACAAAACGGTAAATTCATGGTCGCCTATTGCGTCAATTTGTGTGAAATCGGAAATTTCAAGAACGTACTTTAACTCGTGTCCCATGTTTACCCCATCGCCTGTAAAACAGCTTCCAATTCCTGTGATTATTGGTTTGGGGGCGCCTGCTACCTTCACTTTGCCGGCTGAGCTCCCTTGGTTTTTGCTGCCAAAAGCCGATGCCGGAGAAGCTTCAATATAAAACGAAATTCCCTTCGGAATTACTCCTTCTGAGATTTCTGCTTTTATCGATCTGGTGTTTCCATTTTTGCGAATGGCCGAAGAATAATTGATCCATATGGATTCATTTGATTTATTCACTACTTCAGGCTCACCACCTGGTTCGGAAGCAGCATTAATGCTAAACTCAACGTTACCAATATTTGGTTCAATATCCAATACAGCAATTTCAGGAACCGAAAATCTTACGTTTATGCTGCTATTGTCCCATTGCGCCATTAGAGGCAAAGTATGCATGCAAACGAAAGCTAAAACAAGTACCGGTTTTACCAACAAATGTTTCATTTTACTTTTTATCACTTCTGAATTCATTGTATGGTATTATTTTTTCGTCTGTAAATACAACAATAAATGGTTTTATATAGAGCAAATTCAATCTTTCAAGTTCTTTTTTGGCTTCTTCAACAGTGTCAAACTTGCCAATAAAATATTTGTGTAAGTTATCAATTTGTTTTTCGAAATAAAAAGATTGGTCTCTCAGAAATTTTGAGTTCTTTGCTAATGGCCTTCTGAATGCACCAATTTGGACAGAATAATACGGTTGTGACGTTTTTTTCTGAGGTTTCGAAACAGTCGTCACTTTCATGGATGTAAACCCTTCATTTGCCGATAGTGTCGTATTTTGAGATTTGAAGATGATCTTCTTCTTTTTTGATTCCAAAACAATATCCACTTCACGTTGTTCCCCGGGATTCAAATTGTAAGTATAGGTAGGTTGAGCAGCAGAATAACCGGCAGGAATAGTATTGGAATATATTCGAAATAATACTTCTCCCGGACTTACCAACGGAAAGCTAAATTTTCCTTCCTTATTCGTTGTAATTCTGTATGTTTCCATATGCGACTTTAGCTCAATTAAAATATTATCCGGTTGTACTGATTGATCATTTAACATTGAAAGAGCACTTTCTCCCAGTATTACCTGACCACTTAAACGAGCTCCTTTCTGAATCTGTATATTTATTTCAGTTTCTTCATTTTCGACAATTTCGACTTCCAGTGGCATAGGAATATTGGGAATTTCGTCAATATCTAATCGAGCTTTATCTATGGTAAGGAGTTGACGCCCCGGAGACAACAACTTAAACTCATACTCGCCGTTTCGGTCTGTAACCGTTGTTTCGCTCGATATGCGTAAATATACATCACCAACAGGTTCTCCAAATTGATTTGTTATTCTCCCGCTTATTTTACCGGCTTTTACGATTTGCTTTATTGGAATGCCCAGACTGTAGGAATAAGTTGCCGATAAAGTAAATTCAGGATTGTCCACCTCGTTCCTAAAAATTGTGTAAAAGCTACGTAAGGACAGGGTATGTTTTTTCAGGAATTTATAATCCAGATTAAGCTGCATCAGGTTTCTGTTTCTATAATAATCATCAATGTCGTATGCATTTTGAATATAGCAGTTTAATCGAAGATTCTTTGAAATTCTGCTTGTAGCTGCAAGCCCCGCAGTCAATCGACGCTGATCGTTGGAAACAAACTGGTTGATGTTGGACCAGTTTCCAAATAAACGAACAGAATTTCGCGAATTGAATTTATAAGTCAGATTTGCAGATGCCCGGAAGCTATTTTGTATGTTTTCATTCGTTTCGGTCAAAAGGTTGGTTGTTTCTCCAAGTTCACCACGTAAAGTATATTCAATCCTTTTGTATCGTTGCCCATATTCCAGGTTCCACGAATCTGTTTTGTAATGAAACTTATCTTTAATCAAACGATCTTTACTCTCAAACTCCCGCCAGTAAATTTTAACATTGCCTCCCTGACTGATCCTATAATTTAACGCCCCCTGAATGGATTTTGAATAGGGTGCAGTTACAAAAAATGTATCAAGTTGAGCATTCCCAAAATCTTCTCTGGCATTAAAGGAAGCACTCATTTTCTGAGAAATATGGGCGTTTATATTGGCCGAATAAAATTTGGAATTGGAATAGTAACCCGGATAATTTTTACCCACATTGTAATATATTCCCGATATTTGAAATATGGAGAACTGGCTGTTAATACTCGATCGAATGGCATTGGAACTTTCATTATCAAGCATTCCCCTCGATAATTCCAAGTCAATTTTTGTTCGTTTAAATGGATTTAGCTCAGAAACCAAACTAATCATTTGTGCCGGGTCATTTAATGCCTGGTATTTCTTTGCTAAATAATAAAGCGAGATAGTATTGTTTGAATTAATATCAAATCCTGTGAAAAATGAAATCTCATTTTCAATGTCTTCATAAAATCGTGGTTTTACATATGAAAATCCAACTCCAAATCCATTGTTCAGTAGAAGTTTTGCCTCAACACCTCGTCCAAATCTTGATGCCTCGGTAAGAGGCGTAACTGTGTAGGATTTCTCTCCTAAAAATAAATCAATGTTTTTATTTGAATAGGAAAGATAATATTGGTCGTACAAACCCAGGAAACTCAGGTCCGTATTGTTGGGCCAGCGGGCCATAAAACCAAGCCGGTGCTTTCCTCCCGGATCAAGTGTCCCGTTCCCGTCAATCTGAAATTGTTTGGCAGACTCATATTTATCCCCTCTGTTTGTAGATAAATAGCTTACAGATGCTTTTACCGGGAATCGATAAAATAAATCCTTTTTAGCTTTTCGTGAAGGCAATACTATTGTTGACGCATATACACTTTCCAAAATTCGCTCACCTATTTGAGCACGAACAGTGTATGATTCCTTTTTACTTCCGAAAAGTTCCTCTGACGTAGGTTTTGTGATTTGAATCTGAGTTGACTCCCCGGGATTTAGCCTAACCTCGGACAAACCTACCAAATCGCAGTTGTTGGCATTTATAAACAACTTCTTTTCTGTATTTCCAAGATTCCGAATTAAATAAGTTGCACTAATGTTTTCTCCAGCCAATATGTGGTTTTGTTGCTCAACAAGTTGAAAAGTTATATTTTCTATTTCTAAAATTTTTACCTGTACAACCTGTGATGTAAGGTTTATGCCGACATCGGCTTTCATCTGATTTATCTGAATTGGATAGCTACCCATCGGACAGTCAAAAGGTGACCTGATAGAGACAATACTCAGTTTTTCTTCATTGGGTAATAGGCTGAGTTTTCCGGGACGAGTAATTACAATCCATTTATCAGGGAAAGAAAATTGGTGAGTTACTTCTATGGTTTCTGAACTCTGGTTCTGAGTTACAAAAGCCAGATTTACTACTTTACCCGGGAGTACAGTAACTTCATTTTTAACAAAACGTACGGATACATTATGCTCTGATTGCGCATAAACACCATAATTAAGTGAGCCTAGTAATACAATTATTAAAAAATAGCGTTGAAGCATTTTCAAATTTCAAGCGAAATATTAGTGCCATAAATGTGGTCTTCATCGCAGTCGGCAACTAAAATACCAGTATAATTTCCTGGTTTTATCCCTTCCAAAATGAGAGATGATTTTATTGAAGTTCCGGGAAATGTTTTTCTGCGGTCTGCCTTAAAAATACCCAGCGAGTTTCCGCTTGCATCAAACACTTCCAAGCTCATCTCCGGCTTAAGAATGCACTCTCCTGTATTCTCCACAGCCACATTTAATACACCTACATCATTATCTTTCACCAGTTCCAATCCCAAAAATTGCAAGTCTTTTTTCCCAGCATCCCCAATAGTTGTTATTACTTGAACGGCGTAGCGGATTGCAGTATTTATTTTTACGCCCCTTGTAGCTGAAGTTGTGTCAGGTGGAGTAATTCCTTCCACCATTATCACACTCCAATACGTTCCAATTAGAGAATCGTTTTGTGGCACATTTACTTCAAAGTCGATGAATGCTTTTTCATTGGGTTCAAGCGTAAGCAATTGTGGGCTATAATTTATCCAGGCAGCATTTGAACGCTCCATAGTTCCAGGTAAATCATGTTTGCTTTCTCCTGTAAATGAAAACCAATAGTCACGCAAATAAATTTTTACACTTTTTTTATCCGTTCCGTTATTCTGAATTTCAATTCTATCTCTGTATGTTTCCCCCTGATTACTACTATTTTCATGAGTAAGACCATTTAATACCAGTATATTTGCATGAGCAGAGATAACGATAGCGAACAAGATAAAAAAAGAGAAAAGGGTTTTGAAACAGATGCGATAATTGATAATGATTGATTTTAACATCTTTGTTATTTTTAATGCTAAAATTACCAATCTTCTTGTTTTTTACAATTATTTAGTGACTCTAATTATCGTCGGTTAGCGTATATATAACGCTTACAGAAGTCTCTCTGTTTTCTGAAGTACCGTAAAAACTATTTTCATCAATCTCCAGATCATATGATAGCAAATGTCCGTTCTGAACTCCTACTCCAGTATAACAACTGCCTATTCCCGAAATAATATCTACCGGACTTTTCGATAATACAATACTTCCATTGGATAATCCAAGTTCGCCAATTCCAGCTCCACTGTTTTCGCCCGCTTTTAGTTTAATTGAAATTCCGTTTGGTATATCGCCAACCACTGTAGCTGTTATTTTTCTTTTCTGATTGTTTGTTACAATAGAAGAATAGTTCAACCAGATATTGGATTCTTGATTTGACTGAAGAGCGATTTTTTCACCCGCACTTGCAGATGTTGTTGATTGGAATTCAACGTTAGAACTTCCTTCAGACTTTAGAGACAATAAGGCCACATCGGGAATAACAACACTGGCCTTGTGTTCTGCTTCTTTGTCAGATGCCAAACTGTAATTGGTAAAAGAAATCAGAATAAAGAAGATTAAAACTGCGTCCCTGTAGTTCATGCATCCAAAATTAGACTATCAATGCATAAAAAACAATAGGACATTTGCTTGTTTTTGGGGGTTAAAAATACTGAGAAGGACAAAAAAAGGGCAGACTTTAAAGCCTGCCCCACACTATCCCTTGTCCTTTATCTAAAAGTTTGCTATAAGCTTGTAATTGTATAAGTAATTGTTGTTTCAAAATCTTTAGCTGTTAAAGCTTTGTAGTTTTCACTTGTTTCTTCCATTTTCAATGTGTAAGTTAACTGGTGACCTGAACCGGTTCCTGTTCCTGTGTAGCAGTTTTTAATTTCGCTTACAACTTCTTTCGCCTGAGTTGAAAGTACACTTGTTTTTTCATCAGTTTTTCCTGTATCGCCTTTTCCTTTAGCTGCATCTTCTTCCGCTACCAATTCGATGGTGACTCCATTTGGAAGATTATCGCCTTTCATTGATACAGAAATACTATTGGCAGAATTCTTAATAATAGACGAGTAGTTTAACCAAACTGAATTGTCGCTTGCACTTTCTACATCAAAATCTAAACCTTGCCCTGCAGTTTCAGGAGCGGCTGGCTCAAGTGTTATGGTTGCATCAGAAGAAATGCCTACCAATGAATAAGATGGAATACCAACTTTAATATTATGTTCTGCTTTGTCTTTATTGCCAGTATTGCCATTGCCATTATTGGCGTTGACAGTTAACGTTCCGAATACTAAAAAAAATGTTGCTAATGTTAATGATAAATTTTTCATGATGTTGTGTTGTTTATTTGTTTGTAATTTTTTCTTCAAAAAGCTTGTATCATTTTGCGTCCGATACGCTCTTAGAAAAGCAATCCAAATGCCAAAACACACAACACGCTCATTTTATGCAAATTAACCCTAGTACCAAAAATGCCATCAGTCCCCTATCGGGACATAAATGCACCATTTGGGACACATGCCATTTGTGGGACACGTGAGAACGACCAATAATTGTACTACGTTTTTTTTGATTCAGAACAAAAAAGAGAGTCGCTTTTGTTCTATTTAGATGAAAGCAGATGCTCTGCTGCAAGTTCTACTTCCTTGTACCACTCTTCTCCATATTTATTTATGAGTGGTTCTTTCAGAAATTTATACAATGGGAGTTTTTCTGATGCTCCGCAAACTCTACCTGGTTTACAGATATCTAACTCCTGATAATTAACAGCATCAAACCGTTTGTATTCGGTAATTCGAATGGGGAACAGATGACAGGAAATGGGCTTTCGGAATTTGGTTTTCCCTTCGAAATGCGCCTTTTCAATCGCACACTTTAAAATCCCTTTGTCGTTGTAATAAGAATAAACACATTGGCGGTTATCAACAAGTGGTGTTACCAAATCACCATCTTCATCGATTAGCGAATAGCCTTGTTTTTCCACTTCCTTTTTATGTTTTTCGGGCAGCAGATCAGAAAAGGTGTCGTATTCCTCCTCAATCAGAATGGCTTCCTCATCGGTAAGTGGCGCGCCTGAGTCGCCTTCAATACAACACGCACCTTTACATTTAAGAATGTCGCAAAGGAAATGTTTCTCAAAAATTTCATCGCTTATTATTGCACGCCCGATTTCAATCATAAGCCCCCCTATAACCCCCCGAGGGGGGAGTTAATGAACAATTCATTCTTGTATGTATTCAATAATCAATTTCATAAAATACCTGTTTCCTAATTTCCCTCCCTTTGGGGAGGGTTAGGGAGGGGCTTCTATTTAATCAAGTTTTTTCCTGTCATCTCAGCCGGAACCTCCAATCCCATATCAGCCAGCAGGGTTGGAGCCACATCAGCTAAAATTCCGTTATCCAGCTTAACTCCTTCTTTTTCTGTTACAAAGATACAAGGGACCGGATTTAATGAGTGAGCTGTATTTTCAGAGCCATCTTCATTTACAGCGTTATCAGCATTACCATGGTCGGCAATAATCATAACATCGTAACCCCCTTTTTGCGCAGCTGTAACTACATCTTTCACACAAGCATCAACTGCTTCAACCGCTTTGTAAACGGCCTCATAAACTCCGGTATGTCCAACCATATCGCCATTAGCAAAATTTAAACAAACGAAATCGGCAGCACCGGCTTCCAGTTTTGGGACAATAGCATCGCGCACTGCAGGCGCCGACATTTCTGGCTGAAGATCGTAGGTTGCTACTTTAGGAGAAGGAACCAAAAGACGACTTTCGCCTTCAAATTCATCTTCTTTACCTCCACTGAAAAAGAAAGTTACGTGGGCATATTTTTCAGTTTCTGCAATCCTGATTTGTTTCAATCCAGCTTTAGAAACCACCTCGCCCATGGTGTTGGTTACATTTTCCTTTTCGAAAATTACATTTACATCTTTAAAATCAGCTTTATAAGTAGTCATCGTGTACCATTCCACATCCATGGTATGCATACCATACTCAGGAAGATCTTTTTGTGTAAAAGCAATCGTTGTCTGGCGCAAACGGTCGGTGCGGAAGTTAAAACAAATTACTACGTCGCCGTCTTGAATTGTTGCCAATGGCTCACCTGCATCGTCAACCATTACAATTGGTTTCATAAACTCATCAGTAACTCCGGCATCGTACGATGCTTTCACACTTGCCAACACATCGGTTGATTTTTCGCCTTTACCTTTTGTATATAAATCGTAGGCCAGTTTAAAACGATCGTAATTATTGTCGCGATCCATACCATAATAACGACCAATTAATGAAGCAAATTTCCCAACAGTTGGTTCAAGGTCTTTTAAATCATTCTCGATAAATCCGTACCCCGAGCGTGGATCGGTATCACGGCCATCGGTTAAACCATGTACAAATACATCTTCCAATCCCATGTCGGTTGCAATCTGACACAGTGCCACCATGTGTTTGCTCAAAGAGTGAACTCCACCAGGGCCAACTAAACCAATGAGGTGAACTTTTTTATTGTATTCCTTTGCGTACGAATACGCCTCAACCAATTTTGGATTTTCCCACAATGATTTGTCGCGAATAGCTTTGGTAATTTTTACCATATCCTGGTACAATACACGACCGGCACCAATGTTTAAGTGTCCTACCTCGGAGTTCCCCATTTGACCATCGGGCAAACCAACATCTTCGCCACAAGCCATTAATTGAGAGTGTGGATATTTCTCCATCAACGAATCCATAAATGGTGTTGGTGCAGTTGCAACAATGTCGCTTTTCGAACCATCGCCAATTCCCCAACCGTCAAGGATCATTAATAATGTTTTCTGATTATCAGCCATATCTATTTTATTTTATATATAAACAAATTTTGAACGGACAAAAGTATCCTTTTTTACATCATTAAGGAAATAACTCTCAAGTTGTTCAGTCGGATTTAACAAATATTTGCGCATCAGAACAAAGTCAAACCCCAACGCAACCAAAATTCACTTATCTTCATCTTTTATCAAACCAATTCGCTTAATGATGAAAAAATTAGCCTTTCTCATTGTTGTATTTCTTTTCGTTTCTTGCGCCGAAAACATTAACCAGGACTACCGAAATTTAAATAATAAGATCAATATTTATTTGACAGAAAGTGAAGCTGATCTTTTTCATTCCGCACAAGTAAAGCTCGATTCGTTTGTTTTAGAAAACTCTCCCTGGGTAAAAAGTTCAAACATTGAGTTCTACGACTGGTCGGCACATGCCTTCTATCTAAACAAGGAAGTTGAAAAAGAAAAATATTCGGGCAGAAATTTTATGGTTACAAGCGGAGAGAAAAGACTTTTTGCAGGTGTATTTTGGCCCATGTACATGTCATCCATACCTATGATTCCCGCAATTATGCCAGAGGACGACTGGTTTTCTCCCAAAGATGTCATCCGTTTTAATTCATTTGGATGGTTGTTCGCAGAAACACTAAACGACAACAACGATTTCAAGTCGGAGTTGATAGCTGCCGGACTTTTGAGAGAAGGGATTGATGTTGAAATTACCGGATTAAAAAGAAAAAGTACCACAAGCCTTGAATATACATTTCGGGTAACAAATCTTGACACGGAAAACATATATATACTTGATCCCGACAAAATGGGTGCATCAAGGTTTCACTATTATACAAATGGCATTCGCATAACTAAAAACGACAAGCACTATTATTCAACTAATAGTGAAACTACAGCCTCCGATGCAATTGATTCCAAGTGGTATTTCAAATTGCAGCCGGGGAAATCAATCAGCCGAACAGTTCGAATGGAAGGCTACCAAACTTTACCCTCCGGAGAAGTTGAAGCTTCGTTCAATTTTCCGGGAGCTAATCTAAAACAAACAGGTTCGTGGAAAAAATCGGATGGACGAATCTGGATTGGCAACCATTTAACCACAACAGATATCACTATCGAGTAAACCCAGTAACCTGAGTTCGACGTAAAATTTTAGATTCAGAACGCTTAGAAATAGTAAGATTCAAGTATAAATGACGAAAGAATAGCGGGCTATTTTGAATCATTTATACGAAGAAGATTGCTGGTTATAAGTGTTTTTCCAAAAGCTTTGAATAAAAATCGGATTTGCTTCGTCAAATTTTATCGCAATAGTTCACTATTCCTCAAAAATTTGTCTTGCTAATCAGCTTTTTATTGCAATCTGAATTTTAAAATTTAAATCGAACTCAGGTTCGTACACTTCATCCCCCAAATTCCACAATTCGGTAAACCTTATTTTCATTACGACGGTTTTCGTTGGATTTTTGAGCCAACAAAACGAAAACAAGAAGTCATGAAAACAATTTTTACAATCCTTTTTTTACTCATTTATTCACTTGCCTTTTCTCAAGTTACTGTTCGCGGAAAAGTTTTGGCGAAAGACGGAGAACCCATTCCCGGAGTAAATATTTTTATTGAAAACACTTACGATGGAGCCAGTTCCGATGGCGATGGGCATTTTAGTTTCAGAACTTCAGAAACTGGAACAAAAAACCTGATCGCTTCTTTTATCGGCTACAAATCGTGGCAAAAAAAAGTTGACCTTTCTTCAGATGTTTCGCTGGAAATTGTATTGTTTGAAAGTGTTAACACGCTGGATGCCGTTACCATTACTGCCGGGAGCTTTACTGCTGATGACGAAGGCCGCGCTTCGGTAATGAAACCACTGGATATTTACACAACACCAAGTGCCAACGGCGATGTTATGGCAGCCATTCGCACGATGCCAGGAACACAAGCTGCCCGCGACGATGGCCGACTGTTGGTTCGTGGGGGCGACTCGTACGAAACGGCGACCTATGTTGATGGTTTGATTGCAGCAAAACCCTATTATTCGAAAACTCCGGATGTAGCAACACGAGGCAGATTTGCACCCTCAATGTTTAGTGGGGTACAATTTAACACCGGTGGCTACTCCGCTGAGTATGGTCAGGCACTTTCGTCTGTGCTGGTTTTAAATTCAAACGGTTTGGCAGAAACAGATGTTACCGG
>JBFFMM010000035.1:0-19174 GCA_041554075.1 Draconibacterium sp. | reverse complement strand
GGAATTTTCCGAAGGATTTCACCAATTTTTGCATAAATCACTCCAAAATTTCTTGTATTATCCCGATAGTACTTCTAAATTTTGAATCAATTTCTGCTAAAAATTGGCTGAAACTGAGACAAAATTTTAAGTCGAACTGAGATTACTAATAAGGTATACTATACTCGTACTCAGTTTAATTAATTATTGCGAAATATAGTGGCAGACTTGTTGTTTAAACGTTTTGTTTTTAGTGCATTGTTTGTTAATGATTTCCTAATAATATGTAAATACATTTTACTATTTAGATACGCAATAAATTGATGAAACTAATTGTAAATATGCCCAATTGATTCTATTTTTAAATCCTTTAACCAAATTAACTAAAGTCATGATACAAAGAGCATTGTTTTTGATAGCGAGTCTAATTATTTCAAGTTCAATTCTGGCGCAAACACCTACCAAGTGGCGTGGCGAAAATAACAACGGAATTTACAACGAAACAGGTCTTTTGAAAGAATGGCCTGCAAATGGTCCTGAAATACTCTGGACATTTGAAGGTTTAGGAGAAGGACACTCTTCTCCGGTATTTGCTAATGGACTGATCTACCTTTCTTCGATGGTTGATGGAACCGGATTTATTTTTGTATTCGACCAGGAGGGGAAGTTGCAGTGGAAAAAAGAATACGGGAAAGAATTTACAGAAAGTTATCCCGGTACCCGGTCGTCGGTGGTTGTTGTTGGTGACTTAATGTATATGTACACCGGTTATGGCGAACTTCTTTGTATGGATGCCAATAACGGAGATAAAAAATGGTCGAAAAATGCCTTTGAAGATTTTGATGGTGAGAATATTCGTTGGGGCGTAACCGAAACAGTTGTTGTAGATGGCGATTTGGTATTTCTAACTCCGGGTGGAAAGAAATATAATATGGTTGCCCTCAATCGTTTTAGTGGCGATTTGGTTTGGTCGTCGACTGGGAAAGGAGAACTTTCAGCTTATTGTTCGCCACTATTGGTTGAATTGCCATCGCGTAAACTATTGGTAACTCATACCGCCGATCATATAATTGGTGTTGATGCAAAAACCGGTGATTTATTATGGGATTTTCCGCACACCAATCGTTGGCAAGTGCATGCAAATACTCCTATCTTTTATAAAGGGGGTTTGTTTTGCTTTAGTGGTTACGGTCAAGGTGGTGAGAAACTGAATTTAAGCGCCGATGGAAGCAGTGTAGAAAAATCGTGGGTAAAAACTGAACTCGATAGTCGTATGGGTGGAATGGTAGTAGTTGATGGTTACTTGTATGGCTCGGGCGATAATGCACGCGAATGGCGTTGCGTAAATTGGGAAACAGGCGAAGAAAAGTATGCCGATAAATCAATAGCAAAAGGAGTTACTATTTATGCCGATGGAATGTTGTATTGTTACAGCGAGCGCGGTGAATTGGCTTTGGTTGAAGCAACTCCTGAAGCATTTAAAATTGTTAGTCAAACAAAAGTTGAACTCGGAACAGCACAGCATTGGGCACATCCGGTAATAAACAAGGGGCGTTTGTTTGTTCGTCATGGCGAGGTTTTAATTGCATACAAGATTAAATAACTCGAATAAATTGATGAGCTACTTAAGAGGTGTTTAAACGATTAAACATCTCTTTTTGCTGTCTATTCATCGTTGGTTTTCTTTATTAATAATGAGAATGAGTAGTTTTAAGGCAATCAAAAATCAAAATGGATAAAAATCGGCTTCCCATATTTTTCAGGTACCGTCTTTTATGGCACATCCTTTTTTGGATTGTGGTTTACGTAATGTATTCCATGACTTATGGTGGCTATCTTGATAATTACAGAGAGGAGTTCATAATAAATCTCACTTTATTTCCGGCCCGAATTATTGGAACTTATACGTTGATTTATTTAATACTTCCTCTTATTCTGGAGCAAAGAAAATTTAATCTTTTTGCTATTCTTGCACTTGTTCATGCATTTTTATATGGATTTGCGATTTATATTTCTGTTTATTTCCCAAATCTATTTCCCGATTGTTATGATTATTCCAAACTGCCGCTGTTTTATTTCCCTAAAATATTCAACAAAATTATTTCAAATTATGGAATTCCCGGGCTGGCAGCAACCATCGTAATCTTTAAAAAATGGTACCTCGACGATCAGCTAAAGAAAAAACTGGCCAAAGAAAAACTGGAAGCTGAACTAAGTTTTCTGAAATCACAAATTCATCCTCATTTTCTGTTTAATACACTAAATAATTTGTACGCTTTAACTCTAATCAAATCGGAAAAAACTTCTGATGTGGTTTTGAAGCTTTCGGGACTTTTAGACTATATGATTTATAAAAGTAACGATCGGTTTGTGGCACTTTCAAAGGAACTTAAAGTTTTAGAAGATTACATTGAACTTGAAAAGTTACGTTACAACAACCGTTTGGATATAGAATATAGTGTGAATGGCAATTCCGACTCGTATACTATTGCTCCTTTAATTTTGCTTCCCTTTATCGAAAATAGTTTCAAACACGGTGCAAGTAATGATCGGACAAATCCAAAAATTAGGATAAATATTAATATTACCAAAGATGGACTGAACCTGAATGTTGTGAATTCAACATTAGGAAACAAGAAAAAAGATGTGTCGCTGAGTGAAGGAATAGGTTTGAAAAATGTGAAAAGGCGTTTGGAATTAATTTATCCCGATGCGCACAACCTTGATATCAACCAAAGCGAAAAACATTTTGAAATTAACCTGGTAGTGGTTTGGCAAAAATGAGTAAAATAAAATGTTTAATAGTAGATGATGAGCCTTTAGCTATCGAAGTGCTAAAATCGCATATTCAGAAAATCAATTCGCTTGAGTTGGTAGGAGCCTGTTTTGATGCCATTGAAGCGTTTGATTTTTTAAAAAATAACGAGGTAGATCTAATGTTTTTGGATATTCAAATGCCTGAAATGAAGGGTACTGATTTGGTAAGAACCCTACAAAATCCGCCGGCTGTAGTATTTACAACAGCCTTTCGCGAATATGCCATCGAAAGTTACGATCTTAATGTATTAGACTATCTTTTAAAACCAATTTCGTTCGAACGTTTTTTACAAACCATTGAAAAATACAAGCAACAAAGCATGCTGATTAGTGAGGTGTCGTTGCAAAAAAATAAAGGCGATAAGGAATGCATTTACCTGCGCGAGAAAAATGTTATTCATAAAATTCCGGTTTCCGAGGTTATTTATGTTGAAAGTTTCGGCGATTATATAAAATTGCACACTAACGATCGTGAAATAAATAGTCGGGCAACCATTTCATCTATTCAGAAAACATTACCTGACAAATACTTTATTCGAATTCATCGCTCCTATTTGATTGCGACGAACCAAATAACCAGTTTTAGCCCTGTTATGGTAACGGTGGCCGGGAAGGAGTTTCCCATTGGAACAAGGTATCGTAAAATAACCTTTGAAAAATTAAATTATAATTCATTTTTGAACAAATAAAAACCATGAAGAAATCTAAATTAACTATTCTGTTAGCTTTGCTGAGTCTTGCATTAACTGCTCAGGTAACCCAATGGCGGGTACCAAACCGCGACGGGCATTTCCCCGAAACAAATCTTCTGAAAACATGGCCGGAAAACGGACCAGAACTTCTTCTTGAAGTTGAAGGAATCGGCAAAGGGTATTCTTCCGCTATTCTTTGTGACGGAATAATTTATACCACAGGAATGATTGATACTCTTGATTATTTAACATCAATAAATTTAGATGGAACTTTTAACTGGCAGGTGTCATACGGGCGATCGTGGAACAAATCTTTTCCTGATACTCGCAGTACTCCGGTAATTGAGGGCGATCGTATTTATGTACAAAGTGGTACCGGGCGTGTGGCTTGTATCAATAAAAATACCGGCCAAGAAAACTGGGCAGTAGAAGTTGATAAAGAATTTGGTGGCGAGTATCATATTTGGGGAAATTCTGAAACCCCTTTATTGGTTGATGATTTGGTAATTTGTACACCTGGAGGACAAGAAACAAGTGTGGTTGCCCTTAATAAACTGACAGGTGAAACGGTTTGGGAAACAAAATCGCTGGGAGGACCGCGCGCTTATGCATCGGCAACCGTTTACAAATACCGTGATTTAAGGTATATTTTAGCAGTAATTGGAACCGATTTAATAGCTGTGATTCCTAAAACAGGTAAAATTGCCTGGAATTATAAATACTGGAACCCGGAAGAATGGGATCAAAATGGATTGATTTGGACAAACACTCCTGTGTTTAAAGACAACCAAATTTTTCTGACCATGGGATACGATTACAAAGCAGTAATGCTCGAGATGGATACTTTGGGAACTGGTGTTACAGAAAAGTTTGTTGATCAAACGTTTGATAATCATCATCATGGTGTTATTTTACACGATGGATATTTATACGGGTCGAACTGGCAGAACAATAAAAATGGCAAGTGGGTTTGTATGAAATGGGATACCGGTGAAATAATATATGTGGCCAAGTGGGACACGAAAGGATCAATGATCATGGCCGACGGATTATTGTATTGTTACAACGAACGCGGAACAGTTGGCATTGTAAAACCTGATCCGGATGGATTTGATGTACTTAGCGAGTTTAAGGTGAAAAAAGGTGCCGGTCCGCATTGGGCACATCTGTATATTGCAGATGGAAAATTATTGATTCGCCACGGTGATGTGCTCATGGTATACAATATTAAAGCAAATTAATTACTGCTATTTCGAAAGGTAAACGAGAACAAATATCTTGTTCGTAATTCACTCGAAATAACATAAAAGATAAAATGAGAACAGTAACAACCATAGTATTTCTTTTTATTTCAATCACTCTGTTTAGTCAGGATTTGATTGAATTTCGCGGAATTAACCGTTCAGGCCATTATCCTGATACGGGGTTGTTAAAACAGTGGCCAAAAAATGGACCTGAACTTCTTTTAAAAATTGAAGGTATTGGGAAAGGATTTTCGCAAGCCATTTTAGTGGACGAAACTATTTTTATTACCGGTATTAAAGAAGATACTATTGATGTTCTTTCGGCCTTTAATTTAAATGGCAAATTGCTTTGGGATGTGCCTTACGGACGTTCATGGACGGGGTCATACATCGACAGTAGAAGTACTCCAACTTATGAAAATGGTAAATTGTATGTTTCCAGCGGTACCGGGCAATTGAGTTGTGTTGATGCTACTTTGGGCAAGATTATTTGGCAAATTAATGCCATCGAAAAATACGAGGGGGAAATTCACCGACATGGCGATTCTGAGTCTCCTTTGGTTTTAAAAAATTGTGTAGTTTTTACCACAGGCGGAAAACAAAATACAATGATTGCTTTTGACAAAAATGATGGCTCGGAATTGTGGAAGACTGAAAGTCTGGGTGGGGCTAAATCGTATGGATCGCCATCACTTATTCATCACAATGGAATTCCGATTATTTTGGCTCAAACAACCGAAAATATTATCGGCATAAATCCCGGTAACGGAGAAATAATGTGGAGTTACAATTTAATTCAATATCATTTAAAAAGCCAGGGAATTGGTGCGCAAACAAATCCGCCTTTGTACAACAATGGAAGCATTTTTGTAACAAGTGGGTACGATCATCCCGGAATTATGTTGTCTCTTTCAGATGATGCGAAATCTGTGAAATTTAAATGGAGAAATGATATGCTCGATACGCATCATGGAGGAGTCATATTGTTAGATGGAGCAATCTATGGGTCGAATTGGCAAAATAATGCCAATGGGAAATGGGCTTCCGTTGATTGGGAAACCGGCAAAACAAATTGGGAGGAAGATTGGGAAAACAAAGGCTCCATTATTTCTGCCGATGGTATGCTTTATTTGTACGAAGAAAAACGCGGAAACATTGCTTTAGTTAAACCGTCAGCCGATAGTTTGAAAATAATAAGTACTTTTAAAGTTGATGCCGGAGCTGGTCCGCATTGGGCGCATCCAGCCATTTACGATGGCAGATTATTTATTCGGCATGGCGATGTTTTAATGATTTATAATATTAAAAAATAGCTGTCATTTCGACGGAAAATGAGCAGGAATTTTTTCAAGAGAAGTTGAGGTTTCTCCGTCGTATCTCCTCGAAATGACAATTTGGAATAAAATGACAAAACGAACCATAAATAGTATTCTAATTCTAACCGGTGTTGTAGGTTTTGTAGCTGTTTTCTGGTGGCTAAATACCGACCCTACAAAAGATTTTTCTGTGAGTTTAGAAGGTACCGACAACCGTGGGAAAGGTGTTGCACCACAGGATGTAACTATTGGCGAACATTTCGAGAAGTTTACTTCTGATTACCAGGAACTATCAGAAACCTGGACGAATTTTAGGGGAGCCGATTACGATAATATTTCAAAATCGCCTGTAAAGCTGATTGAAAAGTTTGGGAATGAAGGACCAAAAATAGTATGGTCGATGGAACTGGGAGAAGGCCATTCGGGAGCAGCAATTTGGAAAGGATTGGCCTATGTTTTAGATTACAACGAAGAGGAGAGAGCTGATAAATTGCGCTGTATTTCGCTGGTTGACGGCAAAGAGCAATGGAACCGTGGGTATGATGTTGCAGTAAAGCGGAACCATGGAATGTCGCGTACTATTCCGGCAATTACCGAAGATTATATTGTGACAATTGGTCCCAAATGCCATGTAATGTGTCTCGATCGCGAAACCGGTGATTTCCGCTGGGGATTGGATATTGTAAAAGAATATCAAAATGAAATTCCTTTTTGGTACACCGGGCAATGTCCGTTGGTTGACAATAATGTGGCTGTTTTGGCCACAGGAGGAAGTGCATTGATGATCGGTGTTGACTGCGAAACCGGAGAAAAATTGTGGGAAACACCCAATCCGAATGGCTATAAAATGTCGCATTCGTCGATTATGCCGTTTACTTTTGCCGGACGAAAAATGTATGTGTACAGTAGCATTGGTGCGTTAACAGGTATTGCTGCCGATGGTCCTGACGTTGGTAAAATTCTATGGGAAACTTCGGCATGGAATCACTCTGTTGTTGCTCCGTCACCGGTTTGTATGCCCGATGGAAAAATATTTATGACAGCAGGTTATGGCGCAGGGAGTATGCTCCTGCAGTTGTCTGAAAATAACGGGGCATTTAATATTGAAGTTATTGATGAATATAAACCTAAAGATGGATTGGCTTGTGAACAACAAACCCCTTTGTTTTGGGATGGGCATCTTTTTGGTATTGTTCCTAAGGATGGTGGTTCACATCGAAACCAATTTGTTTGTGTTGATCCATCGGATACAAAAAATATTATTTGGACAAGTGGTAAAGATGGGCGTTTTGGTTTGGGACCTTATTTTATTGCTGACAATAAATTTTTCATTTTAAACGACGACGGTACATTAACAATTGCACGTCCGAGTACTGAAAAATACATTCAACTGGAGCAGGTAAAGATTTTCGAAAACGGACACGATGCCTGGGCGCCATTTGCGATTGCTAACGGCTACCTGATTTTGCGTGACTCAAAAACCATGGTTTGTATCGACCTGAATATTTGAAAATTGAGAAACTGGCATTACTTAAATCAAATTATAGCAAATGAAAAACAAAGGCATAATAATTTTTCTAATAGTTCTGGCACTTGTAATCGTTGGTGTGATGGTTGGCGACTGGTACTCAAAACGTCCCGATAACATGGAGGCCAATAAATTTGCCTTCAGCGTTGATGAATTCAGAAATGTGCCTGATGATCTGATTCATTATAAAGAAACGAAAAACTTCAAAGTGGGTTTTGAAGAGCCGGCCGGAATTACCATTGCCGAAGATAAAATCTATGCAGTTGGCGATAAAAAACTAAAAGTAATAGACCGTTCAGGCAATCTATTAAATGAATTCGAATTGACAGAAGAACCACACACGCTTGAAGTTTCAGGAGATGTCATTTATGTGGCATTCGAAAAACGTATTCAGCTTATGAATTTAACAGGGGAAACAATGGCTGAATGGAAACTTACAGACGACAATTCATACATAACTGCCATTGCAGCTTACGAAGAGAACGTATTTGTGGCCGATGCAGGGACACGAAAAGTTATGCGTTTTAATAAGGCAGGCGAACTTCAGAATGAATTTGAAGGGAAAGTTAGTGAAGATGTTTTACACGGATTTATTGTACCAAGTCCTTATTTCGATATGGATATAAACGAGTATGGCGATTTATGGGTGGTAAATCCGGGTTTGCATACTTTAGAAAATTATACAACGGAGGGAAATTTACGCGAACATTGGAAGGCCAGTGGAGCGCAGACCGAAAATTTTAGTGGTTGTTGCAATCCTGCGCATTATACTTTTTTACCTGATGGAAGTTTTGTAACCAGCGAAAAAGGTTTGGTTCGTATAAAAGTTTACAAACCATCCGGCGAGTTTTTGGGCGTAGTTGCTGCACCTAATAAATTCGATACTAAAATTGAAGGGCAGGCACCCGATGTGGCAGTTGATAGCGAAGGAAATATATACGCTCTTGATTTTGACCGCAAAGTATTACGAGTATTCGAAATGAAATAATTAATAAGGATGGCCGAATTTCCGTCTTCGGGCTTCGGACTTCCGACTTTTTGGTATGAATAGAAAAGAATTTATAAAAACAACTGGTCGGCTTTTAATTCTTGGAGGAATAGCAACTTCAGCAGGATACCTTGTCATAAACAAAAAGGTTTCTGCCAATTGCACGGTTTCACCCACCTGTAAAAACTGTGGAAAGGTTTCGGCATGCGAAAATCTGGAGGTAAAGGAGGCGAGAGCAGAAAAGATCCCATAGGGATTAGATTATAATAGCTCCGGTTTTTAATCCGGAGATGAAAAAAGAGAGGCGAGTAAAAGGTAAATCAGCGTTTGTTGATTGAAACACTGACCTTGCATTCACCGCATAAACAAAAGCTGAATAGAGAGAGATGGAAAAGAAAAGTAAATCACAGTCCCGACGAAATTTCATTCAAAATGGAGTGCGTGCTTCGTTATTGCTATCGTTGGGAACCGTTAGTATTGCTGCCCTTAAAAAGGTGACAACCGACGATTACGTTTGGCAGATCGACCCATTTAAATGTACCCAGTGTGGACGATGCGCAACAGATTGTGTAATGACACCTTCTGCCGTGAAATGTTTGCATGCTTTCGATTTATGTGGCTACTGCGATTTGTGTGGAGGCTACTTAAAACCCGATGCAAATAAACAAAGCACAGCTGCCGAAAATCAGCTTTGTCCTACTGCTGCTATCGAACGTCGTTTTATCGAGGAACCTTATTTTGAATATCATATCGACGAGGATTTGTGTATTGGTTGCGCTAAATGTGTTGCAGGCTGCACCTCCTTTGGAAATGGGTCGATGCACCTGCAAATTATGCACAACATTTGTCTGAATTGCAACATCTGTTCCATATCGCAAGTTTGCCCGTCAGATGCGATTAGTCGGGTTTCAGCCAGTGAAGCTTATAAAGTGAAAGGTGATTTTTCAATTAAACCCAAAGCCTGATCTGGAATGAGCAGTTGTGAAAATAAAAATATTGTTTTAAGTCCTCAGACCTCAATCTGTAGTTTAAAACGTAAAGCCAGTTATCCATTGATTGTTGAAAGCGAACAGCCTAAAAAAAATAAAATACAAACAACAATACGTAAATTCTTTACATTGAAAAATCTAAGATTTATAGTTTATACATTATTCTTTTTAACGCTTACTGTGTCATCTTTTGCGCAGAAGCAAAGATTCCCAAAACCAGAATTCGATACCGGATATACGCAGCCAACACCAGTCACGCCCGAGCCGAGGGCTTTATCGATGGAATATTTCGATGTGCTGGTTCTGTTGCTGGTTCTGTCACTGGCAACATACTTCGCGCTTAAATCACGTTCGAGGCAAGGTGTTTTATACCTTTCAATATTTACGCTGGTTTATTTCGGATTTTATCGCAATGGGTGTATTTGCAGCATTGGTGCCATCCAAAATGTGACACTTTCGTTTTTTGATACCGGCTACGCCATTTCGTTAACGACCTTGCTGTTTTTTCTATTGCCGCTCCTGGTTACGCTGTTTTTTGGCAGAACATTTTGTGCAGGGGCTTGTCCGCTTGGCGCCATTCAGGATTTAGTGGTTGTAAAACCCATTAGTTTACCAAAATGGTTAAATAAAACATTAGGATTAATTCCATATATATACCTGTCACTGGCAGTTCTATTTGCGGCTACGGGAACCGATTTTATCATTTGTAGGTACGATCCCTTTATTGGCATTTTCCGTATGGATGCCAAGTTTCATATGATTGTACTTGGAATTGCATTTCTTTTGATGGGAATGTTTGTGGCACGTCCGTATTGCCGGTTTTTATGTCCGTACGGAGTTCTGTTGAGTTGGATGTCTCGTTTTTCGAAATGGCATTTAACCATTACTCCATCGAAGTGTATTCAATGTAAACTATGTACCAATTCTTGTCCGTTCGATGCCATTGATTTTCCAACCAACGAAAAGGAAGTTATAAAATCAGGTTTAGGGCCGAAACGATTTATTACTTATGCGCTGGTTATTCCATTGTGGATGGCAGTTGGGGTATTTGTTGGTGCAAAATCGCATACATTCTTATCAAAAGCCAACCCCGATGTTTACCTGGCGGAACTGTTGATTTCGAAACCCGAATTGAAAGAGGATCCTGATAATATTGATATTCAAACCTTCCTGGCATCTGGTAAATCAATGGAAACACTGGTTGCGGAGGCGGAAGTAATTCGCGATAAGTTTTACATCGGAAGTATGATTGCCGGCGGATTCCTGGGTTTAGTTATTGGTTTAACTTTATTAAATACAGTAGTTTTCAGAAAACGACAGGATTATGAACCGCACAAAGGAAACTGTTTTAGTTGTGCGCGTTGTGTTGATTATTGTCCGGTAGAAAAATGAAATTTGATAAACTGTTTAATGGCGAGATAGAGTAAGGAAAAAAGAATAGAAAAAATAAATAATGAAGTTCGAAACAAGAATAGGGAATATTACTTCCAACTTCCGTCTTCGATCTTCCAGCTTTTAAAAACATGAATAATACTGACAAACTAAAAATAGCACAGAACATTGCTGTAATTGCAGGCATTTTTTGCACCGCAGTTGCGATGCTGCTACTTCTCAACTTTTGGCAGGTTTCAAAAACCGATCCCATTGAAAGCAAGGCTTTGGAAGCTTTGGTTCAGCGTTTAAAGCAAGAACCCAACAACGATGAACTAAAAGTCGAAATCCGAAACTTCGATTTACTGGCACGTAAGGCGTATTTTAACAGTCAGTGGCAGGTGAAAACCGGCGCTTATCTATTACTGTTTGGAGCCATTGTTTTGGCTTTTGCACTGCGCGTTTATTATTCAGTAAAAAGTAAAATTGAGGAACCCGATGCTAAACTTGAAAATGAAATTGCAAGCCGTATTCTCGCGCAAAAGGGAATCATAATTGTCGGTGCGACAGTAATGATTTTGGCCGTTTTAGCTTCGTTTGCCACGGTAAATCAACTAAACTATTACGATGCTGAATCGCAGGTAGCAGATGCAACAACTCCTGAAGCTGAGGGAATAGAAGTAATTGAAGTACGAGAAGTTTCCAATCAGGAAGTTGCAGAACAAAGTCAGTCGATGACTCAGGAGAATGTAGAAACGACAGAGCCTACAGCTGAAGAAACGATTTCAGGGGATGCGAATACTGATGACACAGAAAAGGTAGCGCCTAAAGAAAAGCCGGCTGCAAAATCAGCGGTTTCAACCGGAATAACTTTGGCCGATGTCCAAAAAAATCACAACTCATTTCGCGGCCCTTTAGGACAAGGTGTTATTTCGTTTAAAAATATACCTACAAAATGGGATGGAGCAGCAGGAACAAACATATTGTGGAAAGTGCCTATACCAAAACATGGTTTTAATTCACCTGTGATTTGGGGCGATAAAATATTTGTGGCCGGTGCCGATAATACCACTCGCGAAGTGTATTGTTTTAACCGAAACGATGGAAAATTATTGTGGACAGGCGTTGCCAATAATATTCCGGGGTCTCCGGCTAGTCCTCCACGAGTAACCGAAGATACTGGTCTAGCGGCACCAACTTTAACTGTCGACAATAAAGGAGTTTACGCCATTTTTGCTACCGGAGATATAGTTGCTTTCGATATGAATGGCAAACGTTTATGGGCAAGAAACCTGGGAGTGCCTGACAATCATTACGGACATTCTTCGTCTTTAATAACTTGGGCTAACAAAGTTTTGGTTCAATACGATACAAACCGAGGAGGCAAAGTTTTAGCACTAAATACAGCTAATGGAGAAACGGTTTGGGAAACTGTTCGGCAATCGAAAATATCGTGGGCAAGTCCAATATTGGCTGAAGTTGATGGGAAATACCAGGTCATTTTAACTGCTGATCCAATTGTTGCCGGCTACGATGTAGAAACCGGTGAAGAGCTTTGGAAGGTGGAATGTATGATGGGAGAAGTTGGTCCTTCGGTAGCATTTGACAACGGTGTAGTTTTTGCTGGCAACGAATACGCACGTTTGGTAGCCATTAATCCAAAAGACGGCTCAATTATGTGGGAGAACGACGAATATCTGCCTGAAGCTGCAAGTCCGCTTGCACACGACGGTTTACTGATAATTGCAACCAGTTATGGCGTTTTGGTTTGCTACGATGCAAAAACCGGCGAACAATACTGGGAGGACGATACGGGTACAACCTTGTATGCATCGCCTGTGGTTGCTGATGGGAAACTTTTTATGATGGATAATGACGGAGTAATGCGGATTTATGAATTTTCAAAAGAATTGAAAAAAGTGAGTGAAAACGAATTAGGAGAAACTGCCGGAACAACTCCCGCTTTTAGCGATGGCCACATTTATATTCGAGGAGAGAACAACTTGTATTGTATAGGAAAATAGACTTCAACGGAGTCAAACATGAATAGCCCCGGGTTTTAACCCGGGGGTAAGAACGAACAAAGTGAGTAAAAGGTGCATCCACGTTCTTTGTTTAAAAATCAAGAGTGCGATGCGCCGCACGTTGGAAACATGATTGAAATACGATCTAAAAAAAATCTTAGCATCTCCGTGTCTTTGCGGTGAAAAAATATGAATAACAATTTTCAAAATATAGATCAACTAATTACTGAAAAAGGCTCGACAAAAAAGAGTTTAATTCCAATACTTCAGTCCATTCAAAAGGAGTACAATTATCTCCCGGAAGATGTATTGAGGTATGTGGCTGAAAAAACGGAAATTTCTGCTGCAGAAATAATCGGTGTAGCCAGTTTTTATTCACAATTCCGTTTAGCTCCGGTTGGCGAACACATGATTAAAGTGTGCGTGGGAACCGCCTGCCATGTAAAAGGAGCTGGTCAGGGGTACGCTGCGGTTCGTCGTGAATTTAAGTTACCAGAAGGTGCCGAAACCGATGAAATCGGAAAATATACACTTGAAAAAGTGGCGTGTCTTGGGTGTTGTACCCTGGCTCCGGTTGTTCAAATTGATGAAACAACCTATGGTCATGTGGCACCCGATCAGGTGGGACAAATCATTGAAGATTTTGAAAGCCAGGTAGGCAAGAAAAACTCAAAAAAGGCTCGAAAAGCTGATGGTTCAGAAATTAAAGGTGAAATACGAATTGGTTTGGGATCGTGTTGCGTAGCCAGTGGCAGCCAGGAAATTCAGCAGGAAGTGGAAAGCGTAGTGAACGAAAGTGGTTTACGTGTTAATCTGAAGCACGTGGGTTGTGTGGGGATGTGCCATCAGGTTCCGCTGGTCGAGATTGTTCCCAACGAAGGCGAACCAACTTTGTATGCGAAGGTAAAGCCTGAGGACGTAAAAAACATTGTTGAAAGTCACTTTCAAGCTCCCAACTTGTTCACCAAATTGAAAAACAAGCTGGTACACACGGTTGAAACCATTCAAACTGATCGGAATTGGGATGGCGTTGAACGCTACGAAATCAGTATGCGCGAAAAACCGGTGGCTTCCTTTCTTGGAAAACAAATTCCGATTGCTACCGAATACCGTGGAATGATAAATCCGCTCGATGTAAATGAGTACATCAAACGAGGTGGTTTTAAATCCATGAGAAAGGTGCTGGAAACCATGAGTTCTGACGAAGTAATTGAAGAGGTAAAAAACAGCGGAATTCGAGGTCGCGGTGGAGCAGGTTTTCCAACCGGATTAAAATGGAGTTTTGTAAAAAAAGAAAAAAGCGACACAAAATATATTATTTGTAACGGCGACGAAGGCGATCCCGGTGCATTTATGGATCGGATGCTTTTGGAATCGTACCCATATCGGGTAATTGAAGGCATGGTGATTGCAGCGTATGCGGTGGGGATTCACGAGGGCTACTTTTATATCCGCGCCGAATATCCGCTAGCAGTAAAACGAATTCGCGAGGCTATTACTATTTGTATAGAGAAAAATTACCTGGGTGAAAATATTTTGGGCAGCGGCTTTAACCTTAATCTTCAGATTTACGGAGGAGCCGGTGCGTTTGTTTGTGGCGAGGAGAGTGCTTTGATTGCATCAATCGAAGGGAACAGGGGATTTCCCAGAATGCGTCCACCATTTCCGGCACAAAGTGGTTTGTGGGGGTTCCCAACCTTGGTAAATAATACCGAAACACTGGCACAGATTTCTTATATTTTACGTGAAGGTTCTGCTGATTTTAAAGGAATTGGAACGGAGAAAAGTGCTGGCACAAAAGTATTTGCACTTGCCGGTAAAGTGGCGCGTGGCGGATTAATTGAAGTGCCAATGGGAATTACTGTAAGGCAGGTAATTGATGAAATTGGCGGCGGAATTGCCAATGGCCGCAAATTTAAGGCAGTGCAAATTGGTGGCCCTTCCGGAGGTTGTATCCCGGCAGAATATGCGGATACGCCAATTGATTATGAATCGCTAACAGAAATGGGCGCGATGATGGGTTCCGGAGGCCTGGTGGTGCTCGATGATACCGATTGTATGGTGGATATCGCCCGATATTTCCTTTCGTTTACACAGGAAGAATCGTGTGGAAAATGTACTTTCTGCCGGATTGGAACAAAAAGGATGCTCGATATTCTTGAAAATATTACATCGGGAAAAGGCAAACAAGGAGACATTGAGGAGCTGGAACATTTGGCCGACTGGACGAAAAAAGGAAGTTTGTGCGGATTGGGAAAAACGTCACCAAACCCGGTTTTGAGTACACTAAAATATTTCAGAGATGAATACGAAGCACACATCAACGGTGTTTGCCCAACAGGGAAATGTGCCGATCTGATCACCTATTCAGTAAACGATGAATGTATTGGCTGTACCAAGTGTGTACAAAAGTGCCCGGTGGATGCAATTCCATTTACACCGCACGAAAAACATTCAATTGATACTGAATTGTGCATAAAATGCGATGCCTGCCGTGCAGCCTGTCCGGTTGATGCAATTGATGTAAAATAAAAACTTGGCGTCTTGGCGCCTTTGCGAGATTAACATGATAACACTAAAAATAAATAACACAAAAATTCAGGTTCCAGAAGGTACTTCAGTAATGAAGGCGGCACAACAAATGGGAATTGAAATTCCAAACATGTGCTGGCACGACGAACTGGAGCATTTTACTTCTTGCATGATTTGTATGGTAAAAGACCAGACAAACGGTAAACTATTTCCATCTTGTTCTGTAAAAGTAACAGAAGGAATGGAAGTGCTAACCAACGATGAAGAGGTAGGCGAATCGCGAAAAACGGCTTTGGAATTGTTGTTGAGTGAACATGTTGGAGACTGCGAAGCTCCTTGCCAGATTGCTTGTCCGGCCCACATGGATATTCCAAAAATGAACCGTTTGATTGCCACGGGTAAACTGGATGAGGCTTTGCAAGTGGTTAAAAAAGACATTGCCTTGCCGGCTGTTTTGGGGCGCATTTGCCCGGCTCCCTGCGAAGGTGCCTGTCACCGAAAAACGGTGGATGAACCCATTTCAATCTGCCTTTTAAAGCGAATTGTGGGTGACGATGGAAATACGGTGGATATGAATCCGCCAAACCCGACAGGCAAAAAAGTAGCTGTGATTGGTGCCGGTCCGGCAGGATTGGCTGCGGCTTATTATTTGCAATTACAAGGAACTCAGGTTACACTATTCGATAAAAATAAAAAAGCCGGAGGTTTGTTACGAACTTCAATATCTGAAGAAATCCTTCCGATGGAAGTGCTGGATAAAGAGATCGAACTGATTTTTAAGACCGGAGTAGAATTCCAGGGTGGAAAGGATATTAATTCTGAAGATTTAGAGACTTACAAAAAGAAGTATGATGCAATAGTTATAGCAACTGGTAAAGTAGAAGAAAACTCGGAATTATATGGTTTAAAAGCCACCCCGAAAGGAATCGTAGCCGATAAAAATAGTTACCAAACTTCCGATCAAAAAGTATTTGCCATTGGAAATGTGTTGCGCTCCTCACGTTTGGCAGTTCGTTCGGTAGGACAAGGAAAGGAGGTTGCTTTTTCGGTGTTGCAGTACTTGAATAATAAAGATGTGACAGGAGAACCACGAATGTTTAATTCACGATTTGGCAAATTGGTTCAGGATGAGTATGCTGAATATTTAAAAGAATCGGTTGCCGGGAAGCGCACTTATTCGGCAGAAGGAGGTCGTTCAGGTTTTTCGAAAGAAGAAGCCATTGCCGAAGCTAATAGATGTTTGCATTGTGACTGTCGCGCTATTGATAATTGTAAATTACGTGAATACTCCGATCAATATCAGGCCGATCAAAAACGGTTCAAAACCAGTGTGCGACGGAATATTTTAAAACAGATAAATCATGGTTCGGTGGTTTACGAACCACAGAAATGTATTAAATGTGGAATTTGTGTTCGCCTGACCGAAAAACATAGTGAACCATTTGGTTTAACCTACATTGGCCGTGGATTTGATGTGGTTGTTGGTGTTCCGTTCAACGAAGAACTGAAAAAGGGATTAACAGCTACTGCAAGAAAAGTAGCAGAGGGCTGTCCAACTGGCGCGATTTCGTTAAAAGAGGGGAATATTGAAAATAAGGACTCTGAAGGAGTCTGACAATAATAGCCGTAGGTGAAACCTACGGTACAATGTGCGAGGAGAAAAGAATCCTAAAGGGATTCAATAATGATATTATCATGGCAACATTTACACAAATACTCTATCAAATAGTATTTTCAACAAAAAATGCTGAAAATACAATGAGATTATCGGATACTGAAAAATTGTACAGATACATTTGGGGTGTTTTGAAAAATAAAAAATGTATTCTTTATCGATTAAATGGCACTGAAAATCATTTGCATATTATAACACATGTTCATCCAAGCATTTCTGTTTCTTCTTTGGTAAAGGATATAAAAATTTCCTCTTCTGTGTGGATTAAAGAACAGAAAATATTTCCAAATTTTGTTTCATGGCAAGAAGGTTATGGTGCGTTTACGTATCACATAAGTCAAAAAGAAATTTTAGTGAATTATGTGAAAAATCAGAGAGAACATCATTCTATTAAAACATTCCGTGAAGAATTTAAAGAGTTGTTGGAAGAGCATGAAATTGAGTTTGATGAAAAATATTTAATGTAAATTCAACCCCTTTAGGGTTGTTGGTTTATTCCCGTATAGATCCGTAGGTACTACCTACGGCTATTATTGTTCAATCCTTACAGGATTTAAAATTTAATAATGAAAAAGATACAATTAATACTATTTTCAATCTGGTTGGCAATAAATCTCAATGCCCAACCATCTGATTCATGGCCTATTTTTCGGGGTGATCAAAATCTAACTGGCGTTTCTAACACAACACTTCCCGATTCACCCAAATTAAAATGGACGTTTGAAACGGGTGACAATATAAAATCAGCTCCGGTTATTGCCAATGGAAAATTAGTTGTTGGCTCAACCGACGGATTTGTGTATTGTGTCGATATGACAGGAAAACTGGTTTGGAAATTTGATTCAGGGAACTCCATTGAAGCTCCTGCGCTAATACTCGGAAATACTATTTACATCGGAAATTTGGACGGAATGCTAATCGCACTTGATTTAAATTCTGGAGAGAAAAAATGGGAGTACGAATGTGAGAATCAAATTATAGGTTCGGCGAACTGGTGGAAGGTTGGTGAAAAAATATACATCGTTGTGGGAAGTTACGACTATTACCTGCATTGTGTAGATGCTAAAACCGGTGAAGGACTTTGGAAATACGAATCGGATAATTTTATAAACGGAGCTGCTGCCTGCGCTGATGGAGCTGCATTTTTTGGCGGTTGTGATGGGTATTTGCACATGGTGGATATTGCTAGCGGGAAATTGGTGAAAAAGATTGATGTGGCGACTTATGTTGCCAGTTCAATAACCGTTGAAAACGATAAAGCTTACATCGGAGACTACGATGGTCGTTTTTTTCAGGTTGATATAAAAACCGACAAAACCACCTGGACTTGGGAACATGAAAAAACAAAACTTCAGTTTATTGCATCACCGGCACTTTTGGGCAATAAAGTGTTAACGGCGAATTACAATAAGTTTTTGTATTGTTTCGATAAAAATTCGGGTGAGAAATTATGGGAATACAATACCGGACGAAACGTAGAAGCATCGCCGGTAATTGTAAAAAATAAAGTTATTGTGGCCAATATGAGGGGCGATTTGGCCATAGTGAACCTTTCGGATGGCAAGCCTGTTTGGACTTATGAAATCGGTAGTCAAATAATTAGTAATCCGGCTGTTGCCAACGGGCAATTTTTTGTTGGAACTTACGATGGAAATGTGTATTGTTTTGGAGAATAAGAAGTCCCTTTGTTTTCGGCATCTCCTCAAGTGAGGAGAAACAGAAATGGGTGAATTAAAACAAAAAATAAAATAATGGTTGATTGAAAAAGGAAGTAAGTTCTGGCTTCCGTCTTCGATCTTCCGACTTTTTAAAAATGAACATCATTCAAATTATTCCAGGTTCAGGAGGTAGTTTTTACTGCGGTAACTGCCTACGCGACAGTAAATATGTTGATGCTCTGCGAAATTTGGGGCACCAGGTGGTAAAAATTCCAATGTACCTTCCTTTGTTTGCTGACGAGCACGACATTAGCGATATTCCTATTTTTTATGGCGCAATAAGTACCTATTTAAAACAGGT
>JBFFMM010000034.1:0-19591 GCA_041554075.1 Draconibacterium sp. | reverse complement strand
TTTTGTGATTCGTATCTCGGCTGATTTAACGCCATCAAGAATATTTATCATTTTTGTTTATGTATTGTTATCTTATCGACCTTGTAAGGAGCAGAGTGCACGGCATTTTTTTTGCTTTTTACTTGAATTCTTACGTTGTATTAATTTTAAGTTTTTAGCGGAACCCTTTTACTATCTGCAAATAATACACTCTTTTTTAAAGGTTTTGTAACTTGTTTTACTGCTCTAAATAAATATGGAAATTACAACTTTTTTAATGCAAAAGATAGATAACGATAAAATAAAACTTTAAAGGGGAAAAGGTTTCTTTGGTGGATTCGATTGAAAAAATTTCTGCTGGAAAATTCTTTAGAAGAACCTTTAAATCGAAGAATGTTAAGCAACAAAAACAGCAGTTCGAAAAAGCTTCTTTCTCTCCATTTTATTCTGATGCCTACAACAGATTATTTCAGCATCTATAAATTTAATCGGTTATTATTCGTTATTGGCATACGGGAAAGAATCTCTTATAAGTTCCCCGACCAATGGTGATTGAAATCTTACGTTTTAAAAACTCATTTCAGCTCTGAAACGAATACCACTGTTGTCGGTAAAGCTGCGATTCATGTATGTGCTGCCCAGCTGGTGCACATATTCAACACGCAGTACTTTGAAAATATTAGTTATTCCAACACCTATTTCTGCATATGGACGAGTCATGTCTTGCGAAAAAGCTTCGGGTAAATCGAATACAGGTTTATACGAACTGGTGCGATCGCCATAATGTGCTTTTAGCGAAACCATTTCGCGGAGTTTAAGTCGGTTAATGAATGGTATTTTATTGAATACAATTCCTCCACCAACCCAATCGAGATGGACATTGGTATAAACATTATGAGCAAACGAAGCCTGGTGCAACAAATTAAAGCGGTATTTTGCAAAACCCAGCGATTGCGAACCAACAGGCTGATCGAGCAAATCGTAAGGGGCATCGCCAAACAAATAGCCACCATTTAACATGTAACGCATAAAAGTAGGCCCCATATTAAACTTGCCAACAATCGACCCATGAAATTGCGAATACATTCCAAACTCGGGCACATTGTTTCCCGGAACATGTGTACGACCAATGTCCCAGCTTAAATTAATTACCGGTATTTGATCGATGTAGTAAACACGTGCAAAATAATATTTGTCGAAGTACTGCCCAAAGGCCAATCGCACATTTAAAAGCATTCCGTAATTTGAATAATGCTTGTAGTCTGTTCCGTTATTTATAAATCGAATGTCAGGTGTTGCATAATTTGACAGGAAATAGGCACCGGCTTCGCCTGATATGTTTTCATCTGCATTGTATTCCAGTCGGAGATCGAAACTTTTTTCTTCTTTTAAATAGGGGTTTTGCGCCCGCGAAGTTAATGCTGCAATAAAGTTTCCGTTGCCCCGGGTATTGGGGTTCTTTTTTATAAAACGCAGGTACTTATCTTGCGAAACAAGGTTGTAGTCGTTCGAATAGCTGGCACGAAGAATAAATTTATCTGTTTCCTGAAGCTGCCAACCCATATTCATCCCATATTTGAATCCTTTATTTTTTGTGCCAAATCCTAAATAACCACCTACTGTAAAACGTTCCCACATTTTTTCTCCTGTTCGCAGCGGAATTGAAAAACGGTTGCCTTCAATTGCATTTGTACTGTAAATGTCAAACACAGGGCCTACTTCAATTTTGCCCATGTCGATATAGCTTGTAAGTACCATTCCTCCAACGGCATCAATTCCGCGCACCACTTTGTTTTCCTTCAATTTGTCAACGCGCTCGTAGGTTCCATCCGACATTAAACTTGTGGCAAATTCAGGCTGCTTTTTCCAGTCACGTCCTTTAACGTCATCTAAATGTTTTGAAATAGAGTATTGAGTTGTTTTAGTTACCAGCCAGTTTCCACTGGCCACCTGATCAATTCTTTGCGAACCATATCTCGACACCGTATCTTTATTTAAAACCAGGGCTAAATTCAGGCTGATTTCCTGTTGGTCATAAAACCAATCTCCGTTGTGTGTTTTACTGTACGAAACATTTGATTTGTAGCCATTCACAAAATTAATATTAGCTTCTTCCTGTACATAGGCATATATATTGGTTAGCGCAAAAGTACTGTCTTCAACCGTAAAACGTCCGGTAAATAAAGCATTGTATTTATTTTTTGGTGTAAACGAAAAACTGTAGTACCAAATGTTGTCTATTTGGGTACTGTCGTTTAAATAAAAATCGTAATGTATACGTGCCGAATTAGCAAACGGTGATACAATTCCACGCCCCAGAATATTGATCTGGTCTTTGTAAAAATCAAGGTCGACTACAACATTCAGTAAAATCTGGCTTTCGATGGTTTGATTTAATTTTGGGAAAATACCATCCTTTCGATTGTAAACTAGACTGTCTTTTCGGTTTTGTACGTTAATCCCCAATTCGGATAAATATATTGGTGAAAAACGTAAATCCTGCCCCTCAATTTTCATGGTCACTTCGTTCATGTTATCCACAATCCGATTTACTCTTGAGGTAGAATCAATGGCGACATAAACCGAGGTTCGCGCAAATGTTTTGTAATCGGCATAGTCTAATACTTTTTGTCGGTTCTCTTTTTTATTTTTTAATACCTGCCGCATTAGTACTTTGGCTCTCGATTCTTCGGGTTTTACAGTAACCTCTCCAATTTCAAGTACTTCGGGGATTAACTCGATCTCAATGGGTATTTTTGTTTTTTTATCGATAATTATTTCTTGCTTCAAATAACCCACTGAAGAAAAACTTAAAGTGTCGTTAATGGCTGCCGATAAAATAAACTGACCTTCAGCATCAGTAATTGTTCCCTGCAAGGTGCCTTTTATCCACACATTCACAAAGGGTATAGGTTCAGCTGTATTTTTATCTTTTACCCGCCCCGAAACTTCTGAGTCAATATTGGTTCCGTGCGCAAACAGCCCGGTGAGAAGGAGTATATATATATACAATATTTTATTTTTCATAGTAAGCATTACATCTTATCCCTTTTAAGATGTTTTTCATATAACATCTAATATAAAGATATTTAGTGGCATATAAGTTCATATTAGTCAATATCATATGCTGCTTGTTGTGCAGATAATTGTTTTCATGGCTAATGAACATATAATATTTTACTGAGTGAAAATAACGAACCTTTGAGTTCTCTGATTAACAAATTGATTAGATATATTCTTTTTTTAACGTTATTTAAGGAGTTAAGAGCAGGCTAAATTAAAATATTTGGGGAAAGACGATTTTCAGAGCAGGCAGTCAACTGTTAATAATATTCTATCTTTGAGATATTTGGAAACGAATTTTAGGATTCTCTACTACCGTTTTTGTAAGGGATTTCAAACCAGAAAGATGAACCTTTACCAATTTTACTTTCTATTCCTATTTTTCCCTTATGTCTTTCAATAAATTGCTTGCAGATAATTAAGCCCAAACCAGTACCTTTTTCATTGTTCGTTCCTGATCTACTTTGAGTATTTGTCAGAGCGAAAAGTGCATCAACTTGTTCTTTACTCATTCCAACGCCGTTGTCTGAAACTGCACAATACAAAGTGGTGTTTTTAACTGAGGCCGAAAATGAAATTTTACCGCCCATATTCGAATATTTTATGGCATTTGATAGTAGGTTTCGAAGGACTGTATTTAGCATATTTCTGTCAGCAATAATTGTTAAATTTTCAGGGACAGATTTATTCATTGTAATCTCTTTATTTTCTGCTTGAAATTCTTGAAGTTCAAATATTTCATCAACCAACTCATCTAACAAGAAAGATTCAGGTTTGTATTCAATCTGATTTGTTTGCGACCTCGACCAATCTAATAAATTTAGAAGCAATTTATATGTATTGTTCAAAGTTGTATCGATTATTGTAATAAAATCCTTAATGGTAGAATTCTGTGCATTTTTCATTTCATCCATTAATAATTCACTATAACCTAAAAGTGTATTAAATGGCCCACGCAGATCATGTGCAATAATGCTAAAAAATTTATCCTTTGTTTGATTACTAATTTCTAATGATTGTAATGCCTTTTTTTGAGAATATTGGGTTTTAGCCAACTTCCACGACATAAACAACAGAATCAATACCAATACAACCAACATTAATGTAATATTCTGTCGACGTTGTTTTTGTTTGGAGTAAAGTGTTTTATGGGGTATAAAGGAAACTATTTTCCAATAATAATCTTTGCTATTCAATTGTGTGTTATTGGGTATTTGTTCTCCTCCTAAATCTGTAATTGAAGTTTGGTTTTGCAATAATGGATAAATGGTTTTAAAGGTAAAAAGGCCTTCTTCGGTTTCAAATTGTGAAGACTCTTTGTTTGCTATTATGTCCCAGGAATTGGCATAAAGATTTGAAAAAGTGATGTTCTTCTTATCATCATACATAAAGCCCCATTCGTTTTCAGAGTTGGGACCTTTAAGCAGATATCCATGCTTGTTTAACAACATTAGTTGAGTTTCAATTAGCGTATTTGCTTTATTATGGAGTTGTTCAAGGATTTTGTTAGCAAAAAAATTGAATATAATAATACCACGTTTTACATTCTGCTTGTCGAAAACTGGGGTTGCAATTCGAATCATAGGCTTGTGTGGTTCTTCAATTTTGCCATTCTCAATATTTAAATCCATTGGCGATATAAATATTTCGCCTTTTCCCAGTTTTATTGCGTCTTTAAAATAATAGCGGTCTTTTTTGTTTTGTAAGATTTCTTTAGGAACAACTTCGGGACTCCCGTTATTGAAATTTATACGTATAACTTCCATCCCGTTTTCATCAATAAAACGCAGCTGATCAAATATTTTCTGATAGATAACCATGTTGAGCATTTTGGCTGCCAGTTCTTTTCTGAATTTGGTATTCTGATAATCAGTCCCTGATTTTTCAATTTGATTGTTAAATGCAAATATTAACAAATCGTGCATGGCATGCTCAATATGAGTTTCAATATTTGTTAGTTTAGTATCTATAACACTAATCTCAGAACTTCTATAAAGTTTCATTTCCAGTTTCTCAGCTTTCCTAATAACAATAATGGCTGTAATCATTATTATTATGGAAATTGGAAGAAAAATGAACAGTGTATTTTTTACTATTGTACGGTTGAAATATTTTGAGTGATCAGAAGTTTCTTTTGTCAAGTTGCTAGTTAATTTATCTTGTCCCATACCATTCGCAAAATAAACATTTTCAGCGAATGTGACCAAACTTCTTTTTTGTTAAACAGGCAAATTGTATTTTCGATGTTTTATTTTTAAAATCGAAATTGTGAAAAGATTAATTATCCTTTTTGTTCTGCTAGGCCAGATAGCTTTTGCCCAAACCAAACAAATGAGCATTGAAGATGCTGTTTATGGTCGTTACACTTATTTAAATCCAAAATCGATTAATGGATTTGACTGGAAAAATGACCAAGTCTTTACTCAAATTACCGATAATTCATTGGTAGCAAAAACCGTTAAAAAGGCTAATCGGTCAACTCTACTTACATTGAAAGAATTAAATACAATTTCAGGTGCAGCGTATCGATCTTTTCCAAATTATAAATGGTTGAAGAGTGGATTCTTATTGATTCACGGTGGCAAACGTTATATGCTGGTTGATGAGGATGCAAAAGAAATTGTCTATCAAATAATTTTACCTGAAGAGGCAGCCAATCCGGTGTTTTGTGAAAAAGGGAAATTTGTGAGTTTTACAAAGGGCGATAATTTGTATGTCGCTTTTTCCAATGGAGAAGTAGCCCAAATAACCAACGATGGAGGCAACGGAATTGTAAACGGACAAACTGTTCATCGAAATGAATTTGGCATTTCGGGAGGTATTTTTAATTCACCAAAAGGAAATTATGTGGCTTTTTATCGCAAAGACGAATCGATGGTGAAAGATTACCCGCTGGTTGATTTTATGGCACGCGAGGCTAAATATACACCGGTAAAATATCCAATGGCCGGAATGGTAAGTCATCAGGTAACGCTGGGTGTTTATCATATCGAAAGTGGTAAAACTGTATTTCTGAAAACAGGTGAGCCGCTTGATCACTATTTGACCAACATTGCCTGGTCGCCCGATGAAAAGTTGATATACATGGCTGAATTAAACCGCGAACAAAATCACATGCAACTGAATGGTTACGATGTTGGCACCGGTGAAAAAGTAAAAACACTTTTTGAGGAGGAGTCTGATAAATATGTAGAACCACTGTTCCCGATTCAGTTTTCGAAAGTTAATCCGAACGAATTTTATTACCTCAGCCGCCTGGATGGTTGGTTTCATGTGTATAAATACAGTACCGATGGAAAGCAAATTCAGCAAATTACAAAAGGAGAGTGGGAGGTATTCGGCATTTTAGGATTCGATACAGCTGAGAAAAATATTTTTGTGGAAGGAACACTGGATGGTCCGCTTGAAAAACACATTTATAAAGTGAATCTAAAGTCGGGTGAGACAGTTAAATTAAGTTCGGAAGAGGGAATTCACAGTGGCATATTAAGTACTGAAGGAACTTATTTGGCAGATAGCTGGAATGCAAAGGAGGTTCCGGGGAAAGTTGATTTACTTTCAACAAAAGGAAAAGTACTTCAAAATTTATTTGAAGCGAAGAATCCGTTGGCAGACTATCAACTTGGCGAGAATACCTTGATAAAACTAAAAATTGCCGATGGACAAACTGATTTGTATGGGCGTTTGATAAAACCTGTAAATTTCGATTCAACTAAAAAATATCCTGTGGTGGTATATGTTTATGGCGGGCCGCATTCGCAGTTGGTAACCAAAGGCTGGCACAATCAGGCGCGTTGGTGGCAATATTATATGGCCTCACAGGGCTACATTTCTTTTACTCTCGATGGGAGGGGAACCAACAATCGCGGTCGTGATTTTGAAACAGCCATCCATCGCAATTTGGGAGTATTGGAAACCGAAGATCAAATGCAGGGAATTGAATATTTAAAATCGTTGCCTTATGTTGATTCGGAGAGAATTGGGGTGCATGGTTGGAGTTACGGTGGTTTTATGACATTGAATTTAAAACTTAAATACCCGGAAGTAGTTAAAGTGGCTGTGGCCGGTGGACCTGTTGTTGATTGGAGTTTATACGAAATTATGTATGGTGAGCGCTACATGGATATGCCACAAGAAAATCCGGAAGGGTACAAAGCAGCAGATATGACCAATTATGTTGAGGATCTCATTGGAAAATTGATGTTGATACACGGTGTTCAGGATAAAACGGTGGTAATGCAGCACAGTATGAAATTTTTGCGCGAGTGTGTAAAACTAAATAAACAAGTCGACTTTTTTGCTTACCCCATTCATCCGCATAATGTGAGAGGAAAAGATCGGGAACATTTAATGGCAAAAGTAAGTGAGTATTTTATTGAGAATTTATAGTTATGAATCTTTTGTTTCAATAATATTCCGAATCATTCCATTAAAAATGAAATAGTGAAAAGGGGAGGTAAAAATCCAGTACAGTCGCCCCCAAATCCCTTTGGGTCTGAAAGTGGCGGTTTGGTGAAGTATATTGTTTTCATCGATTTTAAACTCCAACCAGGCTTCACCGGGGAGTTTCATTTCGGCAAAAAGTAAAAGTCGTTTTTTCTCGCGGCTGGCATACAAAACCCGCCAAAAGTCTAAGGCATCACCAGTATTAATTTCGACAGGCAAAGTTCGCCCACGTCGTAAACCCACACCGCCGAATAGCATATCAAAAAAACCTCTTATTTCCCAAAGCCAATTGGCATAATAATAACCTTTTTCGCCACCAATACTCCAAATATTATTGAGTGTTCTTTTTTCGTCAATTACGGGTAACTTCTTTTTGTCTTTGTAGCAACCAAAATCGGGTACTTCAATAAAATCGGAAAGTGAAAGCCCCAAATTACTGCTAATCATTGAGTCTTTCCAGCTGCTTAACACCAGGTTTTGTTTGATCCGGATAAAGGCATATTTTAACGCAGTGTCGTAAGTAATGGGATGAATATTCAGAATTTCCTGTAAATCATTGTTTTCACAAATCACTTCATTTTTCATACTGTCGGCCAAACTAATGGCCAATTTGTATGAAACTGAGGTAATAAAAAACAACCAGTACGATGAAATTCGTGGTGAGATTAATACGGTAGTATAAATTTTTCGTTTTAGTTGTCGGGCTTTGGCGTATTTCAGCATCATGTCTTTGTAAGTAAGAATTTCGGGGCCGCCAATGTCAAAAGTCCGGTTAAAACATTTGGGATGGTCTAGAACTCCCACTAAAAAACGTATTACATCGCGAATGGCAATGGGTTGCGCTTTGGTCAGAATCCATTTGGGAGTGACCATTATGGGGAGTTTTTCTACAATATCTCTGATGATTTCAAAAGACGCACTTCCCGAACCTACAATGATTCCGGCGCGCAAAACGGTTAAGGCATAATAGTCACTTTTTAAAAGGTCTTCGACTTTTCTACGGGATTGTAAATGCCTGGATAGTTTGTTTTCGTTGGAAATACCGCTGAGGTAGATTACCTGTTTCACGGAAGTAGATTCTACATACTTTTTAAAATTTTCTGCTGCTCTCGATTCCAATGCATCAAATTTATCCTGCGAAGTTGTCATGGAGTGTATCAGATAATACGCCACATCGATATCTTTTGGGAAAAGACTTGGGCGCACAGCATCTAAAAAGTCGACTTCTATTATTTCAGTTTTTTGTAAAAGATTTTTATGAATGCTAAGCCGTCTTTTTTCGCGCACACAGCAGATTACTTCGTGTCCTTGTTCGATAAGAACCGGAAGTATGCGTTTGCCAACATATCCTGTTACCCCAGTTAAAAGTATTCTCATGCGAATAATAATTTTATTTTCCGTTGAATGGTTAAAATCCCCGGAATATTTCCAGGGCAGGCTCTGCAATTTATTGCAGCAACTTCAGTTTCTATAAATTTTCAATGTCGAATGATGATTAACGAATAATGAATGAAGAAGTGCATTTCAACATTTTTGGCAATTTTTTCTTTAAAATCATCAATCTAAAATCGTTAATCTATATTCATCATTCATTGCTATCTTTTATTACATCGAATTTCATTCGAAATATTAAACCTATGTATTTTCAAAGCATAGTGGTTTAATTAACTCTAGAGCTAAGAAAGCGGTCCAAAATTCTGTCAATAAGGTACTAAATTTATTCGATGAAATTTCTTTTGATGATTTTTTGTTTTTTAAATGTCGATTACGAAATGTATGTGGAGTTATTTTTCAGAATAAATGCTTACTCTTGATACCTTTTAAATCGGTTTTAATATTTTTGCACCTTTCACAAGAAAATGAATGTCTTTTGAGCATCGGGAAATTATATAATGGCTTTAGAATAGTATTTGGAACTATTGTGTTTATTATTACACTTTCGGGTGCAGTAAAAGCAAATACCGACAGTATTCCCGCTGATTTTAAGCAAGCTTTTAAAACGAAGCTCGACGATTTAATTTCTCATAATTATTGGGAAGAACCGTTCTTTTATTCTGGTACGTTTTTGTTTGACAATGAAGTGGATTTGGCTCAGGAATATCAAAAAAATACACTATTTGTTGATGTGTTAGCTGATGCACATTCGTTTTTTTACTTCCTAAACCAACTTCCTATTGCTGATAAACAAAATCTGATTCAATGTTATTCATACTATCAAACGGTTTTTGAAAAGGAACTTAAAGACGCAGGGTTACCGGGAGAATTAAAATATTTTGCTCCGGCATTGTCGGCTATGAACGCAAAGGCAGTAGGAAAATACCGACGTGCAGGTATTTGGCAGCTAACTCATTTTCAGGGTATATTAAATGATTTGAAAGTTAATCGATTGGTTGACGAGCGTTTAAACATTGAGTTAGCAACAAAAGCAGTAGTTAAACAATTAAGAAAGAATATAGAGCTGTTTAACTCCTCTGAACTGGCCGTTTTAGCCTATTTGGCTGGGAATGCCAAACTTAGAGATACAAAACATCGGGTGGGAAAAAGCGCATCAATAGTAGAATTGTTAAAACAACTTCCACCCGAAATTTCAGAAACGATTGCTGCTTATCAGGCTTTATCTGTTTTTCTGAGTGTAAATCGTTTTAATCCCGATGGTTCGTTAATTAAATTGGATGAAGTTGTCGTTAACCGGCAGGTTCATTTTCGGCAAATAGAACAGGTCCTAAATATTCCGCAAAAAGAACTTCAGTTTTTAAATCCCCAGTATACCTACAACATCATTCCGGGCGATAAAACGCCGATGATAATAAGAATTCCGGCAGAGAAACGCGATGCGTTTGTACTTTGGACGGATTCGATTTATAATGCATACGATTCCAGTTTGTTTCAATTGGTAGTTCAAAAAATTGAATATCCACCGGCACCTAACCGCCAATATGTTGGCGAAAAGGTAAAAGACCTGGAAATAGAAGGAAAAACAAAAATTAAATACACCATAAAATCAGGCGATGTGCTTGGTTTTATTGCTGAAGATTACGATGTGCGCGTAGCCGATTTAAAATACTGGAATAATATTTATAACGAACGTCGCATTCAGGTGGGGCAGAAGCTCGATATTTTTGTGGATGATGAGAATGCAGATTATTACCGTGGTTTGCAAAAAACAACACCCAAAGTAGTGGCGACCAATAACGTGGTGACTCAATTAATAAATGGTTCTGCAATTTCGGTTTATAAAGTGCCCGATTCAGCAAAAAAAATTGAGCATATTGTAAAAAGTGGTGAGTCGCCTTATGTGATTGCAAAAAAATATAAGGGAGTAACGCCCGAAGCTATCTTGGAGTGGAATGGGATTAGCGATGCGCGAAGAATTCAAATTGGGCAGAAATTGATTATTTACATCGCACTATAACCGTTTTAATATGAAACCAATAAAAACATTAATTTTTATTCTTAGCGTATTTGTTTTGCTTTCGGCAAGCATTTGGATTACGCCTGATGAGGGAGTAAAAATTGGCGAATTTACATTTCATATGCCAACATTTAGTGAGATGATGATGCAGGATAATGTTGAATACGCTGATGTGTCAGGAATCATAAATCAACAATTTGAAATTGATTCGCTGGTGAATTTTACGCTAGATACAATTGCAGGCGATACGGTTGTTGAAGTTTTACATCGTGCTGATTACGATTCTTTAATTCAGTCGGTTTTACATATAGAACTAAATGATACGGCACGGCAAAATCTGGCTAAGTTTTTTTATCATTTAAAAAACGATTCGCTCACCCGGATTATGCATTATGGCGACAGTCAGATTGAAGGCGATAGAATTACTTCATTTATTCGAAATAAACTGCAAATGCGTTTTGGAGGTACGGGAGTAGGTTTGCGTCCTGCTTTACAACCCTATGATTATATTTTTAGCGCCGTTCAGGAAAACAGTGGTGATTGGAAACGTTACCCCATTTATGGAAAAGTGGATTCGATGGTTGAGCACAGTAATTATGGAGTAATGGGAGCTTTTTCGCGCTATGCTCCATTAGCCAGCGACACACTTCCGTTTACTGATTCGGTGTTGTATGAAGCTGAAATGTATGTGGGCAAATCAAATATATCGTACAAAAAAACACGCGAATATGAGTACATGCGCTTGTTTTATGGTCACTCGAAACGACCGGTGGCTTTGCAGGTTATCGCACGTGGCGACACAGTTTTAACAGACACCTTATTGCCGGATTTAGACTATGGAGTTGTGGAGTGTGAATTACCGGATTCTACAAGTTCAGTTACGCTCGGTTTTAAAGGATATGACAGTCCTGATATTTATGGAATTGAGCTAGCATCGAGAAAAGGAGTTATCGTAGACAATATCGCATTAAGGGGAAGCTCAGGTACCATTTTTACACGCGCCGATTTTCAGCACAGTTTAAAAATGTACAACGACCTGCGTCCATCGCTTTTTATTCTTCAATTTGGAGGAAATGTAATTCCCTACATAACCAATGATGTGGCAATTGAACGCTACGGTCGTTGGTTTGGAAGTCAGATTAACCGCATAAAACAACTGTGTCCTGATGCTGCAATTTTGGTTATTGGACCAAGCGATATGTCAACAAAAAAGAAAGACAATTACGTAACCTACGAGCATTTGCCCAAGGTGGTTGAAACGCTCAAAGAGGTAGCCATTGCTCACGATTGCGGGTATTGGGACATGTATCAGGCTATGGGCGGTTATAACAGCATGCCTTCGTGGGTAAATGCACAACCCGAGTTGGCGCGGCCCGACTATGTTCATTTCTCTCCCAAAGGAGCTCGTTTGGTGGCCAATATGTTTTACAATGCACTTATTTTGGAGTACAATAACTATTTGGAGGAAGCGAATTGAGAAGTAGGAAATATATAGAAGAAGTAGGAAGCGTGGAGTGCGAAGCTCGAAGCATCAAGCTTTGTCGTTCGTGGTTATTTACCTTTGGTTTGTTCTTGCTTGTAACTTTTGCTGCGGCACAGGAAAATGGTTATCTCTACCACGTCAATCAGTTTAATTTTATTCGAACCGATATAAACGAAATGCACTACCCCGGCAGCCGTAAATATGCCGATGGTTTTAATGAGAAATTGGAAAAGCTGATAACAACCGGCGAAGGACGGATAAACATTGTACACATTGGTGGTTCGCACATTCAGGCAGGTTCGTTTAGTGGCCAAATGCGGACAAGATTGCAAGAACTTAACGGAGAAATGAATGCCGGTTGGGGCTATATGTTTCCTTATCGTATTTCGCGAACCAATTCGCCTTTTGGATATTACATTCGTTACAACGGGCGCTGGCAAAGTATCCGAAATGTGGAGCGACGTAAATCCGGCACGCTTGGAGTGGGAGGGATGTCGGTTACCACATCGTCGCCAAAAGCAGAGCTGACAATATTATTGGAAAAAGAGAATCAATTGGATTACAGCTTTAATAAATTTCGGGTGTATTATCAGAATTCAACTAAAAATTATACTGTTTCTGTTGATCCTAATTTGCTTGCAAACAAAAGCAAAACTGCCAATTACATCGATTTTGAATTAAATGAGTATGTAGATAGTTTGAAGATTACTGTAGAAAAGTATTACAATTCAACCGGAAGTTTTTCGCTGCTTGGAATTACAACCGAAAGTGCACCAAACGGAATAATGTACCATAGCATTGGAGTGAATGGTGCACATGTTCCTGCCTTTTTACGCTGTCAGCTTTTTAAAGAACAGCTGACTGAATTAAAACCCGACTTGGTGATTTTGGGTTTGGGGATCAACGATGCTTATGGAAACCGCTTTTCGCAAAGTAAGTTTGAAAGTAATTATGGCGAGTTGATTGCAAAAATCAGGAAAGCCGCACCCAATGCAGCCATTGTATTTACAACCAATAACGATAGTTACTTATACCGTCGGTATGTGAACAAAAATGGTGAAAAGGTACAAGAGAGTATGCTAAAAATGGCGAAACGATACGATGCCGGTGTTTGGGACTTGTATTCGGTAATGGGAGGTTTAAACTCAATTGTTTTATGGCAAAAAAACGGGCTGGCTCAAAGCGATAAAGTTCATTTTACCCGTGAAGGATATTTAATGGTGGCCGATTTATTTTTTAACGCTTTGGTGCATGATTTTGAAAAGTATATACAAACAAATAACAAACTAACAACTAGCTGTCGTTTCAACGAGAAGGGAGGAGAAATCTCGAACAAGCAGATTTCTCTGGCGATTCCTCTTTCAAAATGACATAATAAAGTTTATACGATTGGATTTATTACAACAAATAGATATTACTGAGCTGTTGCGGAAAATTTTTCTGTACGATAAAACAGCACCGCTCATTTTTACCCGCTTCTTCTTTTGGGCCTTTTTTGCGGTGGTGTTGATTGGATTTTCATTGGTTTATAAAAACAAGAACAGGAGTTTGCGCGCCGGTTATTTATTTTTAGCCAGTTTATTTTTCTATTATAAATCCAGCGGATTTTTCTTTTTTATTTTGCTGTTTAGCACCTTAACCGATTATTTTATCGGTAAAAGTATTTACAACTCAAAAAACGAATTGGTCAGAAAGTTGCTGATTGCTTTAAGTGTTGCAGTCAACCTGCTATTGCTGGCATATTTCAAATACTCCTACTTTTTTATCGATAGTGTAAATCTTCTGTTCGATACGAATTTACAAGTTGTAAATCATTTGGCCTTGATGGCCAACGAGACTGCCGGTGTACATTTTGAAGTGAATCAGATTTTGCTTCCGGTGGGGATTTCTTTTTTCACCTTTCAAACCATTAGTTACTCGGTAGATGTTTACCGGGGAGACACGAAACCGGTAAACAACTTAATCGATTTTGGTTTTTATGTGTCGTTTTTTCCGCAGTTGGTGGCCGGGCCAATTGTGCGTGCATCGGGTTTTGTTAAGCAAATTTACGACGATTACCATGTTTCGAAAGCCGAGTTTGGCTGGGCAATTTTTATGATTTTGAAAGGTCTGGTAAAAAAAATATTTATAGGTGATTACATTGCGGTAAATTTTGTCGATCGGGTTTTCTCCGCTCCGATAACCCATTCCGGATTTGAAAATCTGATGGCCTTATTTGGCTATTCGTTGCAGGTGTATGTCGATTTTTCGGGTTACACCGACATTGCCATTGGTGTTGCACTTTTAATGGGATACCGTTTGCCTCAAAATTTTAATTCGCCATATAAAGCTAAAAATGTGGGCGAGTTTTGGAAACGCTGGCACATGTCGCTTTCGTCGTGGTTAAAAGATTACCTATATATTCCAATTGGGGGAAATCGCGAAGGTTCGGTGTTTAGTTATATTAGCCTTGGTATAATTTTGTCTATTATTGTTTTGCTGGCCGGTAAATTAATTTTGGTACCTATTTTTGTTGGAGTGGTTTTGGCATTTGCATTGATTTCACGAGTTTTCCCAAAGGTAAAACGTAGTGTTGATAACAATATCAATCTGATGTTGACAATGCTTCTTGGTGGTTTATGGCACGGTGCATCGTGGCAGTTTATAATTTGGGGCGGGTTAAACGGAATTGGTTTGGTGGTGTACAAATTCTGGCGAAAAATAAGTCCATGGGAAAAACGCAGCAACTGGGCCATTAACATTTGGAAAATCGCCATCACCTTTACTTTTATCACTTTTACACGTGTATTTTTCCGCTCCGGGTCGATGGAAGTGGTAAACGGAATGTTGCATCAAATTAGCACCGATCTTCAACCGGCAATGATCCCTGAAGTTTTGGTAGCCTACAAATGGGTTTTTCTGATGATGGCATTCGGCTTTTTTACACATTGGCTAAGTGAAAACTGGAAAGAACGAATTAAAAACTGGTTTGTTGGTACACCGTTGTGGCTAAAAGCTGTTATTTCAGCAGTCGTGGTTATTGTGATTTATCAGTCGGTTTCAGCTGAAATGCAGCCATTTATTTATTTTCAGTTTTAGACATTTTCCAAATATCTAAATACGATTTTTAAAATGTATTCTACTATCATTGAACTCACTATTTTTGAACTTGATAAATGACGAAACATTATTTATTGAATTAGGCTAATAAACGATTTATTCAAAACGCATTGGTCGGGGTTCTGTGGGTTCAAAAGATTTAAAGTGTTGCCTTGATTGTTCACTTAATGAAAAACCAATAAACTGCATATCTCCGGGATGGAAGGGGTAAAAAGCCAGGCGCAGGCGGAAAGTTTCAAAAACGAGGTTTTCATTGTGAAGGCGTAATCCGAAACCAATACCACTGTAATAATTTTGTCTGAAAATAAGCTTGTCATTAGAACCAATGATCCCCAAATCTGCGAATCCAAATAAAGCCATGTTAAATTTGTAAAACTGTCGTGGCAGGAATACAACATGCTCCAGTTTTAAACTCAAACGCTGTTTCCCAACAGCTGTTCTGCTATTATATCCCCGAATATGATCGAACCGGCCAAGTGTTAGATTTTCAATTTCGTATCTTTTAATACCCATTGTGTAACTAATATCAACAAATGTTCGAACGCGTTTTCTACCCGCCGAAACCAGTTTCGAAATATAGTCTAAGTTTCCCTGTATTTGACCTTCCTGAAATCGTCTCTGTTTTAAATAGCCACCAATACCTGCCGATAGATAAATATAGCCTTTTCTACTAAGTAGTAAATTACCGTTTGATGTAAAAAACTGGAGATAGTGACGATCGCCAAATTCGTTAGCATCATAACCATAAATAAATTCGTTTTTGATACCCTCCGGAATATCTTCAGTAATTCCATAGCTGTATATTAACTGGTCTTGAATATAACGACGTTGCGAGAACGTTAGACTGGCCAAATACAAAGTTCGACTAGCAAAAAAATGCTTATTTTCCTCGGTAACTACAGGGGCTTCAAAATATTTCCAGCTGTTTATACCGGCAGAGAATACCATGTAAGTGGCATTTTCATGCCGCGGGGTTACATTTGTGCTTCGTCCCCCCCAAATACTATTGTAAGCCATATTTAAGGGCTCTTCCAGTCTTATGGCGGCATTGTTCGAAATTCGGTCGGTGCGAAACATGCGGGTAGATAATAATCCATACCCCCACTTAATATTTTGAGTAAAGAAAGGCTTTTCAACTTCAAAGGCATATCCTTCATTTCGGTAGGTGTTCAAATAACCAAAACTGAGGTCTAAAAAGTTTCCCCCAATATTTTTAATCTTATAATAGGTTTCAATGCCCAAATAAGGTTGTCGGCTAATATGACCCACAAACCGCATCGATAATTCGTGTCCTACACCAAAAATGTTTCGGTTATATACTTCCAAATCACCCGAATTAGTTCCATTTACTCCCCCCGAAACTCCAAAAGAAAATCTGTCTTTGGTCAATACAATAATGTTTACAAAGCTACTGTAAACACTGTCTTGCTCATAGCTGATTTTTACATCTTTAATGTAGGGAAGTTGCCTGATAATCCTTTCGTTTTCGTACATAACTGCACCATTTACATAATCGCCAACTTTAAAAAGCAACTGTTTTTCAATGGTTTTAAGGTTAGATTTGGTGTGAATGGTATTGGCGGCTCTTGAACCCCAACTTTTTGCTGTTCGTGTTGTGTCATCAAAAGAAGGACCAAAAACATCGAGGGCTTTAATTTCTATTTTTGCAATTATTTTTCCCTCAACTTTGCTGTAATAATCTAAAGCCAATGCTTTTTTATCAACATAAGGTCGTGGAGGTGAAATTAGGAAATCGTAAATCCAACCGGTAAGTTTTCGTTGATTGGCGCGGTATTCAAGACTGTCGTAAAAGTATTCTTGTTTTTGTGTAACAATTGTATCCTGAAATGAAAATTGGGCATACGAATTTGAATATTGAATCAAAATCAATAGTAGGATAAACACTATTCGTACTAATTTTAACATTAACTCCTTCCCATTATATCAAATTTTAGTCAAGATTTGTTCGATTAACGCGGTTGAAAGATAACTGAAATTGTTTACTGGATTATTTAAAAATTCAGATGATTTGAGTTTTATTAAGCTCCGTTTCAACCTAAATATCAATCTTAGGATATGAAAATAACAATTTTATTATTTAACTTTTTTAATCATAGCTGTTAAATTTAGTTAAACGATAAATTGATTGTTCTAAGCAAAAAACCAACTGTTGATCGGCAGTTGGTTTTTCTGGCAGAAAGTTATGTGTAATTAGTTTATTTTAGCTTTTTGGGCAGCTTGTTTTTTTCTTACTTCTTCCTGATGCGCCAAATAAGACTTGAGGTACTTTTGATCATTCTCATCGCTATCTCCATATTTTTCGCGAAGTTCGGTGAGTTTAGCATGCATTTCTTTTTGAACGTCTGCGTAAGCCGGATCATTATATACACTTTTCATTTCACTCGGATCACTTTGTAAATCGTACATTTCCCATTCGTCAATATCGTAGTAAAAATGCATTAATTTATAACGTTCGGTGGCCACTCCATAATGACGTTTTACCATATGTACTGATGGGTATTCGTAATAAGTGTAATAAACTGCATCGCGCCATTCGCTTGTTTTTCCGCTTACCAAATTGCGAAACGATTCGCCTTGCATATCCGCCGGGATTTCAATGCCGGCATAATCGAGCAAGGTGGGAGCAAAGTCAAGATTTTGTACAAGTTTATTAATTTTAGTACCAGCCTTTATTTCTTTTGGATAACGAACCAACAGCGGAGTTCGAAATGATTCTTCGTACATAAATCGTTTGTCGAACCAACCGTGTTCTCCCAGATAAAATCCCTGGTCAGAAGTGTAAACTACTATTGTGTTTTCAGCCAAACCGGCTTCTTCCAAATAATCCAATACTTCGCCAACGCCATCGTCAACCGATTTTATGGTTCGAAGATAATCTTTTATATAGCGGTTAAATTTCCAAATCCCCAATTCTTTACCTTCCAGATTTGCTGCTTTCATGGCATCGTTTTTTGGTGTGTATGCAGCTAGCCAATCCGCTTTTTGTTTTTCGTTAAAACGCTTTAATTCGTTTTCAAAACCTGTCGGATTGCCGTCAGGATCGGTAAGCATTTTAAAATCGTGACCCCACATGGCATGACCATCCACTTGCATTTCTTGTGTATGAGCTGCTGTTCCCCGTCCTTCATAATCGTCGAAATAATTAGCAGGCGGATCAAATGTAATGTCATCGTATAAATTCAGGTATTTGGGTGCAGGTTTCCAATTTCGATGTGGCGCTTTTTGGTGGTATAAAGCACAAAATGGTTTGTTTGGATCGCGTTTGTTTTTTAGCCAGTCGAGCATGGTTTCGGTAATAATATCTGTACAATAACCTTCAAAACGTTTCCATTCCCCGTCGACCATAAATTCGGGATTGTAATAATGTCCCTGTCCACGCAAAACCATCGAAAAATCAAAGCCCTGAGGCACACCATCTAAATGTATTTTTCCAATCATGGCTGTTTGATACCCATTTGCCTGCATCAGTTTTGGAAAATTATCCTGATCCCAGTTAAAAGGCTGCACATTGTCCACTTTGCCGTTGATAAAACTATGCTTTCCGGTTAAAAGTACAGCGCGACTTGGAGCACAAATTGAATTGGTTACGCAACTGCGCGTAAAAATAGCACCTTCTTCTGCCAGCCGATCGATGTTGGGTGTTTCGTTTAATCCATATCCATAAGCACTAATCGCCTGGTAGGCGTGGTCGTCACTCATAATATACAGAATATTCGGTTTTTGTACTTCCTGTTTTTTAGGTGTACAAGAGAAAAATACAACCGCCAGTAACAATAGAAAGATTGACTTTAGTTTTAGTTGGTTCATTTTATACATATTTAAGTAATGTTTTAGCGTTTACACAATTTTACAAAAAAGAAAAGAAGCAGTAAAATATTTGGTGTATCAATTGCACTTGATTCTTACAATTTTCCAAAATAATGATGTACAAGTTGGTCGAGCTAATTACCTGAGTTCGACTCTAAAATATTTTCACAGAAAGTCAGAATTGCACTAGATTTGTTTCGAAAATACTGAAGGAATAGCGGGTTATTTCAAAGGATTTTTGGGACAAAGATGGCGCAAGTATGACTTTTCATATTGACTTT
>JBFFMM010000033.1:0-19954 GCA_041554075.1 Draconibacterium sp. | reverse complement strand
TCTGCCCAAATTTCTGCCTTGTCATTAATATTTCGTAATAGTGGTGATTGCGAACGAATTTGAACACCAGCTGTAGTCAATCTTTTAACAGCTAGTTTTACAGCTTCAGTTGCTAATTCACCCGGATGATTAAAATGAGCCATCAACGCAATGTTGATTCCTCTCTTTTTTACTCGTTCGAATAAACGCAACAAATCATCGGCATCAGGGTCGCTTGTGAAGCGGTACGGCCAATAACCAAGCGATTTTGTACCGATACGAATATTTTTCAAATTTGGAATGTCGGCATCCAGTAAAGCTTCGAAGTACGCCTCAAAAACCCGAGTTTGCATCACCGCCGGATCACCTCCGGTAAAAAGAACATCGGTAATTTGAGGATTCATTTTTAGGTATTCCACCATTGTATCTGCCTCTTTCATGGCAAATTTAAAGTCGTTAAGTGCAAATTGTGGCCACCTGAAACAAAATGTACAATACGCATGACAAGTTTGCCCCTGAGTAGGGAAAAATAGCATAATTTCGCGGTACTTGTGTTGTATACCGGTTAACTTTTTGCCCTTAAATTTGGGAACATTACTTTCTTGACCCGCGGGATTTGGATTTAATTTTAACCGTATTTTTTTTACTTCTTCTTGAATTGTACTGCGCGAAACATTGGATTTTAAAAGTGAAGCAACCTTATTAAAATTTTCGCTGTTAAGCATTTCGCGTTGCGGAAAATTTAAAATAAAAAAAGGATCCTTTTCAAAATTAGCCCAATTAATCAATTCATCAACCACATAATTATTTGTTTTAAAAGGCAATACCGTACCTACAACTTCAATATCCATTTTCTGTTGTTCGGTCAAATACTTCATCTGTGGTATTTGTCTGAAATTATGAAGTGAATATGCTTTGTAATTCATTTGCTGTAATTTTTTTACTCGGAGCAATGCATGGCATTTTTGATTACCATCAAAGTGAAGCCCTCACTACAAACGGTAAAGATCCGTTCTCCTCATTCAGAATCTAAAAGACCTCTCGTTTAATTTGTCTATCTGTTTACTCAATAATAAAAATTCTACCCAAATTTCTATGGATTTTTTTAAAACCCAACAAAGGTAAAAAAATTAGATAAGGGGTAAAATATTATAAATAAATCTGAATCAACCAAAAATGCCCTATCCCGAAAGCTGCTCTAATCTACTGGCATCGAGCCGTATAAATATAAAAAGAAGAATTGTAAACGACCACAATGAAGAGCCACCATAACTAAAAAAAGGAAGTGGAATTCCAATTACAGGCATTACTCCAATAGTCATCCCAATATTTACCATAAAATGAAAAAATAGAATAACAGCCACCGAATAGCCATAAATTCTTGAAAAGGTAGAACGTTGCCGTTCGGCCAGCCAAACCAACCGCGTTAAAAGAGTCATAAACAAAGCAATAACTAGCAGAGTACCTGCAAAGCCCCATTCCTCGCCAACTGTACAAAATATAAAGTCGGTACTTTGTTCCGGCACAAAATCAAATTTTGTTTGCGTTCCCTGTAGATAGCCTTTCCCAAGAACACCACCGGAGCCAATGGCAATTTTACTTTGATTTACGTGATACCCTGCTCCATGCGGATTTGATTCAATCCCCAAAAGTTCATTTATCCGCGCTTGATGATGAGGTTCAAGAAAATGCTCGAAACCATAATCTACCGATATGGTAAATAAAATTGAACCAATAAAAACAATTGCAATTATTGTATAATTCGACAGCTTTCGTTTTACACTGTAATACAAAACAATTATTGAAGCCAATACAGCACCAATTAACATAAACTGCGCAATATCGTATTGGGTTTCAACAATTAAACCTACCAATACAAATACGGCAATACTTACAACATAAATAATAAAAACGTGGGCAAACTGTTTTAATTTTGGATTGAATGCAAAATACATTAACAATACCATTAACAGTAGAATAATAGCTAAAGTAAGATTAGGCAACACAAGCGCCAATACAAAAAGAAGTGCTATTAATGTTCCAAAGAACAATACTACTCCAGTAAGTCCTTCGCGATAAAGTACCAACACAAATGAAAAATAAACCAGTGCCGAACCGGTATCATTTTGAAGTAAAATAAAAATTACCGGGACAAATACTATGGCTGCAATAGTAAGATACGACTTTAGTTTGTGTAATTTAAACCCGTATGTGCTCATATAACGGGCCAGTGCCAGAGCGGTGGCTGCCTTGGTAAACTCCGATGGCTGAAACAAAACAGGCCCCAGTTGAAACCAGGATCTTGCGCCATTGATCTCTTTGCCAATAAAAGGCACGAGCAGCAACAAAACCACTAAAGTCCCATAAAGAATATAGGAAAAGAAAACATAAAAATTAACTTCCAACAACATTATTGTCAAAGCTAAAACGGAGGCGGCACCAATCCACATCAATTGTTTTCCATATTGCTGCGATATATCGAAAATACTATTGTGTTCATCGCTATAAAGTGCAGCATAAATATTAAACCAGCCTAAAAACACCATCAGCATATAAAGTCCAACAGTAAACCAATCGATATTTGCTAATATGTTATTTCTTCTGGCCATTTATTTGGGTTGATATGAATTTAACAAATTGGCTTCCATCATTCTTTTTTCAGTAACTAACCTTCGTGTAGCAATGGTATCATTTAGGTATTTTTCCATCATCAAACTGGCAATAGGAGCAGCGTAACGTGAGCCCCAAACCCCGTTCTCTACGTACACAAAAATGGCAATTTTAGGATCCTCCCTGGGTGCGAAAGCAGTAAAAGCAGAATGGTCTGAACCATGCGGATTCTGAATAGTCCCGGTTTTGCCACAAAAATCATGTCCAGTAATTCCAATTAATCCAGCTAAACTACCCTTCGTTACCTGTTCCATTCCAGTAATTATCGGTTCAAAGTATTGCTTATCAACCCCCACTGCATGCTTTTCCTTTACACTATTTCGAATGGTATCATTCTCTACGTCTTTTATAATGTGTGGTTCGTAAAAAAAACCTCTATTCGCAATAGCTGTACAACAATTCGCCATTTGCAAAGGTGTTACTCCCAACTCTCCCTGCCCAATCGCCAGCGACCGAACAGTCAATGCATTCCAATGTCCTTCGCCATATATATCATCGTAAAGCGATTGTTGCGGCAGATCTCCCTTCAAAGCGTTTGGAAAGTCTTTACTCAATACCGTTCCTAAACCAAAACTCAAAGCATACGATCTCCAAACATTAAATCCTTCGGCCGATGTTTTGTATTTATTCAGTATTGACCGAAAGGTATTCCATAAAAATGGATTACAAGATTCGCGGATTGCATCGACAACATTTGCCGGTGTAACATGATTATGCGTGCAACGTATGGGTGACGATGACTTGCCACGACATTCGAAACGAGTATGTATATTAATGGCTTGTTCTTGCAAACCAATAAGTGTATTAATAATTTTAAAAGTGGAACCGGGTGGATATTTTGCCTGTAATGAACGATTAAAAAGTGGTTTAATAGTGTCGGCCAAAAGTTTAGAGTAGTTCTCTCCACGCACCCTTCCCACCAAAAGTCCCGGATCATAGGTTGGGGCACTCACCATAGCTAAAACTTCGCCCGTTGAAGGTTCGATAGCAACCACTGCGCCTTTCTTATTTTGAAGAAGTTGCTCGGCATAAACCTGTAAATCAAGATCGAGTGTTGATACCAGGTTTTTACCAATTTCTGCCGGCTTATCTTCTTTCCCTTCGAGGTAACTTCCTTGAATTCGGTTGTGCACATCAACCATAAACTTTTTTACACCCTTTGTCCCGCGAAGTTGATCTTCATATGTTTTTTCAACGCCACTCTGCCCAATATAATCACCTGACTTATAATAGCTGTCGCCTTGAATATCACTCGCAGTTACTTCTCCAACATAACCCAAAACATGCGCCGCCACCGGATGCGTATATTCCCGCAGCGTTCTTGTTTGCGAATGAAATCCTTTAAATTTATACAATTGCTCTTGCAGTATTGCAAAGTTCTCCGGCGAAATTTGTTTGATTAAAATGGAGGGTTTGTATCTCGAATATGTTTTTGCCGTTTCTATCCGCTCTTCTAAATCATCGAGTTGAATATTCAGCAAATTACAAAGCAACGTTGTGTCGAATTTTTCAACCTCACGTGGAGTAATTAATAAATCGTACGCCGTTTTATTGTACACCAAAAGTTTTCCATTTCGGTCGTATATTAATCCACGTGCGGGATATTGTACAATCTGGCGTAAAACGTTATTGGTGGCGTATTGTTTGTAGTCGGAGTCGAGTACTTGCAAGCGAAATAGCAGAATGGCATATATAAGCGCCACCACAGCAAAAACTGCAATAATAATATAACTACGTTTCGATAAATTATTCACGCTGTAAATTTAATCCCGGAATACTATAAACTGACTTAAAACTATAACAAATATTGAGAATATGGAACTTAATACGATTCGATATAAAGTTTCCAGAAAATTTGTGAAGGTAAATACCTCTACAAAAAATAATACAGAATGATGAAGAACAACCATTAAAGTAGTGTAGTAAAGAAACCAGCCAATTCCGTTTTGATGTAAGCCGGGATATTCCGACATATCTTCTTCGCGATTGGTTATCAAGCCTATAATAAGAGGACGTACATAGGCAATAAACACGGCTGCAAACGCATGAATGCCCAATGTATTTGAAAAAATATCGATACTTAATCCCAATAAAAATGCAGAGATAAGCAGAACATATTTGGGCGCATTTATGGGTAATAACAGCACAAACAAAATATAGATGTACGGATTTACAAATCCGCTAAACTGAACCTGATTTAAAAATAGTACCTGAATTAACACAAGTACTATAAACATTATTGCATATTTAATTAGTATCCTGCCCATCTTTTATACTATTTTCCAGATTCTCTAACTCGTCCTTTTTCAAATTTTCAATTACCTCGACATAGCGTATCGATTTAAAATTTGTGGCAAGCCGGACTTTTATATCGTAATAATTTTCGCCTTCCGGTTGTGCATATTCTTCCACTACGCCAATTAACAATCCCTCGGGGAAAATAGAAGAATGGCCACTTGAAACAACGGTGTCTCCAACTGCCAGTTTTACGTGAAAAGGTATTTCCAGCAAATCGAGTAGTTGATAATCTTCGCCATTCCACGACAAAGAACCGTAAAAGCCACTTTTTTGGAGTTTTGCAGAAACGCTCCATCGCGGATTTAGCAAGGACAAACCTGTAGAATACGACTCGGAAACACTGGTTACAACACCAACAATGCCTTGTGGTGACAAAATTCCCTGATCGGGTTTTATCCCATCTTTGCGGCCTTTGTTTAAAGTAATGTAGTTTTGTTGTTTGTTAACAGAGTTATTTATCACCCGGGCAGGAGTGAAGCGAAAAGTAGTATCGGTTTCAACCAAACCGTATACGTGTGTATCCAAGTTAATATTAGCATTTGAAATATCCAGCTGCAACTTAGTTCGCAACATGGCATTTTCTTCTGCCAGATGTTTATTCACCCGCGCTAAATCGAAGTACTGAGAAACCGAATTCACCTTACCATACAAGCTGGCTGATATCGAATTAGACGAATTTAAAAACCTCGATTTCTGGAAACTATTGTAGTTAAATACAAACACCAAAGACACTACTTCTAAAAAAAGGAAAAGCAGGAATGCATAATTTTTTACAAGGAATCTTAGGAGACTTCGCATTTACATATACAAACTGTTGGTTATCGAATAAGGAATGAGAAATTATCCACATTTTTTAAAGCAATCCCGGTTCCGCGAACTACTGCTCGTAAAGGATCTTCAGCAATGTGGAACGGAATTCCAATTTTATCTGTCAATCGTTTATCCAAACCTTTGAGCAGTGCACCACCACCTGCCAGCCAAATTCCTTTTACAACAATATCGGCATACAATTCAGGAGGAGTTTGCTCCAATGCACTTAAAACTGCAGTTTCAATTTTTGAAATTGATTTTTCTAAACAGTGTGCAATTTCCTGATATGAAACCGGTACTTCAATTGGTAAAGCCGTCATTTGGTTAGGTCCCTGTACGACATAATCTGTTGGCGGTTCTTTTAGTTGCGACAAGGCAGACCCCACATGAATTTTAATTTCTTCTGCCGTACGTTCACCTATTTTAATGTTGTGCTGGTGACGCATATATTCCATAATGTCGGCGGTTAAATCGTCGCCTGCAATACGGATTGATTTATTTGTAACGATACCTCCTAATGAAATAACAGCAATCTCAGTTGTACCTCCACCAATATCCACGACCATGTTTCCTTCGGGTGCTTCCACATCGAGGCCAATACCAATGGCAGCGGCCAAAGGTTCGTAAATCATGTACACCTCACGTCCACCCGCATGTTCCGACGAGTCGCGAACAGCACGAATTTCAACTTCGGTACTTCCCGACGGAATACAAATAACCATTTTTAAAGCCGGCGAAAACATTCTAGGCTTTGGATTAATCATTTTAATCATCCCCCTAATCATCTGTTCCGCAGCATTAAAATCGGCAATTACTCCATCGCGTAATGGTCTAATTGTCTTTAGGTTTGCGTGCGTTTTTCCCTGCATTTGCCTGGCCTTTTCTCCAATGGCAACCATCTTCTCGGTTTTTAAATCGATGGCTACAATCGATGGTTCATCTACCACAATTTTATCATTATGAATGATGATCGTGTTTGCAGTACCAAGGTCAATTGCAATCTCTTGCGTTAAAAATGAAAATAAGCCCATAAATTATTCTGCTGTTTATCTTTATTCGTTAAAGATACTATTTTTAATGTCTAAAATGTCTGCGACCAGTAAATGCCATTGCAATGCCAAACTCGTTGCATGCTTCAATTACTTCTTCGTCGCGAATACTTCCACCCGGTTCAATAATGTATTTCACACCATATTCGTTGGCAGCTTCAATGCTATCGCGGAACGGGAAAAAAGCATCAGAAATAAGCACCGAATTTTCAATATCCAATCCTCCTTTTAAATCGAAACGTGGCATGGTTAAATAACGTAAACTATCCAATCGGTTTGGTTGGCCCATGCCGGCACCTGTTAACCAAAATGCTCCATCTTCTGTTTCCGTTACCACTGCAATAGCATTACTTTTGAGGTGTTTGCAGGCAATTGAACCAAATTTTGCCAGGTTCATTTTCGAAGCCTCAAATTCCTTTTTGGTCACTGTTTTAAATTCAGTGTCCAAACCTTCGTCTTCATCCTGAACCAACATACCGCCACTAATTGAACGATATAATTTTTCGCCAGCAATCATTGGACGAACAGCTGCTACCAATACTCTTAAGTTTTTCTTTTTACCTAAAACTTCAAGTGCTTCATCTGTAAATTCTGGTGCAATTATTATTTCGATGAATTTTTTACCAAACCACTCGGCAGCTTCTTTTGTAACCGTATCGGTAAAACAAATAATTCCACCAAAAGCACTAATTGGATCACCGGCCCAAGCCAGTTCTAACGATTCCATCATGTTATTTGTAACCGCCAAACCACAAGGATTTAAATGTTTTACCACAGCAACCGCCACTTTATCTTCAATATGAGTTACTGAATGATAAGCGTCGCTGGCTGATTTCCATGCGGCATCGGCATCCAACATATTATTGTACGACAAAGCTTTTCCTTGTAACACTTTTGCATTTGCCAAACTTGAACCTTCGGCAACATTGTCGAATTTAAAGAATGTTGCAGCCTGATGAGGATTCTCACCATAACGTAAAACATCGCCACCATTTAAACTAATACGTTCGGTTCCAGCATCAACACCTTCGTTAAAATAGCTAAAAATAGCTGCATCGTAATGCGATGAAACACCAAAAGCTCTGCCCGCAAACCATTTGCGTTCGGAGAGTGTAAATTCACCGTTATTTTTTTCCAAATGACTTAATAATGGCTCGTATTCTTTTTGAGAAGGAACAATTACAACATCTTTGAAATTTTTGGCCGCAGCACGAATCAACGATATTCCGCCAATATCTATTTTTTCAATTATATCCTGCTCATCAGCTCCCGAAGCAACAGTATCTTCAAAAGGATATAAATCAACAATTACCAAATCAATTTCCGGGATCTCATATTCCGTTAACTGGCTAACATCTCCCTGATTATCGCGACGTGACAAAATTCCACCAAATACTTTCGGGTGTAATGTTTTAACGCGTCCACCAAGAATTGAAGGATAACCGGTCAAACTTTCAACAGAAGTTACTTCAATACCTAAACTTTCGATAAAACTTTTTGTACCACCGGTACTTAAAATCTTAACACCCAAGTCGTTTAGTTTAGTAACTATCTTATCTAAGTTTTCTTTGTGAAAGACTGAAACCAAAGCAGTCTTAATTTTTTTATTATCAGTCATTTATTGGATTTTTCAAATTTGATCGCAAAGATAAAAAAAACAGATTACATATAAAGTAAAACAAGGGGCTAAAAAAAATATTGTTGACAAGGAAATCTTATTTAGAATTTCAGTTGTAATCATTTCAGAAAAAGCACACTAATACACTAGTTTTTGAAGAAAGAACACTCATTTCGGTTTTCTTTCAAAACAAGTGCTATTTTTACTGTAAATTTTAAAACAAAGAATGCTTGTACTTCGCTTAATATACGAAAGTATTTTATTTGCCTTTAACTCGCTACGGGCAAACCGGCTTCGCACATTTCTATCGTTATTGGGTATTACCATTGGCATTTTTGCCATTATTTCTGTTTTTACGGTTATCGATTCGCTGGAAAACTACATTCGTGATAGTTTAGATTCCTTAGGAAGCAACATGGTTTATGTTCAGAAATGGGCATGGGCACCTCCTGAGGGCGAAACAGAATATCCCTGGTGGAGATATATGAACCGACCGGTTCCTGAAATTGGTGAAGCTGACGAAGTAATTCGGCAGGGCAAAACCATCAAAAATGCCGTCTTCTTTTTTGGTTTTAGTAGAACGGCACAATATGGCAGTAGTAAAATTGAAAATACCACAGTACTAGCAACCTCTGAAGCTTTATTAGATGTATGGAATTTGGAAATTGCTTCGGGAAGGTATTTTACAGAATCGGAAATGCGAAACGGAGCACCGGTTGCTTTAATTGGTAGCGAAATAGCAAAACAGCTTTTTGATGGAATGAATCCGATTGGCAGGACCATAAAAATTCAGGGCTACAAATTTCTGGTTATTGGCACTTATGAGCAAATGGGACAAGACGCTTTTGGCACAAGCATGGATAAAAACATTCATATTAGTGCAGTAAAATCGTTTTATATGATAGATGTACGCGATAAAGACCGCGGACAAACCATTTGTGTAAAAGCTAAAGACAATGTTGACAGTGACCAGTTTATAGCTGAATTGGAAGGAATAATGCGAAATATAAGACGATTAAAACCAATGGAAGAGAATGACTTTGCTTTAAATGAGGTCAGTATTATTTCCAATCAGTTCGACCAGTTTTTTGTTGTTTTTAATTTGGCCGGTGCCATTATCGGAGGTTTTTCGATAATAGTAGGTGGTTTTGGGATAGCCAATATTATGTTTGTTTCGGTAAAAGAGCGTACCAAAATCATAGGCATTCAGAAATCGTTGGGAGCCAAAAAATACTTTATCCTGTTACAGTTTATTTTCGAGGCAATTGTATTGTCGGTAATTGGCGGAATAGTAGGTTTATTACTCATATTTATAGGAACTTTAATTGTTAGCTATGCCACCGAGTTTACCATTGTTTTAACCATGGGAAATATTATAAATGGTTTGCTAATATCAACTATTATTGGCTTTGTAGCAGGTTTTATGCCAGCAAGGGCCGCGGCCAAACTCGATCCGGTAATTGCAATCAATTCTGTTTAAGCCGATTCAAATCCTAAATGTAAAATTGCATCGCCTTTGTAAACTACCGGAGAATGGTTTAAACCAATAATATAGCCTTGTTGAGGAATTTTTATCTTGTATTCGAAGCTGCCATACGGATCGGAAATTACACCAACAATATCTCCTTTTTCTACCCAGGCTCCGTCTTTCAAAAAGAAGCGAAAAAGCCCGCCATATTTTGCGCGTAACCAGGTTGATCTTTCAATAACTATTGGTTTTCCCATTTCCCAACCAGCCAACTCGTTTGAAAAGTCGCGCATACCCAAATGTTGCATCAATTTTAAAGTGCCATTTACTCCGCGCTGTGTTATGCGTCTATTAAAATCGAGGCTTTTCCCTCCTTCAAATAACAGCACTTTTTTACCCATTGCATTGGCAGCCAAACGAAACGATTTTTCGCGTTGATCGGCATACACAATAAAACGTGGATTAAACACATTTGCCAGTTCGAGTAGCTCCGGATTATCTCTGGCAATGCGAATTTGAGAAGAGTTAAAACGACGGGCACCGCCGGTATGAAAATCGACACAATAATCAACATGTGGCATTATTTCATTCATCATAGTGGATGCAAATATACTTGCCAGCGAACCACTTTTCGAGCCCGGGAAAGAACGGTTTAAATCTTTTCCATCCGGGAATTCACGTTTTTGGTTTAAAAACCCAAATACATTTAAAGTAGGAATACAGATGACCATTCCCTTTTGCGGCTTTGTATATTTCCGTGCCAAAAGTTCGCGAACAATTTCAACTCCATTTAACTCATCTCCATGAATACCTGCATTCAACAATAAAACGGGGCCATCAACAGCACCTCGCTCCACAATTACAGGTATTTCTATTTTTGTTTGCGTGTGTAAGCGTGCAATGTCCAGGTTTAAAATTCGTTTTTGTCCAGGCGAAATTTGTCCGCCTAGTATAGTGAATTCTCTTTTGGTTACCATTCTTGAATTAGTTAAACATTACGTTCTACATAACGAATAATGCTTCTTGCAATATCTTTTTCTGTAGCCATTTCAATACCTTCCAAACCTGGTGACGAATTTACCTCCAAAATTAGTGGACCATGGCTTGATTGTAACATATCAACTCCACACACTCCCAGTCCCATTACTCTGGCAGCTTTTAGTGCCGCATTTTCTTCATCTTCCGAAAGCTCAATAATATTAGCACTTCCTCCCCGATGCAGATTCGATCTAAACTCGCCTTCTTTTCCCTGGCGCTTCATAGCCCCAACAACAACACCATCAACAACAAATGCTCGCAAATCAGCTCCTTTTGCCTCTTTTACAAATTCCTGAACAATTACTCTAACTTTTAAGCCATTAAAAGCTTCGATTACCGATTCGGCAGCATTGTTGGTTTCGGCTAAAACCACACCAAGTCCCTGTGTTCCTTCCAATAATTTGATAACAACCGGAGCACCTCCGGCTCCTTGTATAATATCTTTTACATTTTTAGAATAGTTTGAGAAAACAGTTTTTGGAAGTCCCAAACCTGCACGCGATAATATTTGCAAACTTCGTAATTTATCACGAGAACGAACCAAAGCTTGTGATTCCACAGCTGTAAATACTTTCATCATTTCGAATTGCCGAACAACTGCCGTTCCAAAGAAAGTAACAGAAGCTCCAATTCTAGGAATAACAGCATCTACATTTTCTAACTTTTGACCTTTATATATAATTACCGGGTTCTTTTTTTCTATAATTAAATCACATTTCGAATGATCAACTACAAGCATTTCGTGTTCACGTTGAACTCCGGCTTCAACCAATCTTTTTGTGGAATACAAATTTTGGTTTCTCGATAAAATTACAATTTTCATATTTATTAGTATATCTATTTAATTCATAACAAAAGATAAGTTTGATTGTTCCCATGATTGGATCAACCGGAAACTAATGCTTTTGTCAGATATGTATTTCAATTATGTTGTTGTTAAAAGAAAGATTTTTTCTTGAAGTATCAATCAAAAATTTCTTTGAAGTAAATTTTCTTCCGAGTAAAACAGGGTGTTTCATGTCTGCCCTTTCGGTGAGGGTTAGTTCAATCTGATAAGCTTCATCAAAAATTACAATCTCGGTAAAAACAGAGAAGCGCTCTTCTACTATTCCGTTCGAACTTTTTACTTTACGAATATTAAAATTGTCGAAACAGAACTCTTTTTCATGGTACTGAATATGATCCGGATCGAGAAAAACACAGCGAATTGACTCTTTCCCATCTTCCAAATATTTCTCAATACTTGTGCAATGAAAACTTGAGGTGTAAGCACCGGAATCAATTTTTACTTCGATACCTCCCAAGCCTAATTTTGGAAAATCGGCGATATCTTTTCTTCCAATTAAAATTCGTTTTCTACTCACCTTTTTGTTATAAAATACCAAAAAACATTTGTCCTATCAACAGATAAATCATAAGCCCTAAAATATCGTTCATGGTTGTGATAAATGGTCCTGTTGCCAGGGCCGGATCAATTTTAAACCGATTAAGGATTAATGGAATTACAGTACCAAATAACGACGCAAACAAAATTACAATAAACAAACTCAATGAAACCGAATAAGTTAGAGCCATATTCCCGGAAGTAAAATAATTGTACAGAAATATTAAAGTGGCAAAAATTGATGCTGTTGCCAAAGCCACCGAAACTTCTTTAAATAATTTTCGCGATGGTGTTTCAATGTCTTTTACACCACTGGCAATACTTTGCACAACAATTGAAGAAGACTGCACACCCACATTACCGGCCATGGCCGCAATAAGTGGAATAAAAAAGGCCAGTTCGGTTACTTTGGTAAGCGATTCCTCGTGCGAAGCTAAAACAATTGCTCCTAAAATACCTCCCAACAAACCAATTAACAACCATGGGAAACGCGCCCGCAATACTTCCCAAACTTTATCGCCCGGCTCAACATCTCCCGAAATACCCGAAACCATTTGGTAATCTTTCTCGGCTTCTTCACGAACAATATCAATCACATCATCGAAAGTAATCCTACCTTTTAAACGGCCAATATCGTCAACAACCGGAATGGCTACCAAGTCGTATTTGTCCATAATTTCAGCCACTTCCTCCTGACGAGCATCTGTATTTACCATTTTTATGTCGGGCTCGTACAGGTTCGAGATTTTTGCATTGGTAGGATTTAGTATTAGTTTTTTCAACGACAAAAGTCCTTTCAATTTTTCGCCGTCATCAATTACATAAATGTAAAATATTTCGTCAACCTCTTCGGCTTGTTTGCTAATTTCTTTTAAACAAGTAGCTACTGTCCAGTTTTCGTTTACTGTAACCAACTCTTTGGCCATAATACCACCGGCCGAGTCTTCGTCGTATTCCAACAAATCAACAATATCACCTGCTTGTTCAAGGTCTTCAATTTCGTTTAGAACTTCCTTCTGAACATCCTCGTCGAGTTCGGCAACAATATCTGCCGCATCATCCGAGTCCATAAATTCAATAAACTTACTGGCAATAAATTCAGGCGGTAGTACTTTTAAAAAACGTCTTCTGTCATCTTCGTCAATCTCAATCAGCACATCGGAAGCTTTTTCACCGTCTAAAAGCAAGTAAATAAATTTCGCTTCTTCGGTATTTAAGTCATCCATTATCTCGGCAATGTCTGCCGGATGCAAATCTTTCATTAAAGCAGCAACTTCTTCTTTTTGTTGCTCCTCCACTAAAAACCTAAGTTGTTCTATACTTTCTTTTGTAATTTCAAAACTCATACCTAATTCTTTTCGAGATTTTCGATTTTACAAGTTAAATCTATAAATTCATCCACCGAAAGTTGTTCCGGTCTTTTTTCGGCATATTCTTTGGGCAGATTTGTACAAATTTCTTTTAAGGAATTTCGCAACATTTTTCGTCTCAAATTAAAAGCAGCTTTTACAACTTTAACAAAAAAAACTTCGTTGCAAGGCAACTCCATAACTGAGTTACGTGTTAAACGAATTACGGCTGATTTTACTTTAGGAGGTGGATTAAACACTCCTTCTGATACAGTAAATAAATACTCAATATCGAAAAAAGCCTGTAACAAAACGCTCGTAATTCCATATACTTTTGTCCCGTGTTTAGAAGCAATTCGTTCGGCCACTTCCTTTTGCACCATACCAACTACCTCGGGCACCCGGTTGCGCATTTCTAAAACTTTAAAAAATATTTGCGACGAAATATTATAGGGGAAATTACCAATTACACTAAACTTTCCTGTAAACTTCGATGAGATATCTGATTTCAGAAAATCCTCGGACCAAATGTATTTCAATTCCGAAAAATTATGTTTTAGATATTCAACAGAATCGCGATCGATTTCCACAACATGTACATTCAATTCGGGTCGCTGTAGTAAGTATTGGGTAAGTACACCCATTCCCGGGCCTATTTCCAAAACGTCGGAAACATTGGTTCCAAGACTGTCAACAATTTTCCGTGCAATATTCTGATCGGTTAAAAAATGCTGACCTAAATTCTTTTTGGGTCGTACAAAACTCATAACATTCTACCTCGTCCATTTTCAAATTCGTACTTAATCGCCTTTTTAGTGCTTTAAATAAAACAAATTTATATTTTTGTTTGCTGGAATAGCTTAACCTAACGGTTATTATTGGCGCCTCGAAATTAGTAAAATTTTAGAGGGAATTAACGTCGATATAAAAGAAAGCTTTAAAAATCTAAATTTTGAAAAAGACAGTCATTAAGATTCTTCAGTTTCTAGCCTTCTTCACATTGGGTGCATTTATTTTTTGGCTTATTTATAAAGATCAGGATATTGAACGAATAAAGTCGGTTTTACGGAACGATGTAAACTACTGGTGGGTTGGCCTGTCGCTTTTTTTAGGTTTGTTAAGTCATATAAGTCGTACCTTACGATGGGGTTTAATGATTGAACCGATTGGACACAAACCTCGCTTTATCAATACTTTTCTGGCAGTAATGGTTGGCTATTTTATGAATATGGCCTTTCCCCGTATGGGAGAAGTATCGCGATGTGGCGTTTTAGCTCGTTACGAAAAAATATCGTTTACAAAACTTGTAGGAACTGTTGTTGCTGAACGATTGGTCGATTTAATTTCCTTGCTAATATTGCTTGGAATAATAATAGTAGCGCAGTTTGGAAAAATGCTGCACTTCATTAATGCAAATCCCGAAATTCATGAAAAACTGCTCGTAGCCATATCTTCACCGTATTTGATTGTTGGAGTTTTAGTAGCTGCTATTTTGTTTTTCATTTTCCGAAATGCACTTAAAGGAACTGCCTTATTCAAAAAAATTATCGAAATCATTCTCAACTTTAAAGAAGGTTTTATTTCAATTCGAAACATTGAGAAAAAAGGATGGTTCTATTTTCATTCTGTGTTTATCTGGCTTATGTACTATGTAATGCTGTACGCTGTCTTTTTTGCTTTCGAGTTTACTTCTGATTTGAATCCTATTGCCGGATTAACCACCTTTGTTTTGGCTAGTTTTGGAATGGTCGCTCCGGTACAAGGTGGAATTGGAGCCTGGCATTTTATGGCAAAGGAAGCACTTTCGCTTTATGGCGTTGCGAATGAAAACGGAATTATTTTTGCCTTTGTTGCGCATTCTTCAATGACTGCCATGATTATTTTGATTGGAGCAATTTCGGTGGCTATTCTTCCGTTTATTAATGGAAAAAAGAAAGTTTCGGAAGACAAAAACACAGTTGCTTCAACAATATAAACATACAATCAGTTGATTGATTCCGTTAATTTGCTCATGCAAATAATAGTTAAAAATCCATGAATATCGAGCTCTTTATATCACGTCGGTTATTTTTCGATAAAGCCAATAAAAAGCTCTTGTCGCAACGTATTATTCGTATTGCTTTGGCCGGCATTGCATTGGGGCTTGCGGTTATGATAATTGCTGTGGCCGTGGTTACCGGTTTTAAAAGCGAAATCAGAAATAAAGTAATTGGCTTTGGTTCGCACATTCAAGTGGTAAATTATGACTCAAACAACTCTTACGAAACACAAGCTGTATCCGAAAATCAGCCTTTTTTACCAACGATAAAAACAATACCGGGAGTTGAACATGTTCAGGTTTTTGCCACTAAACCCGGAATGATAAAAACCGACGAGTACATTCAAGGGATTGTTTTTAAAGGAGTAAGTACCGATTACAATTGGAATTTTTTTGCTAAAAACCTTGTTGAAGGAACAGTGCCCGCCATTAATGACAGTACACGAATAAACGACATTTTACTTTCTGATCAGGTATCAAAACTCCTTAATCTGAAATTAAACGACAAGGCTGTTTTCTATTTTATCAACGAAAAAGAGGTAGTCCCGCGAATGCTGCAATTAAGAGTTGGTGGAATTTATCGCACTGGTTTCGAAGAGTTTGACAAGCGGTTTATTGTGGGCGATATAAAACAAGTTCAGCGACTAAACAATTGGCGCGGCGACCAGGTTACGGGGTTCGAAATCTCGCTAAGCGACTTTTTCCAAATCGATAACATTGAGCAAGAAATTAGAAATACCGTTATTCAGTATCGCGACGAAAACAGCGAAATTTTACGTACTCAAAACATCACTCGTCAATACCCCCAGATTTTTGACTGGCTGGCCATTTTAGATATGAATGTGTGGATTATACTTATTTTAATGGTTATGGTGGCGGGCTTTAATATGGTGTCGGGGTTATTAGTGCTTATACTCGAACGCAGTACAATGATTGGGGTACTAAAAGCCATGGGTAGTCCCAATTGGAGCATCCGAAAAGTGTTTATTTATCTTTCGGTTTTTCTTACAGGCCGAGGCATGTTATGGGGAAATGCCATTGGAGTTACCATTCTTTTCATCCAAAAAATATTTCATATCATCAAACTCGATCCAACATCATATTATGTCGAATTTGTTCCCATGAACTTTTCATTTCTTCACCTATTATTCTTGAATTTGGGCACCATTGCCATCACCTCGGTAATACTAATTATTCCCAGCTATTTTGTAAGTAAAATGTCGCCCGAGAAAACAATTCGTTTCGATTAAATTCATTTATCAGTAGGAAAGAAAAAGCATTTGATGTATAACCATTTGAAGATTCTGATCCGTTTGAAACAAAACTTTTATGCTGTATTATTGTTAATTTTCCATAGCTATAATCTGTTATACCAACAAAATGGTATGAGAGTGTATCTTATTATATTTGCTGCATGAATGATTTACACCTTACAATATCAAAACATCTTCACGATAAACTTCCGGGCGAAAGTTCGCATCAAAAAATGTTACCGCCCGGACGAAAACTAAAAGCTGCACCACACGATAAAACCAAGATAAAAAACAGTAGTGTTTTATTACTTCTTTTTCAAGAAGAAAATGAGTTAAAAGTGTACCTGATAAAACGTCCTATGTTTATGAAATTCCATGCCGGACAAATTGCACTTCCGGGAGGGCGAATGGAAGTTGGCGAGACAGCGATTGAAACAGCTTTACGTGAAACTTTTGAAGAAATTGGTGTACGGTCAGAATCTATACAAATCCTTGGGCAACTTTCTGATTTTTATGTCGAAGTAAGCAATTTTCAGGTGCACCCCATAGTTGGCTGGCTCGATAAAAAACCTTCGTTTAGCTTATGCGAACAGGAAGTAGAGAAAATAATTTGTTTCCCGATAAAAGAATTCAAACCGCCCTTTGCACAAATTGAATTAAATACACTCACCGGCGTATTACAAGTGCCATGCATTAAATTCGATGGAGAAATAATTTGGGGAGCAACGGCTATGATATTAGCTGAGTTCTATGATTTGGTAGAGGAGATCATAGAAAAAATGGGTTCATTACAACCGAGTAGTACAAATAGTTCATCCGATTGATTAATCGTAAAATGCCCAGGAAACTCCTAAACGAAAAGTAGCTCTGTTCATAGGATAATGTGGCGTTGTCATGTACACTCCGTTCAAAAAGTTGGTTCCAATATTCATAAATTTAAAAAATACCCGGGTACGTTTCAGCCGAAGGTTAGCATAAACATCAATGTATGGATAGTTCCCATATTTTGTGTCGTTTTGCAAATAAAACAAACCGATTGACGGTTCATATGCGTCGGCATAATATTTTGTATTGTAACGCACGTCGGCACCTATTTGAGTAAACATTACCTTTGATATGGTAAATTGATAAAATGTGGAAATAAAGCTTGATAAATCGGGTAAATGAATGTATTCCTCGTTCGATGCCTTTTGCCACAAAACTCTTGTTCTAAAATGCAGTCTTCGGTATTGAAAATCCTTATCCAAATAAGCCGAGAGAACTAAGATTTCATCGCCAGTTTGATTTGGAATTCCTTGAGTATCGTTATAAATATAATTATTGATAATTGAATATTTTGCTCCGATTAAAAAATTGCGCTGTGGCATTCTAAAATTTCCGCCAACAGTCATGCGTTGTTCCATATCGAAACGGTTAGTCCATTGAAAATGGTTCGACCGAAAGTTCTCCTGAAAATAATCTGCAACCTTATTTTCAATGCTTCCGGTAAAATTTAGCGACGCCGTTGAATCACCACCAAAAGAAAATGGTTTCGAAACATCGCCGTTTAATTCAAATTGGCCCGAATTTCGTCCGGTTAAATAAAACTTTCCATCAAAATTCCAGTTCCAGAATTTACCGGTTTGACGAAAAATTCCTCCTCCAACAAAAATATTTGAGTATTTGATATCGGTTCGAATATGTGTTGTATCATTATATTGAACTCCAGGCATTGATCCCCGATTTAATTCATGCCCCAAAAATGCACGCTTTCCAAAACTGTATTTTTTATCGGCATTTTCGTACTGCTTGAGTTGAAAGACGTTCGTTATTCTATTAAAACGAATTGAATCTTTGGTATAATCTTCAGGATAATAGGTATTTTCCCAAAAATCATTTTCCGCATCCTCTTCTTCCATAAATTCCTGGTTGTTTCTGTCGTACTGCATTGAATAGATGAATCCAAGAAGAGGAATGAAAGTTTTAGTGGTATCGGAGGTATTTTCATATTTTCCAAATTGATATTCACCATTTGCAAAATACGATGTAAAACCAAATTTTGAATCAGATTCATCCAAACGCATATTCCAAAATTCAGCGTCTTGCCCGTTGTAAATAGAAGAATCTAATTTTAATCCTCCATTCTCTCCATTTCTAATTGTATTCGAAATTACACCACCATATACATTGATATTCTCTCGGTTATAACTAGAATAAAGAGCTACAAAATTATTTTTTGATTCTTGTGAAGTATACTGCCCATCCGATTTCTCCTGATTTGTTCTGAAAGTAAAGTTCCAAAAAGGAGTTATATTCTGCGAATGAATAACATTAAAGCGTGTTTCGTTGTTTTTCGATTTGTTTTCACTTTGGCTATAATCCAATCGGGTATATGGAGTAGTAGTATTATAAAAATCAACTTTTTGCGGTGTTAATATATATGCGTCGCGCGATTGTGCAAAAAAGTAACTGGTAGTGTATTTCCGGTTAAAAAAATCATTATCAATTGCCGGTGTTCCATAATTTCCTACATAAGTTGCAGTAAGTGCTTTTTTATATATAGGGTGAAATATATGTGAATAATCATGTAAAGTGTCAAGCTTTGTAGAATCCTGAAATGCGCCATACCCACTCACATTCCACAAACCTGTTTTTGATACAATTTCCTTCTCTTGGGAAGATTTGCTTTTAGACTCTTTGCCCATCTCACCTTCCATTTCAAAATCACCGCCTCGCTGCGCTACTGAAATTAGTGGAACAATTAGAATAAACAAGAATGTAATAAAACTAAAACGTGCTCTATACATACATTTTCATCTTTAATGCACAAAACTAAAAAAAGCATTTAAGTGTTGCTTACAACTTAAGTACTTTTTAGCTTAATTAACACCAATAAAAAAGCCCGTGCTCAAAAGAACACGGGCTTCGAATAAATTGGCAGCGACCTACTCTCCCACTTTTACGCAGTACCATCGGCGCTGACGGGCTTAACTTCTCTGTTCGGAATGGGAAGAGGTGGTG